>NZ_JAUSLW010000048.1 GCF_030645195.1 Phenylobacterium sp. | reverse complement strand
GTGAAGCGCAGCCGCTCGGTCCCGCGTGGGACGGTGGGGTAGTTGATGGGCTGGACATAGACCCCGTGCTCTTCGAGCAGGATGTCGCTGATCATCTTGCAGTGGTGGGGGTCGCCCACCAGGACCGGGACGATGTGGCTCTCCGAGGGCATCACCGGCAGGCCGGCCTTGGCCAGCTTGGCCTTCAGGGCGCAGGCCCGCTCCTGGTGGGCGACGCGGACCTCGTTGTGGTCCTTCAGATAGCGGATCGAGGCCACGGCGCCTGCGGCCAGGGCCGGCGGCAGGGAGGTGGTGAAGATGAAGCCGTCAGCATGGGAGCGGATGGCGTCGACGATCATGGCGTCGGCGGCGATATAGCCCCCCATCACCCCGAAGGCCTTGGCCAGCGTGCCTTCGATGATGTCGATCTGGTCCATCACCCCGTCACGCTCGGCCACCCCGGCGCCGCGGGGACCGTACATGCCCACCGCGTGGACTTCGTCCAGATAGGTCATGGCGTGGTATTTCTTGGCCAGGGCCACCATGCCCTTCATGTCGGCGATGTCGCCGTCCATGGAATAGACGCTCTCGAAGGCGATCAGCTTGGGCGCCTCCAGGGGCTCGCGGGCCAGCAGCTCCTCCAGGTGGGCCAGGTCGTTGTGGCGGAACACCCGGCGCTGTTCGCGCTTGCCGGCCCGGATGCCGGAGATCATCGAATTGTGGTTCAGCTCGTCGGAGAAGACGATCAGGCCCGGCAGGATCTTGTAGAGCGTCGACAGCGAGGCCTCGTTGGAGACATAGCCCGAGGTGAACAGCAGGGCCGCTTCCTTGCCGTGCAGGTCGGCCAGCTCGGCCTCCAGCTCGACATGGTAGTGGGTGGTGCCGGAGATGTTGCGGGTGCCGCCCGAGCCTGCGCCAGCCTCCTCGATGGCCTGGTGCATGGCGTCCAGCACCAGCGGGTTCTGGCCCTGGCCCAGATAGTCGTTGGAGCACCAGACCACCACCTCCGAGGAGGTCCCGTCCTCACGGGTCCAGGTCGCCTTCGGGAAGGCGCCCCGGTGACGCTTCAGGTCGGC
>NZ_JAUSLW010000040.1 GCF_030645195.1 Phenylobacterium sp. | reverse complement strand
CTGATCACCCCCAGGGGCGCCTTGAGCTGGCCCGCGGCCTTGGCGGCCAGCGCGATGACGCTCTGGTGGCCGCGATGCACGCCGTCGAAATTGCCCAGCGCCACGGCCGCGCCGCGGTCGCTCTCCGCCAGGTCCTTCCAGCCGTCGACGATACGCATGGGGCTCAGGCGCCCTTCCGGGGGACCATGATCACGGCCTCGCCGTCCACCACGGTCTTGCCGTTCACCTGGCAGAGGGTGGCCAGGGTCGCGTGGCCGCGGGCTTCGTCCAGGGCCTGGATCGTCACCCGGGTCACCACGGCGTCCCCCAGCTTCACCGGCCGGCGGAAACGCATCGACTGCGACAGATAGATGGACCCCGGGCCCGGCAGCTTCGTGCCGATCACCGCCGAGATATAGGCGCCCGACAGCATGCCGTGCGCGATGCGGGTCTGGAAGGTGGTGGTCTTGGCGTAGTCCTCGTCCAGATGGACGGGATTGGTGTCGCCCGAGACGGCGGCGAAGGCCTCCACGTCATTGGCGGTGACAACCTTTGTGGTCTCGGCCGACTGGCCGAGGCTCAGATCTTCGAAGAACAGTCCCTGCACGCGCGGTTCCTTCAGCCCCGGCTTCCTTAGCCGCCTTGAGCGCTCAAGCGAAGCCCTGGACGAGATCGGGCGTCCGAGGCAGGCTGGCAAGTCCGATCGGGAGGCGATGATGAGAAACCTGGCCCTGGCCTTCGTCCTGACAGCGCTCGCAGCCTGTTCCCCACCCGCCGCCGGAACCCCCGCGCCGGCGCCCGCCGCCGAGGCCCTGACCATGAGCTTCTCGGGCCTGCTGCCCTGCGCCGACTGTCCCGGCCTGAAGACCGACCTGACCCTGACCCGCGACGCCCCCTATTCCGGCGACGGGACCTACCGGCTGGTGGAGACCTATCTGGAGCGCGGCGCGCCCTTCACCACCACCGGCAAGTGGGGCACCCTGCGCGGCGACGCCGTCGACCCGGACGCCACGGTCTACGAGCTTGACCCCGACAAGCCCAACGGAGCCCGCCACTTCCTGCGGGTCGGTGATGACGAGGCGCTGAAGGTTCTGGACGGCGACATGAAGCCCCTGCCCGACGCCCTGCCGAGCACGCTCAAGCGGGTGAAGTAGGGGCCGCTGAGTTCCTCCCCCATCGGGGGAGGGGGACCGCGAAGCGGTGGAGGGGGCTAGGGCTGTGCCGGTTCCGCGGCCCGAACCCCTTCCGTCTCGCGGCCTGCGGCCACGATCCACCTCCCCCGACCGCGCTGCGCGCTGGGGGAGGAATTGCAGCTTGCTACCAGACCAGGTCGGCGATCGCGTAGGTCGCCGTCAGGCCGTCGGCGGCCAGCAGGTCCTCCACGGCCTTGGCGTCGAGGCCGTCGGGGCCGATGGTCTCGGCGCCGTGGATGCCGCTGGCGACGAACAGCACGTCCAGGCCCTGGTCGTTGGCGCCCTTGACGTCGGTGGGCAGGCCATCGCCGATGCAGAGCACCCGGGCCCGGTCCACCGGCCGGCCCAGCAGCCGCTCGGCTTCCACCAGGCACAGGTCGTAGATCGGCGCGTAGGGCTTGCCGGCCATCAGCACCTCGCCGCCGAGGCTGGAATACAGCTGGGCCAGCGCCCCGCCGCAATAGATCAGCCGGTCGCCCCGCTGCACCACGATGTCGGGATTGGCGCAGATCATGGTCAGGCCCCGGCGGGCGGCGGCCTCGAAGCGCTCCTGGTAGTCGCCGGGGCCCTCGACCTCGTCGTCATAGGGGCCGGTCACCGAGATGAAGGCGGCGTCGGTATGGCCCGCATAGGCCAGGCCCAGGCCCTCATAGAGCGGGGCGTCGCGGTCGGGGCCGACGGTCCAGGCCGGGCCCGGCGCCCGCTCGCCCAGCAGCACCCGGGTGGCGTCGCCGGAGGTGACGAAGGCCTGCCACGTCGCCCTCTGGACCCCCAGGCTGTCCAGCTGCGGGACCACCGAGTGGGATGGCCGCGGCGAGTTGGAGATCAGCACCACCGGTCCCTTGGTCTCGCCCCAGCGGGCGAGCGCCCCGCAGGCGGCGGGGAAGCTTTCGCGCCCATTGTGGATCACCCCCCAGACATCGGAGAGGATCACGTCGTAGCGGTCGGTGAGGGCGGAGAGTCCGGAGATCAGCTTGGTCATGGGATCGGGCGGTAAAGGCGCTGGCCCGGCGGGTCAATGCGCTCCAAATTCCTCCCCCTCCGGGGGAGGGGGACCGCGAAGCGGTGGAAGGGGCTGGGGCCGTGCAGACGGCAAGGGCCAAACCCCCTCCCGTCTCGCGGCCTCCGGCCACGATCCACCTCCCCCGAACCGCGCTTCGCGCTGGGGGAGGAATTAGGCCTTAGTGGCGTCCGCCGCCGGCGCGGCGGCGCAGGGTGCTGCGCAGGAACTCGGCGGGGGGATCGGTCTCGGCCAGGACGGCGTCCTTGATCGGCCGGGGCTCGCCGAACAGGTGGCCCTGGCCATAGGCGATGTCGAGCTCGAGGATGTCGACGATCTGGCGCTCCTCCTCGACCTTCTCGGCGATGATCTCCACCCCGTAGCGGCGGGTCAGGGTCGCGAAGTCCTGGGCCGCCAGGTCGGGCATGGACTTCAGCACCAGACCTTCGTCGGTCTCCACAAGCTGGCTCAGCAGGAACTGGGCCCCGATCTTCAGGAACTTCACGTCCGAGCGGGCCAGGTCCTGGAAGTCCAGGTCCAGGTCCACGACCTTGTCCAGGCTGAAGCGGAAGCCGAGGTCGGCCAGCTTGCCCATGTTGCGGGCCTCCACCGCGCCGCGGGCGTCGAAGGCCGCCTGGCCCAGCTCGAAGATCAGCGCGCCGGCCAGGTCGCGGTTGGCGGCCAGCAGGTCGAGGAACTGCGGGAAGAAGCTGTCGTCGGCCAGGCTGGAGGTGGAGATGTTGCAGAAGATGCCGATCTTCTTGTCGGTCTTGGCCAGCCGCCGGACGATCTGCACGCAGCGGAACAGCAGCAGGTTGTCGATGGAGGTGACCAGGCCCTCGGGCTCGGCCACGGCCAGGTATTCGGCGGGCATCATCACCCGGCCGGTGGCGTCGCGCAGGCGCGAGAAGCTCTCGTAGAAGACCGTCCGCCGCTGCGGCAGGCCGACGACCGGCTGCAGGTAGAGGTCGACGCGGTTCTCGGCCAGGGCCTCGCGGATGGTCTCCAGCAGGGCGGCCGACTGGCGGTGCTGCGGGGCGTGGCGGGCGGTCAGCGGGGCCTGGACCATCCGCTCCTCCAGCCTCTGGCCCATGCGCTGGACCAGGTCCTCCAGCATGTGGACCTCGCCGGTCAGCTCCTCGGAGCGGCGCAGGGCGTCGTCGGTGACGGTGGCCACCACCTCCACGACCCGGGCGTCCATGCGCTCCATCTGGTCGATGAGGATCCGCTGGGCCTCGCGCACGGTCTCAAGCTCGCGGCGCAGGGCGGCGTTCTCCAGGCTGTGCATGATCAGGCCGTGGAAGGTGTAGCAGAGGGCGAACCCGGCCGCGAGCATGGCCA
>NZ_JAUSLW010000039.1 GCF_030645195.1 Phenylobacterium sp. | reverse complement strand
TCAGGTTGACCTTCTCCCAGACCATCCTGGCCAGGCCCTCCGCCTCGGGTCGGCTCATGCCGCGGAAGCGGGCGTAGAAGGAGGCGGGGTCGTGCTCGGCGGCCTCCCACAGGCCCATGAAGCGGACGGTGAACCAGGTCTCCAGGTGGGCTTCGTCGGCGTCCAGATAGACCAGGGTGTCGATCAGGGAGGGGCCGTGGGTGGGGATCAGGTTCAGGCCCTCGATCACCAGGACGTCGGGCGGATCCAGCGTGCGGGCGAGCGCCGGATCGACGTCATAGGTGACGTGGGAATAGCCGGGAAAGACGGTGGGGCCTCGGCGCACGCCCTCCAGGGCCGCGCGCAGGGCGGCATGATCGTAGGAGGGCGGGAAGCCCTTCTGGTTGGTGAGCTCCAGCTCCGCCAGCCGGGCGTTGGGCAGGAGAAAGCCGTCGGTGCAGACCAGCTCCACCCGGGCGCCGTCCCGCGCCAGGCGGTCGGCCAGGGCCTGGGCGAAGACGCTCTTGCCGGCGGCCACGGCGCCGGTGACGCCGACGACATAGGTCCCCGACGCAGGACGCCGCGCGGCCAGGCGCTCGGCCACCTGGCTCAGGTCCATCTCGGCCATCGGCCCTCCGCATTTTCCGCCCCGCGACCCTGACACGGGCCCGGCGCTCTGCGCTAGATGGGCGCAAAGAAGGGGAGAGACATGGCCGGCACGAGCAACAACACCTCCGTCGAGGACCTGAACCGCGCCAATGAGGGCAAGCTGCCGGGCCATCTGGGCCTGACGGTGACGGAGGTCTCCGACGGCCGCGTGGTGGGGAGGTTCGAAGTGCGGCCCGACCTGGTGGCCCATACCGGCTTCCTGCTGGCGGGCTGCCTGCTGTCGGTGGCCGACATCCTCTGCGCCTACGGGGTCTCCACCGCCTGGCCGGAGGGGGCCAGCGGCTTCACCACCGCCGAGGTGAAATGCAACTTCATGAGCACCCTGCGGGAGGGTGCGGTGGTCTGCACCGCCCAGATGCTGCACGGCGGCCGCACCACCCAGGTCTGGGACGCCACCCTCACCGACGCGGCCACCGGCAAGCTGATGGCCGCCTTCCGCTGCACCCAGATCATCCTCTATCCGCGGGCGGGTTAGCTCTTCGGCGGCGGCGCCTGGAGCAGTTCGATGGTGTAGCCGTCGGGGTCCTTGGCCAGGCCCACCACCGCCCCGCCCAGGGTGGCGATGGGGGCGGGCTCGCGCAGGATGGTCAGGCCGTCGGCCTTGATCCGGTCGCTCACCGCCTTGGGGTCGGTGACATAGAAGACCAGCTTGACCGGATTGTCGGTGTAGTTGCGCGCCGAGCCGTCGGTGTAGTGCATCAGCACCACCGCGGTGCGGCCCTCGAAGGCCACCACCACCTCGTCCATGTAGTCGAGCTTGAAGGTCTGGGTCTGGGTCATGCCCAGGACGCGGGTGTAGAAGTCGACGGAGCGGGCCAGGTCGCTGACCCCGATGCCGACAGCGCCGAGATAGTCCGGAGAGCGGGGCATGCTGGGTTCCTTGAAGACAAGGGCCAGACCCTAGCGCGGAAACGCCACCGCGCCATACTGCAGCATCGAATTCTCTGACCCTAGAGGGCGATCTCCAGCCTCAGGGAGGCCACCACCGCGTCCTTCACCTGGGGGTCGCCGCCGGGGCGGCGGATGAACTGAAGGCCTGGCTGCAGGCGCACCTTCTCGGTGATCTGGTCGGAATAGGCCATCTCCAGCACCGTCTCGCCCGCATCGAGGACGGGGCCGCCGGCCAGGACCGAGGCGTCCCGATAGGCGCGGCCCAGGGCGGCGTAGGTCACCCCGACGGTGAGGCTGGAGTCCGGGCGGCCGGCGAAGACCGGGGCGGCCAGCAGGCCCGCCTGGATGCTGCCGCGGAAGGGGCCCGTGCGACCCTCGGCGATCCCGGCGCGCAGGAAGCCGGTCAGCGCCCGGACGGGGCCTTCGGTCAGGGGCCGTTCGACGAGCGCGTAGGCGCCCTGGGCCGTGCGGCGGACTGGCTGGCCCGCCGCGTCCAGGGTGGCGAGGTCGTCCTGTTTGCGGGTGAGGCGCCAATAGCCCACGGCCAGCTTGCCGCGGGCGGTGGCGCCGGCCTCGGCCACCAGCACCGATCCGTCGTCGAAGCTGAAGTCGGCGCCGCCGTCGTCGCCGGGCACGCCGGTGCGGGCGTTGACCAGGGCCGCCTGCAGATAGGTGGTCGGGCTCGGCTCGACCCGCACGCGAAGGCCCAGCGACGTGGAGGGATAGGCCGCCGCGCCGCTGGCGGCGAAGTCGGGCGCGAAGCCGAAGCTGGGATTGAGCAGCAGGCTCGAAGAATCAGCGACCGCGAACTCCCCGCTGATGTCGGAGAAGCCGAGCCGCAGGTTGACCTGACCGCCGGCCAGGCTCTGCTCCAGCCAGGCCTGGTAGAGGCGCAGGCGCTGGGACGACACCTCAAGGGCGTCCACCCCCTGCAGGGCGCCGGCCCGCAGGCTGGGGGTCTCGCCGCTGGTGTTGAGCAGATCGAGATGGGCCGATCCGCCGCGCCAGCCGACCGCGCGGTCCAGGTCCAGGTCGGCGCTCAGGTTCAGGCCGTCGAGCAGGTCGGTTCCGCGCGCCGCGCCGCCGCGAAGGACGCCGACGCTGTCGAGCTTGTAGTCCAGGGCGACCGTCAGGACGGGACTGTGGAGTTCGGCCTCGGCCGCCTGGGCGCCCGCCGCGCCCGCCAGGGCCAGGGTGACCGCCGCCATGCAAAGCCCTCGCAGCCGCCCGGCCCCGTTCCCAAATAGAATCACAGTCTGTCCCGATAAAAAACTCACTATACGTCATGTATAGATTGGGAAACCTAAGGATTCATGACCTAAAGATTGCGGAAATCCTCAATTTTCATAGTAAAAATATCCTTAGAGGGCCCATTGGCGCTCCACACCTTTGCGGGCGCTAGGCGTCCGATCGGCCTGAAAATATCTCAGCAAAAACAGCGTTGGGTGCGGAGCGCCGCGGGGCCTGTCCGCCTCGCCTGCCTCCTGTGGATGGACCGCCGCGGCGTCCCCGCCGCGCCCCCCAGGGCGGGGAGTCTTATATGCCCATTTCGAGCATAGCGAATACAAGGGCCTCGGGATCCAATATCCCCACAATGAGGTATTCGGCGTGGAATTGGCGCCCGGACATTTGTCGTTGACCGGACCCCTTATGGGTTGGTTAAGTGCCGATATGACTATTTTGCGCCCTGCAAACCTCAGGCGTAACCATGTCCAACTCCCCCCAGCCGGCGCGTAAGCCCCGGGCCATCGAGCGCTATCTCACCGCCATCGTCATCACCCTGGTGGTCTTCGCCGCCGGGGCGGCCCTCGGCGAGGGCCTGATCGGCCTGATGGGCGAGCGGCAACGCGAGCGGGAGACCGCGGCGACGGCCCAGCGCTCCGCCGCCACCCTGGAGCTGGTCTCGGCCAGCAAGCAGGTTCAGATCGACGTCATCCAGGTGCAGCAGTTCCTCACCGACGTCTCCGCCACCCGAGGCCTCGACGGCCTCGACGACGGATGGGCCGCGGCCGAGGAGAACGCCGCCGCCTTCCAGGCCGACGCCGCCCGCGCGCGGACCCTGGCGCTCAAGCTCGGCGCCCCGACCATGGTGGCGGCCATCGACCAGGCCACCGCCAGCTTCGACGCCTTCCATCAGACCGGGGTCAGCATGGCCCACGCCTATGTCGACCAGGGTCCTGTGGGGGGAAATGCGATGATGCCGCAGTTCGACGCCGCAGCCGCCCAGATGACCCAGGCCATCCAGGCCACCCAGGGCGAAATGACCAAGCTGCTACGGGCCCAGGCCGTGGACGCCGCGGCCGCCGAAGCCAAGATGGTCGCCGACAGCCGCCGCGCCCTGGCCCTGACCGGGCTGGCCGCTCTGCTGACCGCGCTGGGCGGCGTGGCGGTGATCGCCATCCTGCGCCGCAAGCTCCTGCGCCCCCTCTCGGTGCTGGTGACCTACATGTCGGATCTGGCGGCGGGCGACTACGACAAGCCCGTCCCCGTCGCCGTCTCCGCCGACGAACTGGGGGAGATGGCGCGCTCCATCGTGGTCTTCCGCGAGGCCGCCCTCGAACGCCGCGACCTACGCGTCGCCCAGGAGGCTCTCCGGGCCGAGGAGGAAAAGTCCAAGGACCAGCGCGACGCCGAACGTCAGGCCGCCGAGCGTGATCGGGACGTCCTGGTCCAGGCCCTGGCCGAGGGCCTGTCGCGTCTCTCCGATGGCGACGTCGGCTACCGTGTCCAGGTGCAGGTGGCCACGGACTACGAGATTCTGAAGCGCGACTTCAACCAGGCCGCCGAGAAGCTGCAGACGACCATGCGCGGGATCGGCGCCGCGGCCGAGGGCGTGGGGGTGGGCGCCGAGGAGATCGCCAGCGCCGCCGACGACCTGTCGCGCCGCACAGAACACCAGGCCGCCTCCCTGGAGGAGACCGCTGCGGCCCTCGACCAGATCACCGTCACCGTGAAACAGACCGCCGGCCGCGCCGCCGAGGCCAACGCCGTGGTGGCCGAGACCCGCGCGGACGCCCGTCAGACGGAGGAGGTGCTGGCCGCCGCCGTCACCGCTGTGGGGGAGATCGAAGCCTCCTCCAACCAGATCGGCCAGATCATCGGGGTGATCGACGAGATCGCCTTCCAGACCAACCTGCTGGCCCTGAACGCCGGGGTCGAGGCCGCCCGCGCCGGCGAGGCGGGCCGCGGCTTCGCCGTCGTCGCCTCCGAGGTCCGGGCGCTCGCCCAACGCTCGGCCGGCGCCGCCAAGGAGATCAAGACCCTGATCGCGGCCTCCTCCGGCAAGGTCAGCGAGGGGGTGACCCTGGTGGGCCGCACGGGGGAAGCCCTGACCCGCATCCTCAAGCGGGTGGAGACCATCGGAGAGTCGGTGACCGCCATCTCGGCCTCGGCCCAGGAACAGGCCGGTGGCCTCTCCGAGGTCAACGCCGCGGTCAACCAGATGGACCAGGTCACCCAGCAGAACGCCGCCATGGTGGAGCAGACCACCGCCGCGGCCCATTCGCTCAAGTCCCAGCACGCCGACCTGGCCGCCCTGGTGGGCGCCTTCGAGGTGGGAACCCCCGTGTCGCGCGCGCGACCGACCCGCCGCGCAGCCTAGAAGGGACCGAACTCTAGCGGTCGCGGCGGAACTTGACGGCGTCGGCGGCCAGGGAAGACGCCATCTTGGCCTCGAGGTCCTCCTCGGCCTGATAGGGCAGGGCGCCGGCCACGCCGCGGATCGCCAGCCACATCTGCAAGCTGAACTGCGGCAGGATCTTCAGGGAGCGGCGCTTGTCGGTGACGTCCCAGCCGGCGGCCTCGAAGGCCTCCACCTGGTCGCGCTCGGACTCGCGCTCGATCCTGTCCCAGTCGGCGGGCAGGGCCACCTCGTCGGCCTCGTCCAGGGTGAGGCCGAAATTGGCGCGGCTGACCTCGTCGAGCTGCGGGAACTGCGCCTGCGCGCCCGGCTCGCGCAGGGCGGGCTTCATCACCGAGGCGAATTCCAGGTCGGCGATGCCGGGCAGGTCGATCAGGCGGCGCAGGGTGCTCATGGCCAGGAGTTTACCCCAAGGCCCGTCGCGGCCCAAGCGGGCTGGCCGTCGCGCGAACGCCTGATACACCTTGGCCATGACCAGCCCCGCCGACAGCTATGATCCCCTGACTCCGGTCCCGCAGACCCGCCGCGCCTTCGCCATGGGCGACGCCTTCTCCCTGTGGTTCAGCCTGGGGATCGGCCTGCTGGTGCTGCAGGCCGGCGCCTTCCTGGTCCCGGGCCTCAGTCTGCCCCATGCGCTCGCCGCCATCGTCCTGGGCTCGATCCTGGGGGTAGTGCTGCTGGCCGCCGCCGGGGTGGTGGGGGCCGACACCGGGCTCTCGGCCATCGGGAATCTGAGGCCGGCGCTCGGCGTGCGCGGGGCGGCGGTCCCGGCCGCGCTCAACGCCCTGCAGCTCACCGGCTGGGGCGCCTTCGAGATCATCGCCATGCGCGAGGCCGCCGACGCCCTGGCCAAGCAGACCTTCGGGGTGTCCAACCCGATCCTCTGGACCCTGCTGTTCGGCGTCCTGGCCACGGCGCTGGCGGTGATGGGGCCGGTCTCCTTCGTCCGCCGGTTCCTGCGGGCCTGGGGCCTGTGGCTGCTGCTGGCGGGGGCGGCCTGGCTGACCTGGCGGCTGCTGGCCGACCATGACCTGGGAGCCCTGATGGCCCGGGCCGGGACCGGCGAGATGAGCTTCGGCGCCGGGGTGGACCTGGTGGTGGCCATGCCGCTGTCCTGGCTGCCCCTGATCGCCGACTACACCCGCTTCGGCCGCTCGCCAGGGGCCATGTTCCGGGGCAGCGCGGCGGGCTACCTGCTGGCCAATGTCTGGTTCTTCGCGCTCGGCGCCTGCTATGCGCTGGCCTCCGGCGGCGGGGAGGGGATGCTGCTGACCGCGCTGGCGGCCACGGGCTGCGGCGTCGCCCTGCTGCTGATCCTCATCGACGAGACCGACAACACCTTCGCCGACATCCATTCCGCGGCGGTCTCCACCGCGACCCTGGTCCGCGCCCGGCCGGCGCGCCTGGCGCTGGCCTATGGGGCGGCTTGCACCCTGATCGCCCTGTTCGCGCCCCTGGCGCGCTACGAGGGCTTCCTGCTGCTGATCGGCTCGGTGTTCGCGCCCCTGTTCGGGGTGCTGCTCACCGACCACTTCGTCGTGCGGCGCCGGCGGATCGAGGCCGACGCCATCGCCCTGGTGGGCGGCGCCTACTGGTTCACCGGCGGCTTCAGCCTGCGGGGCCTGGCGGCCTGGGCGATCGGCATCGCGGCCTACCAGGCGGTCAGCCGCCTGGAGCCGGGCCTGGGGGCGACCCTGCCGGCGGTGGCCGCGGCGGCCGCGGCCTATCTGGCGCTTACGACTTCGCCGCCCCGCCGCTCGTGATTTCCTTGATCAGGCCCTGGAGCTGCTGCTTGCCGCCGGCGTTCCAGACCGCCTTCATGTGCTCCAGCGTGCGGGCCGCGGCGTCCTCGAACTTCCAGTCGCAGTCCTCGAAGCGGCAGTCGGTGAAGACCGGGGCCTCGCCGCCGGCATAGACCATGCGGCACTTCTGGAAATCGCAGTCGTAGAAGGTCTCGCCGTCGAGCTGGACGGTTTCACGGGTGAAGGCTGTGGAGCTTTGCATGGCGCGGTCTTCCTGAGGTCTTTGGGGCGAGGCGGCGGGCCCACCGCGAGGAACGCGGGTCAGGTTCGGAGAAGCGCTCGGCAGGGCGGCTAAACACCTGAACGGCGGCCGGAAAGCAAGCCCGGGATGCTCAAACCTGTGTTGGGCGAATGTGTCGCAGCGCCGATTAGCACTCCAAACAGTACAGCCAGGGTACCCAGAATCCTGACCGCGCGACCCCTCGCGCCCGCCCTGGAGTCGGACGATCTCAAGCCCCCCGCTCTTTGTGCGATTGGACGAGGCCGCCGTCGCGGTGCGCCACGTCACCTTGCCGCGCCTGGGGTTGAGCCTGTTCTGCGCGATGATGGCCGCCATGATCCTGGGGCCTTTCCAGGCCGCCGGCTGGCTGGCCAGCATCCTTGCGCTTGAGGTCTGGCTTTGGGCTGCGAGCCGCAGCCAGGCCCGCGGCGGACCGGTGCGACACCGGGCGCGGGCGAACTTCCTGGTCAGCTACACCGCCATCAGCCTCGCCTGGCTGGCGCTGGGGGTGTTGATGTGGACCGACGGCACGATCGCTGGACGGACCTGCGCCGCAGTCGTGTCGTTGACGGTCGCGGCCCTGGTGGTCCTGCTGTTCTACAGCACCCCGGTGGTGTTTCTGGCGGCCGGGGCCGTTCCCGCGATCGGCGCCCTGCTGATCGTCGGGCTCTCCGCCGGTCAGAGCTGGCTGGAGATGGCGCCCATTCTGATGGCCCTGGGGCTCGGGCTGATCTTCATCGGCGGTCGGGCGGTGGAGACACCATCGGCCCAGGCCCAGCAGCGCGCGATCAACGACAGCCTGCAGAAGTATCAGGCCCTGGCCGAGAACATCACCGACGTCATCGCCCGGACCGACCTCCAGGGCGTGCACACCTACGTCTCCCCGTCCGTGGAAGCGGCCCTGGGCTATCGGCCCGAAGAGCTGATCGGGATGTCGCGCATGCACATCATCGATCCCGAGCATCATCCCCGGATCCTGGCCGCCGCGGCCCGGATGCTGGTCGATCCCGCCCGCGCCGAGGTGGTGACCGCCAGGGTCCGACACAAGGATGGCCGCTGGCTCTGGGTCCAGACCAATGCAAAACTGGTCTGCGAGCACGGGGTCCCGGTCGCGGTCATCGACGTCAGCCGCGACATCACCGAGCAGGTGGCCAAGGACCAGGCGCTGCGCGAGGCCAAGGCCGAGGCGGAGAGCGCCAACCAGGCCAAGGCCGAGTTCCTGGCCAATGTCAGCCACGAGATCCGCACCCCCATGAACGGGGTATTGGGCGCCCTGCAGCTGCTGGAGCGCGAGCCGATCTCGGCGGAGGGCCGCGAACTGATGCGCCAGGCCGCCGACTGCGGGCTGATGCTGTCGCAACTGCTGAACGACGTGCTCGATTTCTCCAAGATCGAGGCCGGCCAGCTCGACCTGAGCCCCGAGCCGATGAACATGGGCGAGGCCCTGGACACCGTGGTGGCCCTGCTGGAGGGCCAGGCCCGCGCCAAGGGGATCGAGCTGCGCCCGGAGACCTTCGGCGCCGACCTGTGGATCGCCGCCGACCCCGTGCGGGTGCGCCAGGCGGTGTTCAACCTGCTGGGCAACGCCATCAAGTTCACAAAGGCCGGCCACGTCGCGGCCCGCCTGACGGTCACCCCCGAGGCCGACGGCCAGCGACACGTGCGGCTGGAGATCGAGGACACCGGGGTCGGCATTCCGCTCGAGGCCCAGCCCTACCTGTTCGAACGCTTCCGCCAGGCCGAGAGCTCGACGGCGCGCCGCTTCGGCGGCTCGGGCCTGGGGCTCTCCATCACCCGGGCGCTGGCCCGGCTGATGGGCGGGGACATCGCCTTCACCAGCACCGAGGGGGTTGGCTCGACCTTCTGGCTGGACTTCACCGCCCCGTCCGCCGTCCCCGTCCCGTCCGCCGTGGCGGATGAGGGCCTGCTGGAGGGCGTGCGCATCCTGCTGGTGGAGGACAATCCCACCAACCGCCTGGTGGCCCGGACCCTGCTGACCCGCCTGGGCGCGCAGGTGGCCGAGGCCGAGGACGGGTTGGTCGGCCTGAACGCCGCTCGCGATGGCGGCTTTGATCTGATTCTGATGGACGTGCAGATGCCCAACATGGACGGGATCGAGGCGACGCGGGCCATCCGCGCCCTGCCGGGGCCGGTGGCCCAGACCCCGATCATCGGCCTGACCGCCAATGTCATGACCCACCAGCAGGGCGCCTATCGCGCCGCCGGCATGAACGGGGTGGTGGCCAAGCCGATCTCCGTCCCCGCCCTGATCGGCGAGATCGCCCGCCTGCTCGAGCCCGACGACACCGCCATCGCCGTCTGAGGCGAAAATCCGGGACAGGCGCGTCGTTGAAGGGTATCGGCCCGGCCATGAGCGAACTCTTCTTCGACCTCCAGGCCACCCACAACCCGCACCGCTGGTTCATGCCCCTGACGCCGGCCGTCTGCGTGGGCCCGCCGGACAACCTTTTCATGTACGGCGGCATCGGCCTGGCCAGCGCCATCGCGGCCATGGAGCGGACCTGCGAACGCCCGGTGATCTGGGCCACGGCCCAGTACCTCTCCTATGCGCGGCCGGGCTCGGTGGTGGACCTCGACGTCTGGGTCCCGGTGCAGGGCAAGTACAACAGCCAGGCCCGGGTGATCGGCCATGTCGGCGATCAGGAGATCTTCACGGTCAACGCCGCCCTGGGCGCGCGGCCCAGCACCGTCTCCCACCAGTGGGTGACCATGCCCGACATGCCGCCGCCGGAAGACTGCGTGCGCTCGGTGCTGTGGGGCGACCAGGGGGACAACCTCAACGGCCGCCTGGAGGTGCGCATGGCCAAGGGCCGCTATGGCGAGGGCTCGCGCACCGGCCAGCTCTCCGCCGACGGCCGCCTGGTGATGTGGATCAAGCCGGTGGAGGACTACGCCGTCGACGCCAGCCTGCTGGCGATCATGGCCGACTACGTGCCCTCCGGGGTCGGGGCGGCGCTGGGCCGCCAGGGCGGCGGCAACAGCCTGGACAACACCCTGCGCATCCGCCGGATCGTGCCCACCACCTGGGTGCTCTGCGACATCCAGATCACCGGCATCCATGGCGGCTTCGCCCACGGGGTGATGAACCTGTTCGCGCAGGACGGGGAGCTGATGGCGACCGCCAGCCAGTCGGTGATCGTCCGGATGATGGACTAGCCGAACTTCTCCATGTCCTCGTCGGAGATCTCGTAGTCGCCATAGACATTCTGCACGTCGTCGTCGTCGTCCAGGGCGTCCAGCAGCTTCATCAGGGTCCCCACCGGCTCGCCGCTGATGGGGGTCGAACCCTTGGCCCGCCAGATGATCTTGGTGGACTTGGCCTCGCCGAGGCTGGCCTCCAGGGCGCTCGCCACCTCGGCGAAGGCCTCATAGGCGGTGAAGATGGTGTGGCCCTCCTCGTCGGATTCCACGTCCTCTGCGCCGGCCTCGATGGCGGCCTCCATCACCTTGTCCTCGCTGCCGACCTTGGCCGGATAGACGATCTGGCCCAGGCGATCGAACATGAAGGCCACCGAGCCGGTGGCGCCCATGTTGCCGCCGTTCTTGGAGAAGGTGGACCGGATGTTGGCCGCGGCGCGGTTGCGGTTGTCGGTCAGGCCCTCGACGATCAGGGCCACGCCGCCGGGACCGAAGCCCTCGTAGCGCACCTCGTCATAGGATTCGGCGTCGCCGCCGGCGCCCTTCTTGATGGCCCGGTCGATATTGTCCTTGGGCATGGACTCGGCCTTGGCGTTGGCCACGGCCAGACGCAGGCGGGCGTTCATGGTGGGGTCGGGCAGGCCCGACTTGGCCGCCACCGTGATCTCGCGCGACAGCTTGGAGAACAGCTTGGAGCGCACCGCGTCGGCGCGTCCCTTGCGGTGCATGATGTTCTTGAACTTGGAATGTCCGGCCATGATGTGGTCTGTTGTTCTCGTTCAGGCGGTTTTGTGAGTTGAGGGCTTCTAGCGCCCAGGGGCGAGGAAGGCCAGCGGGGGAGGAACCTCCCCGATTTCGAAGGGTTTGAGTGGCATGAGAGACCAGTACGAGCCGATGAGCGACTATGCCGAGGCCTGGGACGGTTCCCTAATCTACGGCAAGGAGCATCCTCGGAATGGATTGGGCCCGGTGGCGGCCTCCGGCGCCATGTTCGGGTCCTTCGTCCTGGGCGCCTTGGTGGGCGTTGGCGTCATGGTCCTGCTGCGCCAGCTCGATGACGCCAGTGACGGCGGGGTCATTCTGCGGCGGGTCCAGCCCGCGCGCTAAGGGCCGCCCAACCGCCGAGGCCTCAGGCCGGCTCGCAGTCGATCTGCGCCACCTCGCCGTCCGACAGGCGGTAGATGGCGTCCTGCGGCGTGGGCGGGGTCAGCATGGCCTCGCGGGGCAGGCCGCCATAGAGCCCCCGCAGGATGCGGCCCGACAGGCCGTGGGAGACCAGGATGATGTTCTGCGTCTCGTCCACTGAGGTCAGCCAGTCCGACAGCCGCGCCAGCACGCCCTCGAAGCTTTCGCCGCCCGGGGCCCCGAAGTAGCGCTCGGGATAGGGTAGGTCTATGGGCCTGCGCGCCTCCAACTCATCCAGGGACAGCCCCTCCCACGACCCCATGCTGACCTCCGCCAGCCGGGCGTCGAGTTCGGGCGCCAAGGCCCAGCCCATGGTCTGGGCGATGATGAGCGCGGTGTGATGGGCCCTGCCTAGGGGGCTGGCGACCATGCGCCACCCGGCAGGGTCGGGGACCAGGCGGGTCAGCAACTCGCCCGTCCGCCGGGCCTGGGTCTGGCCAAGCTCGGTGAGGGGGGAATCCGATCCGCCCTGGTACCGGCGCGCCAGGTTCCATTCGGTCTGGCCGTGGCGCGCCAGGTAGATCAACGCTTGCGGCGCACGACGGGGTGGGAGGAGGAGAGCCCGCCGTCGACGGCGATGGCCTGGCCGTTGACATAGGAGGCTTCGTCGCTGGCCAGGAACAGGGCGGCGTTGGCGATCTCGATGGGCACGCCGCCGCGGGTCAGCGGGTTGAGCTGGCCGATCTTGTCCTCGTTGCCGCGGGCCCGGGCGCCGTCGAAGATCGGCTGGGTCATGCCGGTCTCGATCAGGCCGGGGCAGATGGCGTTGACCCGCACCCCGGTCCCATAGAACTCGTTGGCCGCGGTCTGGGCCAGGTTGATGACGCCCGCCTTGGAGGCCGAATAGGGCGACCCGCCGGCGCCCGACCGGATGCCGGCCACCGAGGCGGTGCAGATGATCGAGCCCTTGGCCTTGGGAATCATCACCCGGCTGGCGTGCTTCACCAGCAGGAAGGCGCCGATCAGGTTGACCCGCAGGATCTCGGCCCAGAAGGCGGCGTCCTGGTCGTCGAAGGCGGTCCAGCCGCCGGAGATGCCGGCGTTCGCCCAGGCCACGTCGAGGCCGCCATATTCGGAGACCGCCTTGGCTGTCAGGCTGGCCACGAAGGCTTCCTCGCCCGCGTCGCCGGTGAGGGCGACCACCTTGCCGCCGGCCCCCTCGACCAGCTTGGCGGTCTCCTGGACGGTGTCCATCTTGTCGGCGATCACCAGGTTGGCGCCCTCCTGGGCGAACAGGACCGAGGCCGCGCGGCCGATGCCGGAACCCGCGCCGGTGATGATGGCGCTCTTGCCGGAAAGACGTCCCATGGGATTTCCTCTTCTCTGAATCTGGGTCCCGGCGGTCAGCCGAGGATGAAGTTGACCACCAGCCCGGCCGCGATCAGCAGGCAGAGCGGCGAATAGTAGAGGCGGTTCAGCCGATAGAAGCTCGTGGTCCGGGTCCGGCGCCAGAGGGCCGGGATGTAGCCGGCGAGCCCACGGGCCAGGAACACGAAGGTCATGGCGACATAGGCCAGGGCGAAGGCCGGCCGCCAGGGCCCGTCCCAGGCCTCGACGCTGAACATCAGGACCGTGAGCGCGCCGACCAGGATGGCGCAGGCCACGAGCGCGGTGACCAGGCGGGCGGCAGGCTCGCGCCCGGCGCCGCTCCCATCACCTTGTCCGACAGCGAGAGCGGGTCCTTGCCCGGCCAGTAGACGCCGGCCGCCCAGGCGAAATGCAGCAGGCTGATGGCGATCAGCACGGCCGCCAGGCTGAACGCCACCGGGTTGGTCATTTGGCCCGCTCCGCCGCGTCCAGGATGGCGTCGGCGACGATGTCGAACAGGGCCGGCGGCAGGTCGTGGCCCATGCTGGCGATCACCCGCAGCTCCGAGCCCGGAATCGCCGCGGCCGTGGCCTGGCCCCCTGCCAGAGGCACCAGGGGATCGTCGGCGCCGTGCAGGACGATGGTGGGGAGCCTGAGGGTCTTCAGGCGCTCGGTGCGGTCGCCATAGGCGCGGATGGCGGCCATCTGACGGGCCGATCCGGTGGGATTGAAGGCCCGGCCATGCTCGGCGATCACCCGCGCGCGCAGGGCGCCCTGCGGCCAGGGATAGCCGGGGCTGCCGATGGTGAGCGCGTTGTTGACCCCGTGGGCGACGAAGGCCTCGAAGTCGGCCTGCGGATTGGGCGGCGGGGTCGAGAGCACCGCGGCGGCGGCCGGGGTGGAGTCCATGGTTCCGGGCCCGCCGGTGGCCGACATGATGGAGGTCAGCGACAGGGTGCGGTCCGGGTGCTCGATGGCGGCCACCTGACCGATCATGCCGCCCATGGAGACCCCGGCCACATGGGCCTTGGCCGCCCCGACCGCGTCGAGCACCGCCATGGCGTCGGCGGCCATGTCGGAGAGCGTGTAGGCCTGGCCCGGCTCGAACCAGGTGGAAAGGCCGGTGTCGCGGTTGTCGAATCGGACGGCGCGATAGCCCTTGGCGGCCAGCTTGGCGCAGAAGGCCTCCGGCCAGCGGGTCATCTGCGAGCCCAGGCCGTTGATCAGCAGGATGGTCTCCGGGCCTTCGCCGAACACCTCGTACTCGATCGCGACGTCGCCGTTGCGGGCCTTGGGCATGTTTCTCTCCCCGTGGGTGAGCTTTCGGTGGAGGCGTCCCCCACGCTCGTCATCCTAGGCCTTGTGCCTAGGACCCCTCCAGCCGTCACTCAAGTCTTGCGAGGTGAAGCGGCCGCGCCACGGCTGCGATGACGATCTCAACGCAGCCGTGAGAGGGGTCCTCGCCACAGGGGCGAGGATGACGATGTTGGAGTTGTTTACGGCACCATCACCACGCGGCCGACGGCGGCGCGGCTTTCGATATAGGCATGCGCCGCGGCGGCTTCCGACAGCGGGAAGACCCGGTCGATCACCACCTCCAGCTCGCCCTTGGCGGCGTCGTTGATCAGCTTCTGGATGTTGTCGTGCACGCGGTCGGTGGAGATCTCGGCGCCGAGGAAGACCCCCGACAGCGAGCGGTTGCCGCCCATCAGCGAGCCGACGTCCACCACCATGGGCTCCCGGCCTGCGGCGCCGACCATGGAGACCCGGCCGCGATAGGCCAGAGCATTGATGGAGCCCTGCAGGGTGGGGCCGCCGACCGAGTCGACGATGACGTCCACGCCCTTGTTGTCGGTCAGGCGGCGGGCTTCCTTCACCACGTCGTCGCGGGTGTAGTTGATGCCGTGGTCGAGACCCAGGCGCTTGAGCTTTTCCAGGCGCTCGTCGGAGGAGGCGGTGGCCAGGATCAGGCCCGCGCCGGCCCGCTTGGCCAGCTGGATGGCGGCCACGCCGACCCCCGAGGCGCCGGCCTGGATCAGGACGGTCTCGCCCTTCTTCATGCGGCCGAACTCGAACAGGCAGTCGTCGGCGGTGCCGAAGGTGACCGGAATGGCGGCGGCCTTCTTGATGTCGTAGCCGTCGGGGACGAGCCAGCAGTTGCGGGCGGCCACGGCGCGCATGGAGGCGTGGCTGCCGTAGTTCATCACGGTGGCGACCCGCTGGCCGACCTTCAGATGCTCGACCTCGGGGCCGACCTCGACGATGGTCCCGGCGGCCTGGTAGCCCACCACGTGGGGCTTGGTGGCGAGCGGCCCGCGCCAGCGGCTGAGGGTGTCGCCGCCCTCGATGGCGATGGCCTCGACGGCGATGATCACGCCCTTGGGGTGGCAGGTCGGGTCGGGCAGGTCCTCGTACTTCAGGACTTCGGGTCCGCCGTTCTCGTAATAGACCGCAGCCTTCATGGGTCGCTCCTAATGACTTAAAACAAATGTTTGACTTAGGTCTCACGCCCTCGCTGATGAGACAAGGCGAGGAAATCTAAAGGCGGAAGCGGACACATGGAACTGGCGAAACCTCGGGTCGACATCGGTCTGTCCACCAACGATCTGGAGCCCATGCTGGCCTTCTGGCAGGGCGAGGCGAGCATTCCCTTCGACCATCTGCTGAGGATCCGCCGCGGCCAGGACCAGCACCGCCACGACGCCCTGGGCTCGGTGCTGAAGATCAACCATCACGCAGATCCGCTGCCGGATGCGGCCCCCAGCGGCTATCGCGAACTGATCGTCGCGAGACCCGGGCTGGCGGCGCCCAGGACCCTCACCGACCCCGATGGCAATCGCGTGACCCTGGTTCCGCCGGGCCTCGGGGGCGTCACCCAGATCGGCGTCCGCCTGGCCGTCCGCGACCTGGCCGCCCACTGCAAATTCTACAGGGAAGGGCTGGGCCTGACCGAGGAGGCGCCCGGCGCGTTCCGGGCGGGCGAGACCCTGCTGATCCTGGAGCAGAGCCCCGACGCGCCCTCCGACGCCGGCATGGCCGGCAAGGGCTGGCGCTACATCACCTTCCAGGTCTTCAAGGTCGACGAGGCGCACGCCGCCATCCTGGCCAAGGGCGGCCGCGAGGCCATGCCCCCCACCACACTGGGGACCACGGCGCGGATCTCCATGGTGCGCGATCCGGACGGCAACTGGATCGAGATCTCCCAGCGCGCCTCCATCGTCGGAAGCCTCGCGGCGCACTGAGGCCGCCGCCTATCGGCGGCTCATAGTCCATTTGGATCATGCGGGGGCGCAGGCCAGCGGTCAGACAGGGCGGGCGAACACCAAAGACCTACCCCCAAGGGTCGACCATGCGTCCTGTCATCACCGCTTCCCGCGCGCCCGCGCCCGCCGCCGATCCCGGCGTCGCGGCCCGGGCTGACACGACCCTGGCCGTCTGCGGGGGCGGCCCTTCGACGGAATGCGGAACACCGGGCGCATCCCCGGGACCGCAGAGAGCTTCCGCCGGCGGGCCGGACATCAACCCGTAAGATCCTTGAGGCTGGGGGGCCTGCCAACATGAAGAAGATCCATATTCCCGTCGTCGTCGCCGGGGCTCTGATGCTGACCGCCTGGGGGACGCCCCAGATCGCCGCGCCGAGCGCGCTCACCGCGCCGGCGCCCATCGAGGGCTCGGCCGGCAGGTACGCCTCGCCCTTCACCTCCGACGGCGTCACCGCCGGCTGGGTGACCAAGTCCATGCAGGTCAAGGCCGCCGGCCAGATCGGCTCGATGGCGGGCAACTACGCCGGCCAGACGGCCTTGGAGCAGGTGCCCTTCGTGGGCGGCTTCCTGGGCAAGAAGGCGGGCGCGGCCATGGGCCGGGGCATCGCGCTGAAGGCCATCGGCGGCGAGGAATTCCTGCGCTCGTCCACCGACCTGTCGTTCAATTCCCTCAACGACATGGCCCTCTACATGTACGTCAACTACTCCGCCAACCCCGAGTACCAGAAGATCCTGGACGCCACCTACGCGATCTATCCCGAGTTCCAGACGGCCTACCTGCCGGCCCTGCAGACCGCCTCGGTCGGCAAGTAAGACCATGCGTATCCACCTTCCGCTCATCGGCCTGGCGGCCGCCCTCGGCGTCGCCGCGGCTCCCGCTGTCGCCGCCCCCAAGCTGAAGCCCCAGGGCTCGGCCACGGTCTATCGCGACACCACCACCTCCGACGGGGTCAAGGGCATCGGCACGGAGAGCCAGGACATCGTCTCCATGGCCGACGCCATGTTCCGCGACCTGCTGAACGTGCCTGAGCTGATGAACCGGCCGACCCCGCCACGGATCATCGTCGACCCGAAATACTTCCGGAACGAGAGCTCGGAGATCATCGACAAGGCCCTGATCACCGACCGCATCCGGGTCAACCTGCTGCGCGCCGCCGGCGGCCGCATGCGCTTCATCGGCCGCGAATACGCCGGGGCGGTGGAGGAGGAGCGCGCCCTGAAGGACGCCGGCAAGGTGGATGTCGGCACCACGGGCCGCACCCGGGCCCAGGCCGGCGCCGACTACCGGCTGGTGGGCCGCATCGGCACCCGGGACGCCATCGACACCCGCACGGGCACGACCTCGCGGTTCAGCCAGTACACCTTCGAGCTGCTCGACATGGAGTACGGCGAGATCATCTGGTCGAACCTGTACGAGTTCAAGAAAGAGAACCGCGACGACGTCGTCTACCGCTAGGCCCGACGATGAAACCCGCAGTCCTTGCCGGCGCGCTGCTGCTGGCCGCCGCCAGCGCGGCCCAGGCCGCCGCGCCGCCGCCCCCGCCGCCCGTACCCTATGAGGCGGGGCCGGAGGCCTTCGTCGGCCGCCTGGCCGCCGACCTTCCGGGCAACCGGGTGCTGAACCAGATGGAGATCGGCGCCCGCGCCTTCTGGCGCGCCGACTACGCCACCGCCAGGCCGGCGCTCGACGACGCGATCCTGCGCATCGACTCGGTGTTCTCCGACAACGCCAACGCCGCCAAGGCCCGCAAGCTCTGGTACGACGAGGGCTCGAAGGACTTCAAGGGCGAGCCCTACGAACGGGCCATGGCCTTCCTGTACCGCGGCCTGATCTATCTGCACGACGCCGACTACGAGAACGCCCGGGCCGCCTTCCGCCGGGGCCTGATGCAGGACGCCTTCGCCGAGGAGGACCAGAATCGGTCCGACTTCGCCCTGCTGCTGTTCCTCGACGCCTGGGCCAGCCACCTGAACGGCGACACCGACCTGCGCGACGAGACCATGGTCCAGCTCAAGAAGCTGCGTCCCACATACGGCGGCATCGGCGAGAAGGACGACACCCTGGTCCTGGCCGAGACCGGCCTGGCCCCGCGCAAGCTGGGAGACGGGGCGAGCCACGCGTTCTTCGTCTACCGGCGCGGCAAGCCCATCGCCGAGAACCAGGTCCAGGTGATGAATGGGGCCGCCCCCATCCAGGCCTATCCGATGGAGGACATCTTCTACCAGGCCTCCACCCGCGGCGGCCGGGAGATCGACAAGATCCTGGCCGGCAAAGCCCAGTTCAAGGCGACCACCGGCGGGGTGGGCTCCTTCCTGGCCGACACCACCGTGGCGCTCTCCTCCAACAACGCCGCCTTCAGCGCCAACGGCCAGTACGGCGACGCGGTGGCCGCCGTGGGCGTGCTGTCGGGGGTGTTCCTGATCGTCTCCTCCAACTCCAAGCCCCAGGCCGACGTGCGCACCTGGAGCTCCCTGCCCGACACCATCCATGTCCTGACGCTCGCCTCCGGCGGCCGGCCCATGCCCCTCAGCGCCCACTTCCTGAAGGCCGGCGTCCCGGTGGAGGGCGCCGACAAGCCCATCGCCTGCGCCACCGACGCCAACCGCAAACAGCTGTGCCTCGTGCGCGCCCACTAGGAGACTTTTCGATGATCACGCTTCGCAAGACCCTGACCCTCGTCGCCGCCACCGCCGCCCTCGGCCTGTCCGCTTGTGAGACCACCCCGCCCGAGGGTGGAGTCCGCATCGACCAGCAGAACAACATCCGGCCTGAGCTGAACTCGGTGCGGGTGATCGACAACACGCTCGCCAAGTACGTCGGCGCCAAGTTCAAGGTCGACAGCCTGTTGGACACCGAGGGCGCCTATGTCTCCACCGGCCCGACCGGCTTCAAGAAGATCACCGTCCAGATCCGCAACAAGACCAACGTCGCCCTGCCGTTGCAGGCCCGCGCCAGCTGGTACGACGCCTCGGGCGTCCCCACCGACGGCGCCCAGTCCTGGACCTCCCTCTTCGTCCAGCCCAACGCCATGGTCACCTTCGAGCAGAGCTCCGCGCGGCTGAACTCGGCCCAGTACTACGTGGAAATCCGCGGCGCCCAATAGGGCCAGACAGGAGGGTTCGATGACCGCTTTGAAGCTTCTCGCCCCGGCGCTGGCGGCCCTGCTGGCCGCCGGCCCGGCGCTCGCCCAGACCTACCGGCCGCAGGCGCCGGCGGTGACCTATCGCGAGGGCATGCCCGAGGTGAACGCCCCGCAGCCGGGGGTCAATCCGGACGCCGGCAACTATGCCTCCTCCAGCGCCTTCGCCCGCTGGTACGCCTCGGCCGGCCGGCCCTCGATGCTGCTGTTCTGGAACCGCCAGCTGATCGAGGACGCCAGCAGCCAGTACGACAATGTCCAGACCAGCCGTTCGTCCGCGGTGGCGATGGGCGAGGCCGCCGCGGTGCGGGGCCGGGGCTGGGGGGCGAGCGCCTCGATGGGGGCCGCGGCCAGCGCCAGCGAGAGCCGTCAGTACCAGGAGCGTGTGACGGACAGCGGCTACGGCTTCCGAGACACCAACTTCTCGCGCGGGGTGGAGACCTCGATCCTCAACACCTTCCTCTCGGCGGGCGCGAAGATCGTCGACCGCGAGGCGGTGATCCGCAAGGTCTCGGCCAAGCAGAGCCGCGAGGACCGGCTGGACATCCAGTACCTGGAGACCTTGGCCCTGGGTCAGGGCGTCCAGTACCTGATCGAGGTCCTGCCCGACGACGACGTCACCTCGCCCACCGGCGTCACCTTCACGGTGAAGGTCACCCACCTGCCCACCTCCACGGTGCGGGCCCAGTTCACCACCTCGGGAAATCCGCCCAGGGGCGAGGCCAAGTGGGTGGCCACCAACGGCGCGGGCTTCGAGAAGCGCGCGGCCGCGAGCCGCCAGACCCCGCAGCTGATCGGCGCCCAGGTGGCCTACGACACCATGACCAAGCTCCGCTAGCGCGCTCGCTCTGGCGCGCGGAAAGGGCCTGGAGATGGCCCGTCGTCCTCCTCCGGGAGGGCGGAACGGCTGGGCTTGGGGGAGTTACCGGCCGGATCTCCAGACAGGCGCGGCCACCCCCCGGCGGCCGCGCCTGTCGCTTTCGTGGACAAGGCCCGCCGCCTGGCCGATCCTGGCCGCAACGAAGACGCAGCCGGGAAGAGACGATCATGACGATGCGGGCCTTGGTGCTGGGCGGGGGCGGGCCGGTGGGCATAGCCTGGGAATCGGGCCTGATCGCGGGCCTCGCCCAGGGCGGGGTCGACCTGGGGCGGGCCGACTTCATCCTGGGCACCTCGGCGGGCTCCTTCGTGGGCGCGCGCCTGGCCCTGGGGGCGGACGCCGCCAGCCTGGCCGATCCCATCCTGGCCGAGCCGCCGCCGGCCCCGCGTCCGCCCGGCGAGGCCCGCGCGCCGGGCGCCGACCTTTCGGTCCTGGTGAAGATGATGGCCGAGGCGCAGGGCGGCGTCCGCGATCCCCAGGAGGTCCGCGCCGAGATCGGCGCCTTTGCGCTGGCGGCCAAGACCTCCGACGAGGCGACCTTCCTCCAGAGCTTCGGGCGGTCCTTCGCGGGCCTGCCGGAGGATGCCTGGCCCGAGCGCGGCTTCGCCTGTACGGCGGTGGACGCGTTGACCGGCGAATTCCAGATGTGGACCAAGGCGTCGGGCGTCGGGGTCACCCGGGCGGTGGCCTCCTCCTGCAGCGTGCCCGGGGTCTATCCGCCGGTGACCCTCCAGGGCCGCCGCTATATCGACGGCGGCATGCGCTCGACCATCAACGCCGACCAGGCCGTGGGCCATGGCCTGGTGGTGGTGATCCAGGTGCGCGGCGGCGCCAACGCCGGCGCGGCGGCGCAGGCCACCGCCGCCCGGGTGGAGGCCGAACTCGACGTCCTGCGCGCCGGCGGCGCCAAGGTGGTGTTGATCGGTCCCGATGACGGCAGCCAGGCGGCCATGGGCCTCAACCTGATGGACTTCCGCAGACGCGCCGACGCGGCCCGGGCCGGCCTGGCGCAGGGGTTGGCGCAGGCGGCGGCGTTGAAGGCGGCCTGGGTGGGGTAGCCTCAGAATCCTTCTCCCCTTGCGGGAGAAGGTGGCCCTGCGGAGCAGGGTCGGATGAGAGGTCGAAAATCCTATCCAGCAAATCCACTCGTCATCCCGGCCGTAGCGAAGCGGAGAGCCGGGACCCAGGAGCCCAGCCCCGTCACCTGGGTCCCGGGTCTCCCCTACGGGTCGCCCGGGATGACGGGGTTATAGTTCTAAGAGGGAGCGCGACGCCGCAAGGGAAGAAGGACTCCCGTCACCCGTTCCGCTTCACGAAGGCTCGGATGGCGGCGATCACCTGGTCCTGGTGGTCGGCCGTCAGATAGGGGTGCATGGGCAGGCTCATGACCTTCTTCGCCGCCGCGTCCGTCACCGGCAGGCCGCCGGGGGCGGGGTAGCGGGAATAGATCTCCTGCCGGTGGATCGGGATCGGGTAGTAGACGGCGCTGGGCACGTCCGACGCCTTCAGGTGGGCCACGAGGCCATCGCGATCGTCGGTCTCGATGGTGTACTGGGCCCAGACGCTCACCCCGCCCTCGATCACCTTGGGGACGCGCACCACGTCATTCAGACCCGCCGCATAGCGGTCGGCGACGACGTTGCGGGCGGCGATCTCGTCCTCGAAGATGGTCAGCTTCTGCAGCAGCACCGCGGCCTGGATGGTGTCCATGCGGCTGTTCATGCCGATGCGCATGTTCAGGTACTTGGGGTCGTGGTCGAAGGTCTTGCCGGCGATGTCGGACTTCACCGCCTGGCCGTGGACCCGCAGGGAGACCAGCAGGTCGTGCAGCCGCTCGTCCTTGCACAGCACCGCCCCACCGTCGCCGTAACAGCCGAGCGGCTTGGCCGGGAAGAAGCTTGTGGTGGTGACGTCGGCCCAGTGGATCGGGTGCTGGCCGTTCAGGGTGCAGCCGAAGCCTTGCGCGGAGTCGGCGATCAGCTTCAGGCCATGCTTCTTCGCGACCGCCGAGATGGCCGGATAGTCGGCCGGCTGACCGAACAGGTCGACGGCGATGACGGCGCGTGGGGTGAGCTTTCCCTCGGCCTTCACCGCCTCGATGGCGGCGTCGAGCTTGGCGGCGTCCAGGTTGTAGGTGTCCTCCAGGACGTCGACGAAGACCGGCGAGGCGCCCACCAGGGGCATGACCTCGGCGGTGGCCGCGAAGGTGAAGGAGGGGCAGAAGACCGCGTCACCGGGGCCGATCTCCCAGGCCATCAGCGGCAGCTGGATCGCCTCGGTGCCCGAGCCGCAGGACAGCACGAAGGGCGCCTGGCCGAACGCGCCAAGCTGCTTTTCCACCTCGGCGATCTCCGGGCCCATGATGTAGGCGCCCGAGCGCACCACCTTCAGGATGGCGTCCTCCAGCGGCTGGCCGAGGCGCGCCCGCTGGGCCTGGAGGTCGATGAACGGAATGGGCATGGCGTTGAAGTCCCGGGTCACGAAGCGGCGCGCTTCATGACACGGCGAGTCTAGCCAAGCCAAACACGCTTGTTTTCGAAAAATTGCGAGGAGGGCCAGATCCTCCCCCAGCGCGCAGCGCGATGTGGGGGAGGTGGCGACCGCCAAAGGCGGGTGACGGAGGGGGATCGCCGTAGGCGACACCTTCGACCCCAAAAGCCAGAGTCAAAGTCCCCCTCAGTCAGCTTTGCTGACAGCTCCCCCAGGAGGGGAGCATCTACGATCCCCTAGATCTGCCGGGCGCGGCCTTCCCAATAGGGGGCGCGGACCTTGTTGCGCTGGATCTTGCCGGCCTCGGAGCGGGGCAGCTCGGTGACGAAGTCCAGGCCGCGCGGCACCTTGTAAGCCGCGAGCGTCTGGCGGCCAAAGTCCAGGATCTCCTGGGCCAGCTTGTCGGAGGGCTCGTAGCCGGGCTTGAGCAGGATCACGGCCCGGACCTGTTCGCCCCACTCGTCGTGCGGGATGCCGACGGTGGCGCTGTCGGCCACGGCCGGGTGCTTGATCAGCTCGTTGTCGATTTCCTGCGGATAGATGTTCACTCCGCCGGAGATGATGGTCTCAGCGTTGCGGCCGGTGAGGAACAGATAGTCGTCCTCGTCGAAATAGCCGACGTCGCCCATGGTGAAGAAGCCGTCGCGCCGGTTGGCGTTGGTCTTGGCTTCGTCCTTATAATAGGTGAAGCCGCCGCCGGGCGGGAGCTGGTGATAGATGCCGCCGGGCACGCCGGGGGGCAGCTCGTTGCCTTCCTCGTCGAGGATGCGGACCTGCAGCATCTGCGGGCGCTTGCCGACGCTGCCGGGCTTCTTCAGCCACTCGTCGGCGGTGATGGTGAAGCCCGCCCCCCCCTCGGAGCCGGCATAGTATTCGCTGAGGATCGGCCCGAACCACTCGATCATGGCGTGCTTGACCTCCGGCGGGCAGGGGGCCGCGCCGTGGACGATGTATTGCACGTGCTCGATGGGGTAGTTGGCCTTGATCTCCGGCGGCAGGGCCAGCAGCCGCTGGAACATGATCGGAACCAGGTGGAAGTGGGTGACCTTCTTCTCCGAGATGGTCTTCAGGACGTGCTCGGAATCCCACTTGTCGATGAAGTGCAGCGGAATCCCGGCGTTCATCGAGGCGTTGACGTCGAAGGCCAGGGGCGCGGCGTGATAGGCCGGTCCGGCGCACATCTGCACCGAGGTCTCCGGATCGTAGCCGCGCATGGCCAGCATGCTGGGCGGGATCACCGGGGCGTTGGCGCGGTGCACGCCCTTGGGCCGGCCGGTGGTGCCGGAGGTGTACATCATCTGGCCGCCGCGGACCGGGTCGGGAATGTCCGAGCCGTCCTCGGCCGCCAGGGTCGCGTCGTAGTTGAGGAAGCCCTCGATATCGCCACCCACCGACAGCTTGATCGCCAGGTCCGGGCATTCGGCGGCCGCCGGGGCGGCGGCGGCCACGCGGGCCTCGGCCACCAGGGCCTTGGCCTCGCAATCCTTGATGATGTAGGCGATCTCGTCGACCGTCAGGTGCCAGTTCACCGGGGTGATGCGCAGGCCGCTGCGCTGGGTGGCCGCCAGGGTCTCGATGAACTCGGCGCGGTTGGAGCAGAGCAGGGCCAGGCTGTCGCCGGCCTTCAGCCCCGCCTTGCGCAGGGCGCGCACCAGCTTGTTGGCGTTGGCGTTGACCTCGGCGAAGGTCTTGGTGCGCCCCGAGGGGTCCACCACCGCGGTGCGGTCCGGCGCCTGATCGGCCCAGAAGGCCACGGTCATGCCGTGGTTGGCCGATTCATCCAGAGCCGCGGTAAAGTCTTCTCGCGTCTTAAATTCCTGCATTCAAATTCCTCCCGTCGCCCGGTGGCCGGCTGCGGCGTTCACGCGGTGCAATCAATTTTGTAGGTCCCGGGGCGGCGTCTTGTCGGTGACTGCGGGCGCAATATGCCCGCGTGTGACCGTGCCGTTCCGGAAACCCACCATCACACGGCTTGCCGCCCCCGACAACGCCCCGGAAATCCGGACGCTGGCCGGATGTGCGCGCCTAGCCGAACCGGGCCCGCGCCCAGCGCAGGACGAAATAGCCGGCGGTGGCGGCCAGGCTGGTGACGAAGGTCCCCCAGGCGATGTCGGCCACGGTGATCCTGGTGGCCCAGACCTTCAGGGTCGCCTGGTTGGTGAGGTCATAGGTGGCGTAGGCCAGGGCGCCCACCATGGCGCCGTTGGTCATGGCCTTGGTCCAGGAGGTGGCCGGCGAGACCGCGAGCGCCATGACCCCCAGGATGTAGACCAGGTAGAAGACCGCCGCGGCCTTGAGGTTCACCTCCTCGGCCAGGACCGGGTCGAGGGTGGGTCGGTAGAGCCGCGCGTTGCTGAAGGTCAGCCAGACGGCGTCGACGGCGGCGAAGACCAGGCCGGTCCCCAGATAGGCGATGACGTATTTCAGCATGTCGGGGGCCCTCAGGCCGGTCGAAGACGATAGTGGCTGACGCCCCATTCGCCGCCGCCTCGGTGGCCGAACAGGCCCGCCGTGGCCAGGAAGAACAGCCGCCAGCGCCGCCGCCAAAGCACCGCCTGGTCGCCATAGACCGTCCGCAGCACCGGAGCGATCACCGCGGCGTTGCGATCGTAGTTGGCCAGCCACTGGTTGGCGGTCTTCTCGTAGTGGGTCCCGCTCCAGCGCCAGTCAGCCTCCACGGCGAACAGGTCGGGGAACTCCCGCATCAGATCGTGGCTGGGCATCACCCCGCCGGTGAAGAAATGCTGGCCGATCCAGTCGGCTTCGTCATTGACGTCGAAGCGGTAGGGGGTGGAGCTGTGGGTGAAGACGTGGACGAACATCGCCCCGTCCGGCTTCAGCCAGGTCCTGGCCTCGGTGAGCAAGGCCCGCCAGTTGGCCATGTGCTCGAACATCTCCACCGAGACGATGCGGTCGAAGGCGCCGTCCTGGGCCTGGAAGTCGTTCATGTCGGCGGTGATGACCGTCAGGTTGGTGAGCCCCTGGGCGGCGGCCCGCCCGCGGATGAACTCACCTTGGCTCTTCGAATTGGACACGCTGGTGATCCGCGCGCCCGGCAGGTTTCGCGCCATCCATAGGGAGAGCGACCCCCAGCCGCAGCCCAGCTCCAGAATCTGCTGGCCGTCCCTCAGGTCGGCGTGGGCGGCGGTCTCGGCGAGCGCCAGCTCCTCAGCCGCCTCCAGGCTGGTCGCCCTCTCATAGAGGCAGCAGGAATATTTCAACTGCGGGCCCAGCACCGCCTCGAAGAAGGCGGCGGGCAGCTCGTAGTGCTGGCCGTTGGCCGCCGCCGTGTGCTCGGCGATGGGCCGCTGCGCCATCTCCCGGGCGAATAGGGCCTGCGCGTCGGCCGGCGCGCCCTTTAACTGACGGCGGGCGTTGGACACTAGGAGGTCCACCGCCGCACGGCGCAGGAGGTCGGGCAGGGGCGCGCCCTCGAAGGCCTGGATGGTGGTGGCGACAAGGCTCATGGCGACGGACCTCTGCTGGCTCGGAGAAGGAAGCCTCCAGGATCGTTACGGACGCGGCCTGGTCGCGGATGCGGCCTTTGCATCCGCGGCGGACGGCTTTGCGTACCTCCACCAGCTTCGCTCCAGGAGGTCCCGTGACGCCCGACACCACCCACAAGCCGCTCCGCATCGCCGTCGTCGGCGGCGGCATCGCCGGACTCTCCGCCGCCTGGCTGCTGGGGGAGCGCCACCAGGTCACGGTGTTCGAGGCCGACGGCCGGCTGGGGGGCCACGCCAACACCGTCGAGGCCATCGGCCCCAAGGGCCCGGTTCCCGTCGACACCGGCTTCATCGTCTATAACGAGGGCAACTACCCCAACTTCACCGCCCTGCTGGCGCACCTGGGGGTGAAGAGCCAGGCCGCCGACATGGCGCTGAGCGTCTCCCTGGACGACGGGGCCTTCGAATATTCCAGCGGCGCGATCTTCGCCCAGAAGCGCAACCTGTTCAGCGCCCGGTTCTGGGGCATGCTGCGCGACGTCGCCCGCTTCTACCGCCAGGGCCCCAGGGACCTGGCCGCCCTGGAGGCGCCGCTCACCTCGCTCGACGACTATCTGGTGGAGAAGGGCTACTGCCAGGCCTTCCGCGACGACCACCTGATCCCCCAGGCCGCGGCCATCTGGTCCACCCCGCTGGCCGCCATCCGCGACTATCCGGCCGCGTCCCTGATCCGCTTCTTCCAGAACCACGGCATGATGAGGATCTTCGGTCGCGGCGCCTGGCGCACCGTCACCGGCGGCAGCCGCAGCTATGTCGCCCGCCTCACGCAGGCCTTCGCCGGCGAGGTCCGCACCGGCGTCCGCGTGGTCTCCATCCGCCGCGACGCGCAAGGGGTGGAGCTGCGGGACTCCACCGGCCACGCCGAGCGCTTCGACCAGGTGGTGATCGCCACCCACGGCGACCACGCCCTGCGCCTGCTGGAGGACGCCACGCCGCAGGAACAGCGGCTGCTCGGCGCCTTCAAGTACAGCCGCAACCTGGCGGTCCTGCACACCGACGTGGGTCTCATGCCCAGGCGCCGCGGCGCCTGGACCAGCTGGAACCACATCGGCCGCCGCGCCGCCCCCGGTGAGGGCTGCGTCACCTACTGGATGACCCGGCTGCAGAGCCTGAGGAACGCGCCCGACCTGTTCGTCACCCTCAACCCCACCAAGGCCATCGCGCCCGAGGCGGTGGTCCATACCGACGTCTACGAACACCCGCTGTTCGACGCCGGCGCCATCGCCGCCCAGCGGGAGATCTGGTCCCTGCAGGGCGCCCGGCGGACCTGGTTCTGCGGCTCCTATTTCGGTCACGGCTTCCACGAGGACGCCCTGCAGTCGGGCCTGGCGGTGGCCGAGGCCCTGGGCGGCGCGCGCCGGCCCTGGACGGTGGAGGACGAGTCCGGCCGCATCTGCCTGAACGCCGCGCTCCCGGTCCCGGCCGAGCAGGCCGCCTGACCATGTTCGCCTCGGGCCTCTATCCCGGGATCGTCACCCATGCACGGCTGCGCCCGCGGGCGCACCGGCTGCGCTACCGCATCTTCATGCTGCTGCTGGACCTGGACGAACTGCCGGCCCTCGACCGCGCCCTGAAGCTGTTCGGCCAGGACCGCCCGCGCCTCACCAGCTTCTCGGAGACCGACCACCTGGACGGCGAGGCGGTCACCCTGAAGGCCCAGGTGGAAGGCCAGCTTCGGGCTGCCGGCCGGCCCACCGGCGGTCCGGTGCGCCTGCTCTGCATGCCGCGCATCCTGGGCGGGGTGTTCAATCCCCTGAGCGTCTATTTCTGCCACGGCCCCGACGGGGCGCTGTCGGCCATGCTCTACGAAGTGCGCAACACCTTCGGCGAACGCCACAGCTACCTGATCCCGGCCCAGGGGCAGGGCCTGATCGAACAGGCCGCCGACAAGGCCTTCTACGTCTCGCCCTTCATGGACATGGACCTGGCCTACGCCTTCCGCATCCAGCCCCCCGGCGAGCGGGTCGCCGTCACCGTGGACGTCCACGACGCCCAGGGCCTGCTGCTGGCCGCCACCTTCGCCGGCGCCCGAGTGGAGCTCACCGACGCGGCGATCTGGAGGGCCTGGCTCACCCACCCCTTGATGACCCTCGGGATCATGTCGGCCATCCACTGGGAGGGGCTGAAGATCTGGCTGAAGGGTGAGAAATTGCGGCCCCGGCCCACGGCGCCGAGCCGCCCGGTGACCGTGGTCCCGGCGTCGCGGGTCAGCGCGGCCTGAGCCACCAACTGCAAGGTGGGCGCGCCAAGTTTGGGCGCCGAAACATCAGCGCAATGATCCCCGCCTATTCGACCCTGGCGTGAAAACAGCCCTGGCGCGCCCGGAACCGGCGCCTCAGAATGTTTTCATACAAGACGATGGAAATTTGAGATGAGTGATTCCCACCCCTCCCGGCGGGGTGCGGCCTCGGCTGACTCCGAGCCAATCCAAGTCGATGTGAAGACCATGCCCCGCGTATTGCAGCGGATCGTGGTCCTGGCGTTCAACTACCCCTGGCTGGTGGCGCTGGCCATGCTGTGCTCCCTGGGCGCGGCCCTGGCCAGCCTCGCCCTGCCGCGCCTGCTGGGCCTGGCCGTGGACCAGGCCCACAGTCTCCTGACCCTGGGCGCCGCCCACGCCGACCAGACCCAGAAGGCCCTGCTCCTCTCCGCGGCCCTGGTGATCGGCGTCACCATCGTGCGCGGCGCCATGACCATGTGGTCGGGCTATCTGGGGGAACTGGTGAGCCAGAAGGTCGGCCACGACCTGAGGCTGCAATTCTTCCAGCAGCTCCAGCGCCTGTCCTTCGGCTTCCACGACAAGATCCACTCGGGCGATCTGATCACCCGGGGCATGCTGGACCTGGAGGGGGCGCGGGTCTTCATCCAGGGCGGGCTGATGCCGCTCCTGACTCTCTTCCTGCTGCTGGGCTTCGCCGCCTGGCAGATGCTGGCGATCGACCTGACCCTCGGCCTGATCGGCCTGGCCTTCGTGCCCTTCTCCGCCGCCGCCCTGGGGCGGATGGGTTTCCTGCTGCGGGTGACCTGGCTGCGCTTCCAGGAACTGATGGCCCAGCTGACGCTCACCATGGAGGAGAACCTCCAGGGCATACGGGTGGTCCGCGCCTTCGCCGGCAAGGCCTTCGAGATGGCCAAGTTCGACCGCGCCTCGGTGGACGCGCTCGCCTATTCCTACAACCGCATCACCCTGCGCTTCCGGGCGGTGGCGGTGATGCAGGTGACCTTCAACGCCTCCATGGCCGGCGTCCTCTGGTACGGCGGCCACAAGGTGGCGGCCGGGACGATGAGCGTCGGGACCCTGACGGCCTACCTCACCTACATGACCCTGCTGCAGGGGCCGATCCGGCAGATCGCCATGATCTTCAACGCCGCGGCCCGGGCCACCTCCTCGGGCGCCCGCCTGTTCGAGGTGCTGGACCTTGAACCCGAGATCGCCGATGCGCCGGGCGCCAAGCCGCTTGCCCCCACCCAGGGCGTGCTGCGGTTCGAGAGCGTCGACTTCGGCTATGTCCCCGGCAAGCAGGTCCTCACCGGCATCGACTTCGAGGTCGGCCCCGGCCAGACCCTGGGCATCGTCGGCCCGCCGGGTTCGGGCAAGTCCACCATCGCCAACCTGATCCCCCGCTTCTACGACGTCACCGGCGGGGCCATCACCATCGACGGGGTCGACATCCGCGACGTGACCCTGGCCTCCCTGCGGGAATATGTCGGCCTGGTGCAGCAGGAGGCCTTCCTGTTCGACTCGTCCATCGGCCACAACGTCGCCTATGCCGATCCCTGGGCGGAGGAAGACCGCATCGTCGGCGCCGCCAAGACCGCCCAGATCCACGAGCACATCATCGGCCTGCCCGCCGATTACGAGACCCGGGTGGGGGAGCGGGGCGTGGCCCTGTCCGGCGGCCAACGCCAGCGGATGAGCATCGCCCGCGGGGTGGTGCCGGGGCCGGGGATCATGATCTTCGACGACTCCACGGCCGCCATCGATGCGGTGACCGAGCGCCGCGTGCGCGACGCGCTGGCCGAGGCCACGCGGACCAAGGCCACCATCATCATCGCCCACCGGCTGTCGTCCCTGATGCACGCCGACCAGATCATCGTGCTGGACGACGGGGTGGTGGTGGAGCGGGGAAACCACGCGCAGCTGCTGAAGGCCGGCGGGGTCTATGCCGACCTCTATGAGTTGCAGTCGCGCTCCGACGCCGCGGCGACCCTGGACGACGCCCCGTTGGAAGAGGTGCAAGCGTGACCGAGACCACCGCCGGCGCAGCGCCCCGCAAGGCGCCCCGCGCCTCCCTCGGGACCTCCGAGGGCGACGACATCTTCGGGACCTTCGACGTCAACATCGCCCGGCGCTTCCTGGCCTTCCTGGCGCCGCACAAGCGCTCCCTGGTGATCGCCCAGGTGGCGGTGCTGGCCTCGGCCGCCACCCAGGTGGCGGTGCCGGCGATGATCGGCCAGGCCATCAACGCCGCCGTCGCCCATGACGGGGCGCGGCTCGACAGGACCCTGGTGATCTTCGCCCTCGTGGCCTGCGCCTATGCGGCCTGCTTCTTCACCGGCGAGTGGCTGTCCTCGCGCCTGGCCCAGCGGGTGATCTTCGACATCCGCCGCAAGATGTTCGCCCACTTCCAGGACGTCTCCCTGTCCTTCATGGACAAGACCCATGTCGGCCGGATCATGGCCCGGCTGCAGGGGGACGTGAACGCTCTCCAGGAGTTCCTGGAGAACATGAACGGGGCGCTGGGCGACTTCGTCATGCTGGTGGGCATCACCGTGGTGCTGCTCACCACCGACCTCAAGCTCGGCCTGCTGACGCTGGCCGTGCTGCCGGCCCTGATCGCCATCCGCGCGGTCTGGCTGCCCTTCTCCAAGAAGAGCTTCCGGGTGGCCCGCGACGCCTCCTCGACCGCCAACTCGGCCCTGGCCGAGAACATCAACGGCATCCGCACCGTGCAGGAGAGCCGCCGCGAGGCGCTGAACTTCGAGCTCTTCAAGGAGAAGGCCCAGGAGAACTTCACCGCCCAGGTCCACGCCTCCTGGATGACCCAGATCATGGTCCCCACGGTGGACGTGCTCACCGGCTTCGCCATGGCCATCGTCATCGTCGTCGGCGGCAATGCGGTGCTGGGCGGGACGCTGAACGTCGGGGTGATGGTGACCTTCATCCTCTATGTGCAGCGGTTCTTCGAGCCGGTGCGGATGCTGTCCATGCAGTACACCATCATGCAGCGGGCCATGGCCGCCGGGCACCGGATCTTCGAGGTGATCGACGTGCCGGTGACCATAGCCGACAAGCCGGACGCCATCGTGCTGAAGGACGTTCCGGCCACGGTCGAGTTCAGGAACGTGACCTTCGGCTACGATCCCAAGCGCCCCATCCTGCACGACATCAGCCTGATGGTGCGGCCCAAGGAGGTCGTCGCCCTGGTCGGTCCCACGGGCTCGGGCAAGACCAGCATCATCGCGCTGGCCCACCGCTTCTACGAGGTCGACCAGGGCCAGGTCCTGGTGGGCGGCCACGACGTGCGCGACGTGACCCTGGATTCGCTGGGCGCCAATATCGGCATGGTGCTGCAGGAGCCCTTCCTGTTCACCGGCACCATCGAGCAGAACATCCGCTACAACACGCTGAGCGCCACCAAGGACGACGTGATCGCGGCGGCCAAGTCGGTCAGCGCCCACGACTTCATCATGCGGCTGCCGGACGGCTACGACACCCAGCTTGGGCAGCGGGGCCGCAACATCTCCATGGGCCAGCGCCAGCTCATCAGCTTCGCCCGCGCCCTGGTGGCCAACCCGCAGATCCTGATCCTCGACGAGGCCACGGCCAATATCGACTCCTTCACCGAGCAGGCGATCCAGAAGGCGCTCAAGGTGCTGTTCGCCGGCCGCACCTGCATGGTCATCGCCCACCGCCTGGCCACCATCCGCGACGCCGACCGCATCGTGGTGCTGCAGCAGGGCCGCATCCTGGAGCAGGGCAGCCACGACGTCCTGATGAAGACCGGCGGGCTGTACTCGCACCTCTACACCTCGGCGCACGCCTCCTTCGATGACCAGGTGGTGGCGACGACGGGCGACTCCGAGTTCGCGACGCGGACGTGAGGCGGCCTGTTCCGCCAGAGAGTCAGTCGCGCCCCGGCGTGGCCAGGACCTCGATCTCGCCGCCATAGCCCAGGTCGCGCACGCGGCCGATCAGGGCCTCGACCTCGGACCGAGGCGGGGCGACGGCCCGAGTGAAGACATAGACCTTGTCGAACTTGGGCTCCGACGAGACGAACCACTCGCCCTGCGCCCCGGCGGCGATCACCCGATACTCGCGCGACGGGCGGAACGGGCCAAAGCGGTAGCGGACGTCCAGCACCGCATTCTGGCCGGGGTCGCGGATCGTGCCGATTCCTGACAGGGCCCGCTCGCGGCCCTGGGGTCCGTCCTGCCGGCAGGCGTCGCGCACCGTGATCCGGCCCTGAGTGTCGCGGCCATGCTCGGTGGTGGCGTACTCGCAGCCGCGCGTGAGGCTGGTGGGGGTGCGCGCCTGCTCGTACCAGGTGCCGCGATAAAACGTGTCGGGGTTCAGCGGCCCCGCCGTGGGCGGCGTGGTCGGGCGGCTCTGGGCCAGGGCTGGCGCGCCGAAGGCCATTAGGGCCGATACCGCCATGAGGCCCATCAGGGTCGTGCGCATCTCGGGGAACTCCAATGAGGCTGGAGTTGAGTCTACGCAGGCCGGGCGCCGGCGGATGCGGTGCGCGGGCGAGGCGCGCGCAGCGCTCCCTTGAGACGTCTGACGAATGCTCGCCATGCGTCTCCTGGGGCGCCTAGCTCAGCGGCCCACCGTCCAGGGTGATGCGGTGCATCAGGCGGTACTGGCCGGGATAGTCGTTCATCGCCTGGTGCCAGGTGCAGCGGTTGTCCCAGATGGCCATCGACCCCTTGGCCCACTGGAAGCGGTGGACGAACTGCGGCTTGACGGCGTGCTGGTAGAGGTAGCCCAGCAGGGCCATGCTCTCCTCGCGGCTCCAGCCGACGATGCCGGTGGTGAAGGCTGGATTGACGTAGAGCACCTTCTTGCCGCTGCCCGGATGGGTGATGACCACAGGGTGGATCGCCTCGGGCACGTCGGTATTGCCGGCCAGGTCGGCGCGGTCGGTCATGGCGTAGACGCTGGTCTTCCCGAAGACGTGCTCCGAGGCGTGGTGGGCCTTGAGCGTCGCCAGTGTCGCCTTGAGGCCATCGGAGAGGGCGTCATAGGCGGCGTACATGTCAGCGAACAGGGTGTCGCCGCCGGTGGGCGGGGTCTCGACGGCCAGCAGCACCGAACCCATGGCGGGCGCCAGGTCGTAGCTGTGGTCGGTGTGCCAGCCGCCGCCGATGTTGGTCTGCTGCTCGGGGGTCTTCTCGACCTTGGCGATCTCCGGATAGCGCTCGGTCTTGGGGAAGTAGCGGTTGACCACGATGGGGGCGAGACGCCGGGCGAAGGCGATCTGCTGCTCCGGCGTCATCTGCTGGTCGTGGATGAAGGCGACGCCGCGGTCGAAGACGGTGGCGCGGATCAGGTCGATCTCGGCGTCGGTGGCCCGGTTCAAGTCGACACCCTGAACCAGGGCGCCGCAGCCTTCGGTGGGGCGGATCGAGAGGTCGAGGGTGGTGGTCATGGCGGGCTCCTGTTGAGGAGAGCCTAGGCCGGCGGCTTGGCGGAGTTTGTCACCAGGGTTACAATTTGGAATGAGTCCCCGCGAGCGCGCCGCCGAACTGTTGACCCGGTCCGTCTGGTTGCAGGGGCATGGGCCGCCGATGATCGAGGCCCTCCTGACCCATGGCCGGATCGTCCAACTGCCCACCGGCGCCTGGGCCCAATCGGAGGGCGACGAGCAGACCGGGATCACCCTGGTGGTGGAGGGCGCGGTGCAGATGATGTGCGCGGCGCCCGGCGGCCGCGAGGTGCTGTTTGGCCAGGCCGGTCCCGGCGTGGCGCTCGGCCAGACCCTGAGGTTCGGCGGCGGGCCGCGGCTGGTGACCCTGATCTGCGTGGAGCCGAGCGTGCTGCTGGTGGTCCCCGACCACGCCCTGACCCGGATCGCGGCGGAGCGGCCGGAGCTGTGGCAGGCGGTGGCGGCCCTGGTCTATCTGCAGCTGCGCGGCGCCCTGATGATCGCCGCCGAGGCCGTGGCCCTGCCGCCGCGCCAGCGGCTGGCCGCGCGCCTGGACGTCATGGCCCGCACCGGAGGCCCCACCCTGCGCATCAACCAGCAGGCCCTGGCCGAGATGATGGGCCTCAGCCGCAAGACCGTGAACGCCTACCTGCTGGGCTTCCAGCGCGCCGGCCTGCTGACCCTCGGCTACGGCCAGATCGAGGTGCGTGACGCGCCAGGCCTCCGGCGCGTGGCGGAAAGCTAGCCGGCGGCCGCCTCGGTCCAGATGGTTTGGAAGGCCTGGGCGACGGGTCATCATGCGCTCGAAATGACCCTGGGACAGGTGCGTGACGAACGGCCGCGTCAGGGTCTCGAGGCCCTCGGCTCGCCTCTACCCGTTTCTCCGATGTCGCGTCGGGCTCTCCGGCGCCGGACCTGTGGCCGGCGCCGGTGTCGCCGCTGATTCAGATGAACACGAAGTTGTCGGCGGTGAATTCATT
>NZ_JAUSLW010000036.1 GCF_030645195.1 Phenylobacterium sp. | reverse complement strand
TCGGTGGGCAGCTGCACCGCCGCCGCCGAGAAGATGGGCGCGCGCCTGAAGGCGGCCGGCTATGCCGACAAGGACGTCCAGGTCCTGGTCCCGGCCGAGCGTCCCAAGGACGGGGCCCTGGTGGCGACCCTGGCCGGGACTGACGCCAAGCTGAAGCCCATCATGCTGCTGGCCCATGTCGACGTGGTGGAGGCCAACCGCGCCGACTGGGTGCGCGATCCCTTCAGCCTGATCGAGGAGGGCGGCTATTTCTACGCCCGCGGGGCGAGCGACGATAAGGCCATGGCCTCGGTCTTCACCGACTCCATGATCCGCTACAAGACCGAGGGCTTCAAACCCCGCCGGGGCCTGCGCCTGGTGCTGACCTGCGGCGAGGAGACCTCCGACACCTTCGACGGCGTCGAGTGGCTGCTGAAGAACCATCGCCCGCTGATGGACGCGCAGTTCGCCCTGAACGAGGGGGCCGGGGGCCGGCTGAACGAGAAGGGCGAGCGCCAGTTCCTGGGCATCCAGGCCGGCGAGAAGGTCTATCAGGACTTCACCCTGGTCACCACCAACCCCGGGGGCCACTCCTCGCGGCCGTCCAAGGACAACGCCATCTATCACCTGGCCGCGGCCCTGGACCGCCTGGCCGCCTACGACTTCCCGATCCGCCTCAACGAGGCCACCAAGAACCACTTCGAGAAGATGGCGGTGATCGAGGGCGGCGCCTCGGGCGCGGCCATGGCGGCCGTGGCCAAGGACCCCACCGACGCCGCGGCGGTCGCCGAGGTGATCAAGGACCCCAGCCGCAACTCCATGATGCGCACCACCTGCGTGGCCACCATGGTCAATGCCGGCCACGCCCCCAACGCCCTGCCGCAGCGGGCCGAGGCCAACGTCAACTGCCGCATCCTGCCGGGCGAGAGCCTGGAGTCGGTGAAGGCCCAGTTGATGAAGGTGTTCGCCGACGACAAGATCGCCGTCTCGATGGTCGGCGTGCCCAGCCCCGTCTCGCCGCCGCCGCCGCTCACCAAGGCCATCGTCGGCCCCATCGAGCAGGTCTCCCACAAGATGTGGCCCGGCGTGCCCCTGGTGCCCGCCATGTCCACCGGGGCCACCGACAGCCGCTTCACCAACGCCGCCGGCATCCCCAGCTACGGCCTCTCGGGCATGTTCGGCGACCCCGACGGCGGCGGCGCCCACGGCCTGAACGAACGCATCCGCGTCCGCTCCCTCTATGAGGGCCGCGACTTCCTCCATGAGGTGGTCAAGCTCTACGCGAACCAGAAGTAGGGGCTCGGCAAGGTCTCTTTCCGTCCTCCGAAAAAACTGGCATCTCTTCTGCCAATAGTTTTCCGGAGGATGGGATGGCGGCGAAGATCGGGGCGACCCTGGCGGATTCCACGCCCTACTGGCCGCCGACCCCCAAGGCGCCGAAGGGGGCGCCCAACATCCTGGTGGTGCTGTTCGACGACGTCGGATTCTCCGACTTCGGCTGCTACGGCTCGCCCATCAAGACGCCGACCATCGATGCGCTCGCCGCCGAGGGCCTGCGCTATACCGGCTTCCACACCACGGCCATGTGCTCCACCACCCGGGCGGCCCTGCTGACGGGACGCAACCACCATTCGGTGGGGATGGGCTGCCTGTCGAACTTCGATAGCGGGTTCCCGGGCTATCGCGGCAAGATCGCCCGCGAGGCCGGAACCCTGCCGGAGATGCTCAAGCCGCACGGCTACTCGGCCTACATGGTGGGCAAGTGGCACGCGACGCCGCTCACCGAGACCGGTCCCAGCGGGCCCTTCGATGGCTGGCCGCTGGGCCGCGGCTTCGACCGCTTCTACGGCTTCATGGACGCCGAGACCGACCAGTTCGCCCCGGAGCTGGTGCGCGACAACACCCCCATCGAACAGCCGGCCAGCTACGGCGAGGGCTACCACCTCACCGCCGACCTGGTGGACCAGTCGATCCGCTACATCGCCGACCACGAGGCCGACGCGCCCGACAAGCCCTGGCTGCTGTGGCTGGCCCTGGGCGCCTGCCACGCCCCCCACCAGGCGCCCCAGCACATCATTCGCCAGTACGACCCGGTCTTCGAGCATGGCTGGGACGTGGAGCGCGAGCAGCGCCTGGCCCGCCAGAAGGCCATGGGCATCGTGCCCGAGACCACCGTCATGCCCGACCGCAACGACGGCATCCGCCCCTGGGACGAGTGCCTGCCCGACGACAAGCGGGTCTTCACCCGGCTGCAGAGCGCCTATGCCGGCATGCTCGACCATGCCGACCGGCACCTGGCCCGCCTGATCGCCTTCCTGGAGGAGGCCGGGATCAAGGACGACACCCTGATCTTCGTCATGTCCGACAACGGCGCCAGCCAGGAGGGCGGGCCCCTGGGCATGGTCAACGCCATGGGCCCCTACAATCTGAAGTTCGAGCCCATGGCCGAGAAGCTGGCCCGCCTGGACGACATCGGCGGCCCCGACAGCCATTCGAACTTCCCGCAGGGCTGGGCCATGGCCTCCAACACGCCCCTGCGTCGCTACAAGCAGAACACCCACGGCGGCGGCATCCGCGATCCCCTGGTGATCACCTGGAAGAACGGCCTGGCGGCGCGGGGTGAGCTGCGCACCCAGTTCGCCCACGTCTGCGACTTCACGCCCACCCTGCTGGACATCCTGGGCATCGAGCCGCCGTCCGTGATCGCGGGCGTCCCGCAGATGCCCCTCGAGGGCGTCAGTTTCGCCGCCTCGCTGAAGGACCCGACCGTCCCCAGCAAGACCAAGCCCCAGCACTTCGAGATGTTTGGCCACCGCGGCCTCTGGAAGGACGGCTGGAAGGCCGTCGCCTTCCACCCCCCGGGCGCCGCCTTCGACACCGATGTCTGGGAGCTCTACCACCTGGACGCCGACTTCTCGGAGACCCGCGACCTGGCGTCCGCCGAGCCGGAGAAGCTCGCCGCCCTGGTGGCCGAGTGGTGGAAGGCGGCCGAGGCCTACAAGGTCCTGCCCCTGGACGACCGCTTCGGCCCGCGTTTCGCCGAGAACGCCCTGCGCTATCACGGCGCCCGCAAGCGCTTCGTCTTCCACCCCGGCATGGGCCACCTGCCCGCCGACGTGGCGCCCGACGTCCGCAGCCGCTCCTACATTATCGAGGCCGAGGCGATCATCCCGCCCGGCGGCGCGGAAGGCGTGCTGCTGGCCCACGGCGACGCCACCTGCGGCTATAGCTTCTACGTCCAGGGTGGCCGCCTGCATCACACCCTGAACGTCGGCGGGGCCCTGGCCACGGTGAGCTCCGCCGAGCCCATTGCGCCCGGCCTGCGCAAGCTCGCCCTGCGCTGCCGCCAGACCTCCGACGGGCGGACCTTCACCCTGGCGGTGGATGGCCGCGTGGCCGGCGAGGTGAAGACCCACATCGGCTTCGCAACCTTCATCTCCTGGTCGGGCCTGGATATCGGCCGCGACCGGGGCAGCCCCGTGGCCCCCTATCTCGCGCCCTTCACCTTCACCGGCAAGCTGCGCCGGGTGATCGTCACCATGGACGCCGACCAGGAGCTGGACGGCCAGCTGCTGGGCGAGGCGGAGATGGCGCGGCAGTAGGCTAGGGTAGGGGCGGCGCCGTAGGCTGGGCCGCGGCGTAGAGCATCTCGGCGATCGCCGCCGGGGTGGCCGGGGCCTGGCCCGAGAGCCAGGCGGCCAACAGCCCCATCTGGCCACCCGCCAACTGCGCCGCCCGAAGGGTCGCGTCTCCGAGCTCGGCCCTGGCCTGCAGCCGCGCCTCGATCAGTCCGGCCAGGGTCCTGGCCAGCAGGGGGCGGGTCGGGCCGGCGAACAGGACGTTGCCCACTCGGCGGTTCTCCCAGAAGTGCTCCACCACCGCCACCAGCCGGGCCGGGTCGTGCCGTTCGCCGACGATGTCGGCCAGCACGCCGAAGGGGCCCGACAGGCCGGCCCTCAGCAGATCGTCCTTGCCCTCGTAATGCTCGTAGAAGGTCGAGCGGCCCACCCCGGCGCGGGCGATGATGTCGGCCACCTTCAGCTGGTCGTAGCGGCGCTCCAGCACCAGTTCTACGAAGGCGTCGAACAGGGCCGCCTTGGTGCGCTGGACCGGCCGGCTGTCTGCAAGATCGACCAAGATGACCTCCGAGCCGGACGATGTGGGCGGCGTGTCCGGAAACCGGACAGGTCGGGCGTGGTGTCCGGCAGGCCCCGGTCAACGCCGCGCTAGAGGTTAGGGCCAGGGCGGGGCGGCGCAAGGCCCCGCCGGTCGCATCGGAGCCTCCCCATGACCGCCAGACACGCCCCTCGAAATCCCCACAGCCACATGTGGCTGATGGGCGTGGTCGGTGTCGCCGCCGGCCTGGCCTTCATGATCTTCGTCCCCCGGTTGACGGTGGTGTCCAAGTCTCTGCTGCTGTTCGCCGGCTTCCACATCGTGGGCGGGGTGGTCCTGCTCAGCACCCTCTATGTCTCTGGTCTGCGGAACCCGGTCCGCCGGCTCACCGGCGCGGCCGCGAAGCCCGCGCGGACCTACGACTTCGGCTGGGGACCGGGCTGGATGAACGGCCTGGCCATCGCCGCCCTCATCGCCCTGGCCGCCGCCATTGTCCTGCAACTGACCCATCCCGGCGCCTGGCCTCTGGCCTTCGCCCTGGTGGGGGCCTCGGGCCTGCTGCTGGCCGGCAACGCGGTGATGCGCAGCTTCCGCCGCACCGACCACGTGGTCCTGCCCATGGTGGACCTGCTGTCGAGCGACCATGACCTGGTGCTCGACGCCGGATGCGGCGCCGGGCGGACCAGCATCGCGCTCGCCCGCATCCTCAAGTCGGGTCGGGTGGTGGGCCTCGACCGCTTCGACGCCGGCTATATCGACGACGGCGGCCGCGCCCTGCTGGACCACAATCTGAAGCTCGCGGGTCTCACCGGAAGGGTTCAGGTGGAGACCGGCGACCTGACCGCCATGGTGTTCGCCGACAGCCACTTCGACGCCGCCGTCAGCACCCACGTCTACGACCACCTGGGAAGCCAGAAGCTCCAGGCGCTGCGCGAAGCCCATCGCGTGCTGAAGCCCGGCGGCCGGTTCCTGATGGCGGTCTGGGTTCCGGGCCTGACCATGTTCGCCGTGGCCAACATCCTGTCCCTGTTCCTCACCACCAAGGCCCAGTGGCGGTCCCTGGCCGAGCAGGCGGGCTTCCGGGTGCGGGACGAGGGCATGTTCAACCACGCCTGGTTCGTGCTGCTGGAGAAGCCGGCCGCCTAGGCCCCGGGGTTGCCATTGGCGGCGGGGGGCACGATCTAGCGGGCACGCCCTGGAGCCCGTCGTCATGGCCTACCGATACCTCGACCTGCTCGCCACCCCCAGCGTCCAGGCGGCCCAGGCCGCCAACGGCGCGCGCAAGATCTGGGAGCGGTTCGAGGGCGACCGCGCCTCGGATCGCTTCACCGAGAACGAGGCGGCCTTTATCGGCGAGCGCGACAGCTTCTATCTGGCGAGCGTTTCGGAGAGCGGCTGGCCCTATGTGCAGCACCGGGGCGGGCCCGCGGGCTTCCTCAAGGTGCTGGACGACACCACGCTGGGCTTCGCCGACTATCGCGGAAATCGCCAGTACATCAGCCTGGGCAATACGGCGGCCGACGACCGGGTGGCCCTGATCCTGATGGACTACCCCAACCAGGCGCGGCTGAAGATCCTGGCCCACATGGAGTCCCGCGACCTGGCGGCCGATCCTGACTTGGCGGCCCGGCTGGTTGACCCCGGCTATAGGGGCCGCCCTGAACGCGGACTCGTCCTGAGGCTGGAGACCTTCGACTGGAACTGCCCCCAGCACATCACCCGCCGCTTCACCGGTCCGCAGATCGAGACCGTGCTCGCGCCCCTGCGCGACCGGGTCGCCGAGTTGGAGGCCGAGAACCAGGCCCTGCGGGATCGCTTGGCGTCGGGTTGAGTTTTCCGCGGGCGTTCCCTTGTGTGGCGCAAAGGCCACACCTACATCGGGCCCGTGGAGGTTGCGCTTGATCAAGGCGACCCCGCTAATCCGCCTTACGAGGGGACCTCATGAATATCGATCTCTATTCCGACCGCGCCAAGCAAGCGATCCAGTCCGCCCAGAGCCTGGCCATGGCCCGCGGCCACCAGCAGCTCGCCCCCGAACACCTGCTCAAGGTTCTGCTTGAGGAGAAGGACGGCCTCTCCCGCGCCCTCATCGAGAGCGCCGGCGGCCGGCCCGACGTCGTCGAGCAGGCCACCGACGCCCTGCTCACCAAGCGCCCCCGCGTGGAGGGCGGCTCGGGCCAGATCTACATGGCCCCGGAGACCGCCCGGGTCTTCGCCGAGGCCGAGACCGGCGCCAAGGCGGCCGGCGACGCCTTCGTCACCACCGAGCGGCTGCTGATCGCCATCGCCAAGGAAGGCGGGGAGGCAGGCAAGGCCCTGTCGGCCGCCGGCGCCACGAACGCCGGCCTGGAGGAGGCCGCCAAGGCCGTCCGCAAGGGCCGCACCGCCGATAGCGCCTCGGCAGAGGAAGGCTATGACGCGCTCAAGCGCTACGCCCGCGACCTGACCCAGGCCGCCCGCGACGGCAAGCTCGACCCGGTGATCGGCCGCGACGAGGAGATTCGCCGCACCATCCAGGTCCTGCAGCGCCGCACCAAGAACAACCCCGTGCTGATTGGCGAACCCGGGGTCGGCAAGACCGCCATCGTCGAGGGCCTGGCCCTGCGCATCATCAATGGCGACGTGCCCGAGGGCCTGAAGGAGAAGAAGCTCCTCTCCCTCGACATGGGCGCCCTGATCGCCGGGGCGAAGTACCGCGGCGAGTTCGAGGAGCGCCTGAAGGCGGTGCTCAACGAGGTGATCGCCGCCGAGGGCTCGATCATCCTGTTCATCGACGAGATGCACACCCTGGTGGGCGCCGGGAAGAGCGACGGGGCGATGGACGCCTCCAACCTGCTCAAGCCCGCCCTGGCGCGGGGCGAACTGCACTGCGTGGGCGCCACCACGCTCGATGAGTACCGCAAGCACGTGGAGAAGGACCCGGCGCTGGCTAGGCGCTTCCAGCCCGTCTTCGTCGATGAGCCCACGGTGGAGGACACCGTCTCCATCCTGCGCGGCCTGAAGGAGAAGTACGAGCTGCACCACGGGGTGCGGATCTCCGATAGCGCCATCGTGGCCGCCGCCACCCTGTCGCACCGCTACATCACCGACCGCTTCCTGCCCGACAAGGCCATCGACCTCATCGACGAGGCCGGCAGCCGGGTGCGCATGGCGGTGGACTCCAAGCCCGAGGAGCTCGACGAGATCGACCGCCGCGTCGTGCAGCTGAAGATCGAGCGCGAGGCCCTCACCAAGGAGACCGACGCGGCCTCCAAGCACCGCCTCGAAAAGCTCGAGGAGGAGCTGACGGAGCTCGAAGCCGAGTCCGAGGAGATGACCGCCAAGTGGCGCGCCGAGAAGGAGAAGGTCGGCCAGTCCGCCCAGCTCCGCGAAGCCGTCGACCGCCTGCGGGCCGAACTCATCGCCGCCCAGCGCCGCGGCGACCTGCAGCGCGCCTCGGAGATCGCCTATGGCGAAATCCCCGGCCTCGAGCGCCGCCTGGCCGAGGAAGAGGCTCAGGAGCCTACCGACGCCGTCAGTCCCGAGGTCGTCGACGCCGAACAGATCGCCGCGGTGGTCAGCCGTTGGACCGGCATTCCCGTGGAGCGGATGCTGGAGGGCGAGCGCGAGAAGCTGCTGAAGATGGAGGACAGCCTGCGCCATCGCGTGGTCGGCCAGGAGGAGGCGCTGGTCGCCGTCTCCGACGCCGTGCGCCGCGCCCGCGCCGGCCTGCAGGATCCAGCCCGGCCCATCGGCTCCTTCCTGTTCCTGGGTCCCACGGGCGTGGGCAAGACCGAGCTCACCAAGGCTCTGGCCGAATTCATGTTCGACGACGAGGCCGCCATCACCCGGATGGACATGAGCGAGTACATGGAGAAACACTCGGTCAGCCGCATGATCGGGGCGCCCCCCGGCTATGTTGGCTACGACGAGGGCGGGGCGCTCACCGAGGCGGTGCGCCGCAGGCCCTATCAGGTCGTGCTGTTCGACGAGGTGGAGAAGGCCCACCCCGACGTCGTCAATATCCTGCTGCAGGTGCTGGACGACGGCCGTTTGACCGACGGCCAGGGCCGCACGGTCGACTTCCGCAACACCATCCTGATCATGACCTCCAACCACGGCTCGGAATTCCTGGCCGGCCAGTCGGAGGGCGAGGACGTGGACGAGGTCCGGCCGATGGTCATGGACGTGGTCCGCCGGCACTTCCGACCGGAGTTCCTGAACCGGATCGACGAGATCATCCTGTTCAAGCGCCTGGGCCGCGGGGCCATG
>NZ_JAUSLW010000012.1 GCF_030645195.1 Phenylobacterium sp. | reverse complement strand
GCCGGCCAGCCCAAGTTCCGACGCCGCAAGGCCGACCGCCCCGACGAGATCATCGCCGCGGCCTTCGAGGTGTTCGCAGAGAAGGGGTTCGCCGCCGCCCGCCTGGACGACATCGCCGCCCGCGCCGGTGTGTCCAAGGGGGCGATCTATCTCTATTTCGCCACCAAGGAGGACATCTTCCGCGCCGTGGTGGACCAGGGGGTCGCCCCCAACCTGGCCCACATCCAGGCCCTGGCCGGCGCGCCCAACTTTCCCGACACCCTGCGCGGCGCCGTGAGCCTCATCGCCCACCTGGCCGGCGCCACGCCGCTCGGGGGTATCGTGAAAATGGTCATCGGCGAGGCCCGGAATTTCCCGGAGCTGGCCAGGGTCTGGCACGACCGGCTGATCGTCCCGGCCCTGGGGGGCCTGACCGCCGCCATCGCCGCGGCCCAGGATCGCGGCGAGATCCGCCCCGGCGACCCGCGCCACTACGCCGTCTCCCTGATCTCGCCCCTGCTGGTGGGGGTGATCTGGCGCGAAACCTTCCTGCCCATTGGGGCCGAGCCCTTCGACCTGCCCGCCCTGGCCACCCAACACGTCGAGACCCTGCTGCGGGGAATGGTCCCATGAAACAACGCCTTCTCGTCATCGTCCTGCTACTGGCCGCCGCGGCCATGGTCGGCGCGCTGTTCCTGGCGCCGCGCCTGAACCGCACGACTGTCCTCTCGGGCTATGTGGAGGGCGAGCCGCTCTATCTGGCCGCGCCGGTCTCGGGCGCCGTGGCCGAGATCCGGGTCCAGCGCGGCGACCGGGTGAAGGCCGGCGACCGCCTCTTCGTCGTCGACCCCAAGCAGCTCAACGCCCAGCGGGAGCAGGCTCAGGCCGAGGTGGGCGCCGCGGAAGCCCAGGCCCAGGACGCCCGCAAGGGGCTGCGCCCCCTCGAACTGGCCGTCTATGACGCCAATATCGCCGCCGCCGAGGCCCGGGCCCGCGACGCCGCGGCCGACATGCGCCGGGTCCAGCCCCTGGTGCGCCGGGGCATTTATGCGCCCGCGCGCCTGGACGACGTCCGCGCCGCCCTGCAGACCGCCAACGCCCAGCTGGTCGCCGCCCGCCGGCAGAGGGACGCCGCCGCCCTGGGCGCGCGCGAGGGCCAGGTCCAGGCCGCCGACAGCCGGGTGGCCCAGGCCCTGGCCGGCCTCTCGGCCGCCGAGGCCCGCCTCTCCGACCTCGCCCCCGTCGCCCCCTCCGACGCGCGGGTGGAGGACGTCTTCTTCCAGAAGGGCGAGTGGGCGATCGCCAACCAGCCCATCCTGTCCCTGCTGCCCGACGACCGCATCAAGCTGCGCTTCTTCGTCCCCGAACAGAGCCTCTCGGCCTATCGCATCGGCGCCACCGTCCGCTTCGCCTGCGACGGCTGCGCCAAGGGCCTGAGCGCCAGGATCACCTTCGTCAGTCCCCGCCCGGAGTTCACCCCGCCGGTGATCTACAGCCGCGAGGCCCGCGACCGGCTGGTCTACATGGTGGAGGCCCGCCCCTCCGCCCGGCTCAATCCCGGCCAGCCGGTGGACGTGACGCCCCTGGGAGCGGCCCGGTGACGCTGGCCATCGACGTCCATGGGCTGAACAAGAGCTTCGGCGACAAGCATGTCGTCCAGGACGTCTCCATCCAGGTAGAGCATGGCCGGATCTGCGGTTTCCTCGGCCCCAACGGCTCGGGCAAGACCACCACCCTGCGCATGCTCTGCGGCCTGCTCACCCCCGACAGCGGTGCGGGGACCTGCCTGGACCTCGACATCATCGGGCAGGCCAACGCCATCAAGCGCCAGACCGGCTACATGACCCAGAAGTTCTCGCTCTACGAGGACCTGACCCTGGAGGAGAACCTGATGTTCTCCGCCCGGGTCCATGAGCTGGACCATCGCAAGGACCGGGTGATCCACGCCCTCAAGCGCCTGGGCCTGGTCGAGCGACGCGGCCAGCTGGCCGGGACGCTGTCGGGCGGCTGGAAGCAGCGGCTGGCGCACGCCACCGCCACCCTGCACGAGCCCAAGCTGCTGCTGCTGGACGAACCCACCGCCGGCGTCGACCCCAAGGCCCGCCGCACCTTCTGGGACGAGATCCACGCCCTCTCGGCCGAGGGGCTGACCGTGCTGGTCTCCACCCACTACATGGACGAGGCCGAGCGCTGTCACGAGATCGCCTACATCGCCTATGGCCGGCTGATCGCCCGCGGCACGGCCGACCAGGTGGTCGCCCGCTCCAACCTGGTGACCTTCAACGGCGAGGGGCCGGGGATCGACCGGCTGTCGGGGGAGTTGGCCGCCCGTCCCGGCGTGGAGATGGCCGCCCCCTTCGGCGCCGCCCTGCACGTCAGCGGCTCCGACCGCGCCGCCCTGGAGGCGGCCATCGCCCCCTATCGCCGCGAGCCGTTCCGCTGGACCGAGGTCGACCCCACCCTGGAGGACGTCTTCATCCAGCTGATGGAAGGCGCGGAGGACAACTTCCGATGAACGGCTTCTCCGCGACCCGGGTCTGGGCGGTGCTGATCAAGGAGTTCAAGCAGCTCACCCGCGACCGCCTGACCTACGCCATGATCCTGGCCCTGCCGGTGATCCAGCTGCTGCTGTTCGGCTACGCCATCAATTCCGAGCCCCGCCACCTGCCCACGGCCGTCCTGGTGCAGGAAGACTCGGTGTTCGCCCGCTCGATCCTGACCAGCCTGAAGAACAGCGCCTATTTCGACCTCGTGGCCCAGGCCCACACGCCGACCGAGCTGGACGCGATGATCCGCCGCGGCGATGTCCAGTTCGCCATCACCATCCCCGGCGACTTCACCCGCCGGGTGGCCCGCGGCGACAAGGCCCAGATCCTGGTGGAGGCCGACGCCACCGATCCCTCGGCCACCGGCAGCGCCGTGGCGGCGCTCTCGGCCCTGCCCAGCCAGGCGCTCGCCGCCGACCTGAAGGGGGCATTGGCCGCCAAGGGCCGCAGCCAGCCAGCCTTCGAGGTCGTCGTCCACCGCCGCTACAATCCCGAGGCGGTCACCGCCTACAACATCGTCCCGGGCCTGCTGGGGGTGATCCTCTCCATGACGCTGGTCATGATGACCTCGCTCAGCGTCACCCGCGAGACCGAGCGGGGCACCATGGAGAGCCTGCTGGCCACACCCGTCGAGCCCATCGAGGTGATGATCGGCAAGCTCGCCCCCTATGTCCTGGTGGGGGTGGCCCAGGCGGTGATCATCCTGGCCATCGCCAAGCTGTTGTTCCACGTGCCGATGATGGGGGGCTGGATCGGCCTGACGCTCGGCGTCACCCTGTTCATCGTGGGGTCGCTGGCCCTGGGCTTCCTTATCTCCACGGCCGCGCGCTCGCAGCTCCAGGCCATGCAGATGAGCTTCTTCTACATCATGCCCTCGCTCCTGCTCTCAGGCTTCATGTTCCCCTTCCGGGGCATGCCCGCCTGGGCCCAGGCCATCGGCCAGATGATCCCGGTCACCCACTTCCTGCGGGTGGTCCGCGGCGCCCTGCTCAAGGGCCAGAGCCTCAGCGACATGTGGCGCGAGCTCCTGGCCCTGCTGGCCTTCGTCTGCGTGGTCACGGCGCTCGCCATGGCGCGGTACCGGCGGACCCTGGACTGAGGGGCGCGAGAATTACGACGAATTAACGCCCCCTCGCGTCCCGCCAGGCGTAACAGCGCTCAAGCCTGTTACACACGCCCCGGGGGGAATCCATCATGCAAAACCGTCGCGAACTCTTCTCGACCGCCGCCGCCTTCGGGCTGGCCGCCGCCCTGCCGCGCATGGCGGCGGCCGCCACCGCCCCGGCCCCCACCGGCGAGGCGGCCAGGATGTACGCCTGGTTCGACAAGTCCATGGCCGAGAGCTTCCGCCGCTCGCCGGAAATGCCGACCTATCTGGGCCTCGACAAGGGCGAGCTGGCCTGGACCAAGTCCTACCTGTCGGACTACTCCCGCGCCGCCCTGGCCGAGAACAAGGCCAACACCGCCCGGGACCTGAAGGACCTGCGCGCCATCGACCGCAAGCAGCTCACCGGCATGGACGCGGTGAACTACGACACGGTGCTCTTCACCCTGGAGGTCCAGGACGAGGGCAACCGCAAGTTCACCTATGGCGGCCAGGGCGCTGGCGCGCCCTATGTGATCTCCCAACTCACCGGCGCCTATCAGCAGGTCCCCGACTTCCTCGACAACCAGCACGTCATCGAGACCAAGGACGACGCCGACGCCTATCTGGCGCGGATGGAGGCTTTCGGCCGGCTGCTGGACCAGGAGGTGGAGGTGGCCCGCCACGACGAGGGGCTCGGCGTCTTCGCCCCCGACTTCGCCCTCGACAAGGCGCTCACCCAGCTCAACGCCTTCCTGGCCAGCGCGCCGGACAAGGCTCCCATCGTCGAGAGCCTGGTGCGCCGCACCAGGCAGAAGAAGATCGAGGGCGCCTGGGCGACCCAGGCGCAGGGTCTCTACGCCGAGAAGGTCCGCCCCGCCCTGGCCCGCCAGGCCGAACTGGTGACCGCCCTGCGCGCCAAGGCCACCCACGACGCCGGCTGCTGGCGCCTGCCGGACGGCGAGGCCTACTACGCCACCTCCCTGAAGCAGTACACCACCGCCGCCATCTCGCCCGAGGAGGTCCACAGGACCGGCCTGGACCTGGTCGCCAGCCTGGGCGCCGAGGTCGACGTCCTGATGAGGAAGGCCGGCTACACCAAGGGCAGCGTCGGCGCGCGCTTCCGCGCCATGGCCGAGGATCCCAAGCAGCTCTATCCCAACACCGACGCCGGTAAGGAGGAACTGCTGGCCCACCTGAACGAGCAGGTGAAGGTGATCTCCCGGAAACTGCCCCAGTGGTTCGGCCAGCTGCCCAAGGCCCCCCTGGAAATCAAACGCGTCCCCGCCGCCATCGAGGCCGGCGCGCCCGGCGGCTACTACAATCAGCCCTCCCTCGACGGCTCGCGGCCCGGGATCTACTGGATCAACCTGCGCGACACCGCCGAGGTGCCAAGCTGGACCCTGCCGACCCTGACCTATCACGAGGGGATTCCCGGCCACCACCTGCAGCTGGCCCTCAACAACGAGGCCGGCGACCTGCCGCTGATCCGCAAGGTGATCGGCTTCTCCGGCTACAGCGAGGGTTGGGCCCTCTATGCCGAGCAGCTGGCCGTCGAGATGGGCATGTACGCCAACGATCCGCTTGGCCACATCGGCATGATCCACGACGCCATGTTCCGCGCCGTGCGCCTGGTGGTGGACAGCGGCATGCATTCCAAGCGCTGGAGCCGCGAGCAGGCCCTGAAGTACTTCGTCGACAACATCGGCGACAACGAGGCTGCCGCCATCACCGAGATCGAGCGCTACTGCGTCTGGCCGGGCCAGGCCTCCAGCTACATGGTGGGCAAGATCACCTGGCTGCGAGCCCGCGAGCGGGCCCGCAAGGCGCTCGGCCGCCGGTTCGATATCCGCAAATTCCACGACGCGGGCCTGCTGGCCGGCGGCACGCCGCTGACGGTGCTCGACCGGGTGATCGACAACTACATCGCCGCGGCCAAGCGCTAAGAGTCGCACCCCGAACGGTGCGGCAAGGTCACCCTTGCCGCACCGTGATTCCCACCCCAACTTGTGAGGCATGAGCCACCGCCCGACCGGCGCGCCGCCGCCCAGACTTGTGGCGGTGCTGGGCCCGACCAACACCGGCAAGACCCACCTCGCCGTCGAGCGGATGCTGGGCCACGCCTCGGGGATGATCGGCCTGCCGCTGCGGCTGCTGGCCCGCGAGATCTACGACCGCATCGTCAAGGCCCGCGGCGCCCGCTGCGTGGCGCTGATCACCGGCGAGGAGAAGATCGTCCCGCCGCGGGCCGTCTACTTCGTCTGCACGGTCGAGGCGATGCCGCTCTCCCGTGAAGTCGAGTTCCTGGCCGTCGACGAGATCCAGCTCTGCGCCGACCCCGAGCGCGGCCACGTCTTCACCCACCGCCTGCTGCATGCGCGGGGGACCTACGAGACCATGCTGATGGGCGCCGGGACCATGGCGCCCCTGATCCGCCGGCTGCTGCCGCACGCCGAGATCGTCACCCGCGAGCGGTTCTCCAGCCTGACCTATGCGGGGCCTAAGAAGCTGACCCGCCTGCCCCGCCGCTCGGCCGTCGTCGCCTTCTCCGCCGACCAGGTCTACGCCATCGCCGAACTGATCCGCCGCCAGCGCGGCGGGGCCGCCGTGGTCATGGGCTCCCTCAGCCCCCGCACCCGCAACGCCCAGGTCGCCCTCTATCAGTCCGGCGAGGTCGACTTCCTGGTGGCCACCGACGCCATCGGCATGGGCCTGAACATGGACGTCGATCACGTGGCCTTCGCCGGCCTGCGCAAGTTCGACGGCAAGCGCACCCGCTACCTGCATCCCCAGGAGGTGGGCCAGATCGCCGGTCGCGCCGGGCGTTTCCGCACCGACGGGACCTTCGGCGTCACCGGCGAGTGCGAGGACATGGACGCCGACCTCGTCGAGGCCGTGCAGGAGCACCGCTTCCAGCCGGTGGCCGCCGCCGAGTGGCGCAACGCCAAGCTCGACTTCACTTCGCTCAACAACCTGATGACGTCCCTGGCCGCCCCGCCGACCTTCGAGGTGCTGAAGGCCTCGGCCGAGAGCCTGGACGAGGTCACCCTGCGCCAGTTGGCCGGCGACCCCGACATCGCCGACCGCTGCCGCGACCGGCCCTCCCTGATGCGGCTGTGGGACGTCTGCCAGACGCCGGACTTCCGCAAGCAGAGCCACGAGGAGCACCTGCGCCTCACCCGCGAGTTCTTCCACCACCTCACCCGCCGCGACCGCAGGATCCCCGAGGACTGGATCGCCGGCCAGTACCGTCACCTGGACCGCACCGACGGCGAGATCGACACCCTGTCGGCCCGCCTGGCCAGCGTGCGGACGCTAGCCTATGTCGCCAACCGCCCCGACTGGCTGGCGGACGCGCAGGGCTGGCAGGCCAGGACCCGGGTGCTGGAGGACAAGCTCTCCGACACCCTGCACGAGAAGCTGATGGCCCGCTTCGTGGACCGCCGGACCAGCGCCCTGATGCGCGGCCTGCGGGTCCGCGACGACATGCTGGCCGGCGTGGCCGAGGACGGCACGGTGACCGTCGAGGGCCACTATGTCGGCAAGCTGCGCGGCGTCACCTTCGAGGCCGAGCACGGCGCCTCGATCCTGGAGGAGAAGGCCCTGCGCGCCGCCGCCACGATGGCGGTGGGGCCTGAGATCGCCAAGCGCCTGGGCCAGCTGGCCGGCGATGCGGACGAGGCTTTCAGCCTGACTCCCGACGGCCTGGTCCTGTGGCGTGGCCAGGGCGCCGGCGCCATCTCCGGCGGCGCGCCCTTCGCGCCCCGCGTGCGGTTGCTGGGGGAGCTGGGCAATCCCGCCGCCCGCGAGCGCGCGGCCCGCCGCCTGGAGGCCTTCCTCGCCGCCGAGGCCGTCCGCCGGCTGGGCGCCCTGCGCAGGCTCGAGACCGCCGTCTCGGAGGGCAAGATCAAGGGCCTGGCCCGCGGCCTGGCCTACCGCCTGATCGAGGCCGGCGGCGTGCTCGACCGCACCACGGTCCAGGCCGAGACCAAGGCGCTCAGCCAGGTGGAGCGCCGCATGCTGAAGGGCCTCGGCGTGCGCCTGGGCCACTTCACCCTCTACCTGCCGGCCATGCTGAACCCTGCGGCCCTAAGCTTCGTCCAGGGATTCGCCGACAAGGCCTGGCGTCCGCCGACCCAGGTGATCAGCCGCCTGCCTGAGCCGGCCCCCAGCCCGACAGCGCTCGCCGCCTTCGGCCTGCGCGCCGTCGGCCGCCACGCCGTGCCGGTGGAAGCCCTGGAGCGGATGGACGACTTGATGCGCGCCGCCAAGCCCGGCCAGCTCACCGACGCTGACCGCGAGGCCTTGGGCTGGAACGAGCAGGAGGCCCGGGACATCCTGCGCGCCCTGGGCTTTTCCCCCACCACCAAGCCCAAGGCCGGCGAGGCCATGGTCTGGCGCCGCCGCGGCGAGAAGCCCGACACCCGGCCGGTCGCACCTTCCCCCAACTCCCCCTTCTCGGCTCTGGCCGCCCTGAAGGACAAGCCCGCACCGGCCCGCCGCCCCCGCCGTCGCCGCAAGGGCAAGGCCGCCAATCCATGAGCGAGACGGGCTGCCGCGCCGATGTCTGGCTGTGGCGGGCGCGGTTCTTCAAGACCCGCTCGCTGGCCGCCAAGTTCCTGGACGAGGGCAAGGTCCGCCTCACCCGCGCCGGCGCCGAGACCCGCATCGACAAGTGCGCGCGGGCCCTGAAGGTCGGCGACCAGCTGGTCTTCGCCGTCGGCGGTCGGTTGATCGCCGTCTCGGTGGAGGGGCTGGGGGAACGCCGGGGTCCGCCGGCCGAGGCCCGGGAGCTGTATTCGACGCTGGATTGAGCCGACCTTCGCGATTTGCAGCCTGTCCCATGGAGTGGTACATTGGATACTATTGGAGGCGCGGATGATCGTGAGTTTTCGAGACGCCGCGCTCCGCGACTTCTTCGTCGATGACATTCGATCCAGGAGCATCCCAGCCGACCTCGAAGCCCGCCTATTCCGCAAGCTGCAGATGATCGACGACGCCACCACGGACCGGGACTTGCGGGTTCCCCCCAGCAACCACTTCGAAAAACTTCGAGGCGCCTTGGACGGGTTTCATTCGATCCGCGTCAACCAGCAATGGCGGCTGATATTCCAGTGGGACGGCGGCAAGGGCGAAGCGAACAGCGTCTATCTGGACGATCACAGCTACAGATGAGGTGAGCCATGTTGATGACCAAACGCAAGCCGGCGACCGTGGCGGAAATCCTGGTGGAGGAGTTCATGGTCCCGATGAACCTGACCCAGGCGGCCTTGGCGGCGGCGATGGGCGTGCCGCGCAAGCATGTCAACGAACTCTGCAACCACCGTCGCAACGTCACCGCTCCAACCGCCCTGATCCTCGCCCGCGTGTTCGGCAACAGCCCCGACTTCTGGCTGAACGTCCAGCGGCGCACCGACCTGTGGGAGGCCATGCACAGTCCGCGCGAACGTGAGCGGATCGAGCGGGCGAAGCCGCTGGAGAGCGCCGCTTAGTCGCCTACCGCTTCCGCACCACCTCCCGCAGGGCCACCAGCATCACCGGGGTCCAGCTCAGGGCCAGCGCGCCGGTCATCAGATAGGCCCGGCTGTTGTCGATAGCCGCGAACGCCGTGCCCGCCATCGGCAGGAGCAGCAGCATGGCTAGGATCGGCCGCCGCGAGTCTCCGTCCATGCAGATCCGCGACAGCAGGAAGGCGTGCAGGGCCAGGCCTCCGAACTTGATCCAGGCGCCCAGGCTGGAGCGGAACAGCAGGTCGGCCGAGCCATCGACGGCCCGGGTGATCTGCAGCAGGGTGATCGTCTCCAGATAGTCGCCGGCCAGGGCCACGAGCGCCACGCCGATGGCGCCCAGCACCAGGGGACGCTTGAAGCGCCCGCCCAGGAACACCGCCGCGCAGATCGCAAAGGCAGTGTAGGTCGGGATATAGGCCTTCAGGTCGAGGTGGTTCACCGCGTCCATGGCCGTCACGATCGGCGCCCGGCAGGGGTCGGCGGGCGGGCCGAACACCGCCAGCAGCTGGGTCAGAGTTCGTGCCAGTTCGAACGCCACCACCTTGCCCGGCGCCCAGCAGGACCTGGCGGCGGCCACCGCCGGCAGCATCTGGAAGGCGAAGGTGAGACCCAGCGCCGCCACGCCGGTCAGGATGGTGAGCACCGCCCACAGGCGGTTCGATCGGGCTTCCATAGCTTCCCCCCTTGGACGCCGAAGAGCTTAGCGGCGCGCACGCGAGCTGTCGCGGCGCTCGGCGACTCGGCCGCGCGCGGTTGCGGCAGGCTGTCGCAGGCGCCCCAATTGCCTCATTCCAGCCCAAACCCGATGGCACTCGGCGGGCTCCAAGGCAGAGGGGCGACCGGCCACATGAGCATCACACTGGGACGGCGCGACCTCATGCGCCTTGGAACCGGCGCCGCCTTGGCGGCCGCCGCGCCGGCCGCCGCCTGGGCCGCTGTCACGCCCCTGCACGGCGCTCAGGTCCGCCGCGCCGTGCTGCACAACCTGCACACCGGCGACACGTTCAACGAGGTCTATTTCGAGGGCGGCCGCTACGTGCCCCAGGCCCTGGCCCAGGCGATGCGGGTGCTCCGCGACTGGCGCAACGGCGAGGAGCACGTGATGGACCCGCGCCTGTTCGACACCCTGCACGCCATCAGCGCCAAGCTCGGGACCAACCGGCCCTTCCAGATCATCTCCGGCTACCGCTCGCCGAAGACCAACGCCATGCTGCATGCTCGCAGTTCGGGGGTGGCCTCCAAGAGTCAGCACATGCTGGGCAAGGCGGCCGACGTGCGCATCCAGGGCGTCGACCTGCGCAACCTGCAAAAGGCCGCCCTCAGCGTCTCGGCGGGCGGCGTCGGCTTCTATCCGAGCTCAAACTTCGTCCACGTGGACGTGGCGCGCGTGCGCTCGTGGACCGGCGCCTAAGCCACCTATCGCCGTAGTCGGCGCCGCCGTCTTGCCCTAGCTTCCTCCATCCGGCCCCGGAGGAACTGCAGATGCCCAAGGTTCTCGCCCCCCTGCTCGGGGCCCTGCTCAGCCTTTCCAGTCTGACCGCCCTGGCCGCGCCAGCCCGGGAAAGCCGCGCCGTCGCGGGCCTCGCGGCGCCGGCCGAGATTCGCGTCGACACCTGGGGCATCCCCCACATCTATGCCGGCAGCGTCCGCGACGCCTTCTTCCTGCAGGGCTACAATGTCGCCCGCGACCGGCTCTGGCAGATCGACCTGTGGCGCAAGCGGGGGCTGGGGCTGCTGGCCAGGGACTTCGGCCCGACCTATGTGGCCCAGGACCGCGCGGCGCGCCTGTTCCTCTATCGCGGCGACATGGACAAGGAGTGGGCCGCCTATGGGCCCGGAGCCCAGGCCAACACCGCCGCCTGGGTGGCCGGGGTCAACGCCTTCGTCGACGAGATCGCCGCCGGCAAGCGTCCCCTGCCGCTGGAGTTCAAGATCGCCGGCAGTGCGCCGGACCGCTGGGCGCCTGAGGACGTGGTGCGCATCCGCAGCCACGGCCTGACCCGCAACGTCCCCAACGAGGTGGGCCGCGCCCAGATCGCCTGCAAGGCCGGCCTGGCCGCCGCCCGCCTCTACCGCTTCATCGAGCCGAAATGGACGACCAAGGTCCCCGAAGGTCTCGATCCCTGCGCCGTCCCCGCCGACGTCCTGGCCGACTACCAACTGGCCGGCTCCGGGGTGAAGTTCTCAGGGCCGCCGGAACAGCGCGCGGCCCTGGAGGTCCCGCCGGAGGCCATCGGCTCCAACAACTGGACGGTCTCCGGATCGCGCACGGCGAGCGGCCGCCCGATCCTGGCCAACGATCCGCATCGCGAGCACGGGGCGCCGTCCCTGCGCTACATCGTCCACCTGAACGCTCCGGGCTTTTCGGTGATCGGCGCCGGGGAGCCGGCCCTGCCCGGGGTCTCCATCGGCCACAACGACAGGATCGCCTTTGGCCTGACCATCTTCCCGGTCGATCAGGAGGATCTCTACGTCTACGAGACCAAGCCCGGCGATCGAGACCAGTACCGCTACGGCGAGGGCTGGGAGGCCATGACCGTGGTGAAGGAGGCCATCCCCGTGAAGGGCGAGACGGCCCCGCGCCCCGTGGAGCTGCGCTTCACTCGCCACGGCCCGGTGTTGAAGGCGGAGGGCGGCAAGGCCTTCGCCATCCGCACGGTCTGGAGCCAGCCGGGAACCTCGGCCTATTTCGGCTCCACCGGCTACATGCAGGCTCAGGACTGGAAGGGCTTCAAGCAGGCCCTGGCCGGCTGGGGCGCGCCGTCCGAGAACCAGGCCTATGCCGACACCTCGGGCCACATCGGCTGGGTGGCCGCCGGCATGGTTCCAGCCCGGCCCAACTGGGACGGCCTGCTGCCGGTCCCCGGGGACGGACGCTATGAGTGGAAGGGCTTCCTCGCGCCCGACGACCTGCCCAGCCAGGCCGATCCAAAACAGGGCTGGTTCGCCTCGGCCAACCAGATGAACCTGCCCAAGGCCTACCCCTATGCCGAGCGGAAGGTCGGGTTCGAATGGTCCAACGCCGCGCGGTTCCTGCGGGTCAATGAGGTGCTGGCCGGCAAGCCGAAGCTGACCGTGGCCGACGCCATGGCCCTGCAGACCGATCCCTACGACATCACCTCGCGGCGGCTGGTCGCCCTGCTGACGCCCCTGACCTCCGACGAGCCGCGCCTGGCCGGCGCCCTGGACATGCTGCGCCGCTGGAACCACCGGACGGCGGTCGACAGCCCAGCCGCGGCCCTGTTCGAGGTCTGGACCGGCAAGCACCTAGGCCGCGCGGTCGTCGCGGCCACCACGCCCAAGGCCGCCCAGACGATCATCGGCAATGGCGACCTGGCCGCGGTCATGGAGCTGCTGGAGCATCCCGACGCCAGCCTGCCCGCCGCCGCCCGCGACGCGGTCCTGAAGGCCAGCCTGCTGGCCGCCGCCGACGAGTTGTCGGCCCGGCTCGGCCCCGATCCCAAGGACTGGGCGTGGGGCAAACTTCACCAGGCCCGATTCGAGCACGCCCTGACGCCGCTGGCCGATCCCTCGGTGCGGCCGAGCCTGGCGGCGGGACCGACCCCCATGGCCGGGACCAGCCTGTCGCCCATGGCGGCCACCTGGCGGCCGGACGACTTCCGGGTGATCGCCGGGGCGTCGTTCCGCATGGTCCTGGACGTGGGCGCCTGGGACAACAGCATGACCATCAACACGCCCGGCCAGTCGGGGAATCCGGAGAGCCCGCACTACCGCGACCTGTTCCCGAAATGGGTGAAAGGCGACTACGTGCCCCTGCTCTATTCGCGGCCGGCGGTGGAGGCGGCGACCGAAACGGTGATCTCGCTGACGCCCGCGCCGTGACCTATCGCCCCTGACAGATATCCTGGGGTGCGGCGGCATTGACAATCGGGGGCGTGACCGGGAAAACCCGCGCTCGAGATCTGCCGGAGTTCCCAGTGACCTACATCGTCACCGACGCCTGTATCAAATGTAAGTTCATGGACTGCGTGGAGGTGTGTCCGGTGGACTGCTTCTACGAAGGCGAGAACTTCCTGGTGATCAGCCCGGACGAATGCATCGACTGCGGCGTCTGCGAACCCGAGTGCCCGGTGGACGCCATCAAGCCGGACACCGAGGACGAGCCCGACTCCAAGTGGCTGAAGATCAATACCGACTATGCCAAGATCTGGCCCAACATCACGGTGAAGGGCGAGCCTCCGGCCGACGCCGAGGCCTTCGAGCGCGAGACCGGGAAATTCGAGAAGTACTTCAGCGAGAAGCCCGGCCAAGGCTCCTGATGCCCCCCTGCGCCCGGGGTGCAAGCCTTTCTTTCGGCTGATTTTTATGTTATAGTCTTAATTGACGTGGGGATCGGCATTTGCGCCTGCCACGTCGTTTCTGAAGAAGAGCCGTCCCCGGCCGTATGCGCCTCGAAGAGGCGAAGGGTGTCTTAGAGGTCTATTCCGTTCTCATGAATGTTGTTCGCCGCGCGCTTTCGCGGAGGGACTTCTTTCGCTTTGAGCTCTCGGAAAACCTGGATGCGCCGGTGGGATTGGACGAGGTCGAAGGGACTTAGCTGATGAGCAAGACTGGTCTGGATTTCGGGGTTGGCGATCACGTCGTCTATCCGGCCCACGGGGTGGGTCAGGTGCAGGGGATCGAAACTCAGGAAGTGGCCGGCTATTCGCTCGAAGTCTATGTGATCACCTTCGACCACGAGAAAATGACCCTGCGCGTGCCGACCGCCAAGGCCCGCACCGCCGGCCTGCGTTCGCTGGCCGAGGGCACTGTCGTCAGCCAGGCGCTGATCACCCTGAAGGGCCGCGCCCGCGTGAAGCGCACCATGTGGTCGCGCCGCGCCCAGGAATACGAGGCCAAGATCAATTCCGGCGACCTGATCTCCATCGCCGAGGTCGTCCGCGACCTGCACCGCGCCGAGAACCAGCCGGAGCAGTCCTATTCCGAACGCCAGCTCTATGAGTCGGCGCTCGACCGCATGGCCCGCGAGGTCGCCGCCATCGAACGCATCGACCGCGACGCCGCCATCGGCATCCTCAACAAGAACCTGATCAAGGCCGTCGCCGCTTAAGCGCCCGACTCACCGCTGATCTTCGAGACGCCCGGCCCGCAATGGCCGGGCGTTTTCGTCTGCGCTACTCGGCCTTCCCCTCGGTGCGGTAGTCGCCGAAGGCCTTGTCCCGCGCGGTCAGGGCCTGGGTCACCCCCTGGCGCATCTGGGCCATGTAGTCGCGGCTGGCGGGCGTGTGCCAACCCAGGGCGTGGAGGTCGGTGCCCGCGCGCAGCCCGGCGCGGAGTCCCATGGCCTCCATCTGGCGATGGACCAGGCGCTTGTTGAGCTGGGCCAGTTCCGGGTCGACCTTGGCGATCCGCTGCGCCACCGCCAGCACCTCGGCCTCCAGGTCGCCCGCCGGATGGGCCCGGTTGGCGAAGCCCAGGCGGACGGCCTCCAGCCCGCTGACCGAGTCTCCGGTGAGCATCAGCTCCATGGCCGCCCGCATGCCCATGAACCAGGCGTGATACTGGTTGTCGGGCGGGCTCATGGTGCGCACCGCCGGGTAGCCAATCTGGGCGTCCTCGGCGACATAGACCAGGTCACAGGCCACCGCGAGTTCCGAGCCGCCGGCCAGGCACCAGCCGTGCACCTGGGCGATCACCGGCTTGGCCAGGTCCCAGATCCGGAAGCAGCCCTCCACCACATGCCGCGCCCACTGCCCCTGGCCGCCGGCGGTGTAGTAGGGCAGCTCACCGAGGCCCGCGAGATCGTAGCCCGACGAGAAGCAGGTCCCTGCCCCGCGCAGGATCATCACCCGGACCTCCGGGTCACGGTCACCCGCCTCCAAAGCCTGGAAGATCTCGCCGCGCAGGGCGTTGGAGAGCGCGTTGCGCTTGGCCGGCCGGTTCAGGGTGATGCGTCGGACGTGAGGGGCGGGGTCGTCGGTGAGCAGGATGGGTTCGTCGGCCATGGTCTCTCTCCCTGGGTCATATTTTCGGGCATCCTCACCCCCTGACGTCGCGGCGGGCAAGGAGCGAGCGTGGAGACCAAGGCGCTCATCAGTTTCAGCGACCTGCTGGCCCGGCCTCGGCCGGCGGCGGACGCCCGCGCCTCTTACGGCCCCCTGCCCCTGCAGTTCGGCGAGCTGTGGCTGCCCAAGAGCCCCGGCCCCCATCCGGTGGTGGTGGTGATCCATGGCGGCTGCTGGCGCGCCGACCTGCCGGGCCTGGAACTGATGGACTACATCTCCGCCGATCTGCGGGAGGCGGGGATCGCGGTCTGGAATATCGAGTACCGGCGGATCGGCCATGAGGGCGGCGGCTATCCCGGGACCTTCCAGGACACCGCCCGCGCCGTCGACCATCTGCGCAGCCTGGCGCCCATCTTCCACCTGGACCTGGCGCGCGTGGTCACCGTCGGACACTCCGCCGGCGGCCATCTCGCCGTCTGGGTGGCCGGCCGCTCCGGCCTGCCTGCGTCCAATCGGCTGCGCGGCAAGCGTCCGCTGAAGATCCGCGCCGTGGTCAGCCTGGCCGGCATCGTCGACCTGGCCGGTTACCGGGAGACCGGCCCCGACGCCTGCGGCGGGCCCTCCACCATCGACGCCATCACCGGCGCCGCGGACCGCGCCGGCCAGGACGTCTTCGCCGACACCTCGCCCATGGCCATGGCGCCCATCGGCGTCCCGCAGGCCCTGGTGTCGGGAGATCTCGACCCCATCGTCCCCAAGCGCTTCGGCCACGCCTACGGTGAACACGCCGCCGGCCTGGGGGACGCCGTGACGATCTACGACATGCCCCAGGCGGGCCACTTCGAGCTGATCGACCCCACCTCCCAGGCCTGGCCCACCATCCGGGCGCAGATCCAGGCAAGCCTAGATTGACGTGGCGTCCGGCTTGACGCCGCCGCCTCCCGCCGAAAAGGTCGCGCCAACGACTTAAGGGAGCGACACGCCATGAAACTCTACGACTCGATGGGCCCCAATCCGCACGTGGTGCGCATGTTCATCGCCGAGAAGGGCATGAGCATCCCGACCCAGACCGTCGACCTGATGGGCGGCGAGAACCGCAAGCCGCCCTATACCGAGCAGATCAACGCCGCCGGCCAGATCCCGGCCCTGGAGCTCGATAACGGCCACAAGGTCTGCGAAATCCTGCCGATCTGCGAGTACCTGGAGGAGATCCAGCCCAACCCGCCGCTGATCGGGACCAATCCCGAGGAGCGGGCCGAGACCCGCATGTGGACCCGCCGCATCGACCTCAACATCTGCGAGCCCATGGCCAACGGCTTCCGCGCCGCCGAGGGCCGCCGCCTCTTCGAGAGCCGCATGAAGCTGGTGGGCGCGGAAGGCGCGGCCGACCTCAAGGCCATCGCCAAGGACCGCCTGCTCTGGCTGGATGGCCAGATGAAGGGCGACTTCGTCTGTGGCGGCCGGTTCACCTTGGCCGACGTCCTGCTCTACGGGTTCCTGACCTTCGGGGCGACGGTGGGCCAGCCGGTCCCGGACGAGGCCAAGTGGGTCAAGGGCTGGATGGAGCGGGTCAAGGCTCGCCCCAGCGCCGCCGCCTAGGCTTTTTTAGAACTCTTCCCAGTCGGCCGAGGACGCCGCCGCGGCGCGGCCGCCGCCCGCGAAGGCGGCGGTCAGCCGGGCGCGGTCCTGGGCGACGGGATTGCGCGCCGGGGCATGGCGTTCCGGACGCGCCACCTCCAAGCCCGGCGTCCGCGCCGCGGCCCCGGTCTGGAACCGGCTGACCAGGCGGGCCAATTCCACGGCCTCGCTGCGCAGGTTGGCGGCCGCGGCGGTGGCCTCCTCCACCATGGCGGCGTTCTGCTGGGTCACCTGATCCATCTGATTGACGGCGCTGTTGACCTGGTTGAGGCCGGTGGCCTGCTCCTGGGACGAGAGTGCGATCTCGGAGATCAGGCCGTCGATCTCGCTGACCCGTTCGACAATCCCCACCAGGGCCTGGCCCGTCTCCCCCACCAGGCGCACGCCGGAACTCACCTGGGCGGTGGAGGCGCTGATCAGGGTCTTGATCTCCTTGGCCGCGTCGGCGGAACGCTGGGCGAGCGCCCGCACCTCGGACGCCACCACGGCGAAGCCGCGGCCGGCTTCACCCGCGCGAGCCGCCTCGACCCCGGCGTTCAGGGCCAGCAGGTTGGTCTGGAAGGCGATCTCGTCGATGACCCCGATGATCTGGCTGATCTGGGTGGAGGAGGTTTCGATCTCCCCCATGGCCTCGACGGCCTGGCGCACAACCTCGCCGGAGCGCTGGGCGTCGGCCCTGGCGGTAGAGGCGGCCGCCGAAGCCTGCCGGGCCCCCTCGGCGCTGCGCTTCACCGTGGCGGTGATCTCGTCCAGGGCCGCGGCGGTCTCCTCCAGGGAGGCGGCCTGCTGCTCGGTGCGTCGCGACAGGTCGTCGGAAGCGCTGGCGATCTCGTCTGAGCCGCCGCGCACGCCATTGGTGGAGGCTGCGATGCTGGTGATCGCCTCGCCCAGGGTCCCGATGGCCCGGTTGAAGTCCTCCTTGATCTGCCGGTAGTCGCCGGTGAAGTCGGCGGTGATCACACCGGTGAGATCGCCGTCGGACAGCCGCCTCAGGCTTTCGGCCAGGGTGGCCACCACCGCGCCCTGGGTCTCTGCGGCCTGGCGGCGCTCCGTCTCGTTGCGCGCCCGCTCCAGCTCGACCTCGGTGACGTCGGTGGCGAACTTGATGACCTTGTAGGGGCGTCCGGTCTCGTCGAGCACGGGGTTGTAGGAGGCCTGGATCCAGCACGTCCTGCCGCCCTTGCCCACGCGCTCGAACTTGGCGGCGACGAACTCGCCCTTGTTGAGGTCGCGCCAGAAGTCCCGATAGGCGGCGCTGTCTCGCTGATCGGCCGGCACGAACATGCTGTGGTGCCGGCCCTCGATCTCGGCGGCCGTGTAACCCAGCGCATCGAGGAAGTTGGCGTTAGCCCGTAGGATCGTGCCGTCGAGCTTGAACTCGATCACCGCCTGGGACCGCTCCATCGCCGCGATCTGGGCCTCAAGCTCCCGAACCTGTTGGGCGTCTGGCCCCTTAGCCTTCACTCGCATGCCAAAAACCATATCTCCCGCCTCCGCCTTCCACACCCACCAGCAGGTCACTTCGTCGCATCGGAACCGCTAACAGAACTCTAATTGCGAGACGAAGGCCCATGACGCCCGCGCGGGCCCCAATCAGAAACCCTGATGGCATGGGCCCCGGCTGCAAGCTGGTGGTGGTTAACGAAGGGCGAATTGCGCGCCGATGGGACACACTGTAGACGAGTGCTCCCCCTTCGGCCGGCGACGCTGGCCTTCGAGCCCCCCGCCGCCATGCCCTTGATCCAACTGATTTCCGCCCTGGCGGGCGACAATGAACTTGCGGTTGTGGTGACCGACGGCCTGCTGCTGGCCTCGGGGCCGCACATCCTCTACGTGAACGCGGCCTTCGAGCGGCTGACGGGCTATGCGAGCCAGGAGCTCATCGGGGCGAGCCCGCGGATTCTGCAGGGCCCCGCCACCAGCCTGGCGGCCAGAAAGCGGTTGTCCAAGGCCCTGCGCGCCGGACAGCGCCACAGCACGACCCTGGTGAATTATCGCAAGTCCGGCGAACCCTACCGGTGCGCCATCGATATGTTCCCCCTGCTCACCCCCGAGGGCGAGCTGTTCGCCGCCGTCGCCCTGGAACGGGAGGCGCCGCGCCGTCGAGGCCGGCGTCCGGCGCAAGGCGGCGAGGACTAGAGGTTCGTAGGGCCAGCTGGGCTTCGAAGCCCAGCGCCAGGACATCGGCGATCTCCGCCGGGGTCCCCCCAGGGTCTTCGGAGTGGCCGGCGCGGCCGCTGGGCTGATTTGGGCGAAGAGCGTAAGCTCGATCTCAAACTGCGGAGTTTGCGCGCCTCAAATTGGGTATTAGCCACCGAGATCGCTCTGGAGACCCAAATAACCATGCGCGAGGCGTTTCTCTTGTACAGCATTTCGGTTCGATATACTCATGTCGAACACGCCAAGTTGTTTGCCAATGACAACTTAAGACACAAGGCTCATCACCGAAGGCCCGCCTGGAGGCGGGTGGCGAACATGGGAGGTCCCGCGGGAGGGTCATCATGAACCGACGCTTGGTGGGCCAACTTTCCTCCGACTACGTGCTGCGCTGGATCCGCCAATCGACCGCCCTTTTCGGCGACATCACCACGGCGATGATCTTCGCCACCATCACCCAGGCCAACACCGCCTATCTCGATCAGCGGCCCGAGGGGACCCGGGCCTGGGGAACCCTCCAGAAGCCGGCGCCGGACGATCTGCGCCGTCCGATCACGGCCCATGCCGCCGCCGCCGCCCTCGGCCTTCCCCGCGAGACCCTGCGGCGCAAGCTCAATGGCCTGAAGGCGGAGGGCTATATCGAGGAAACCCCCGACGGGGTCATCATCCGCGCCGAGGCGATGCTCCAGCCGCGGGTGATCGCCACGGTGATCGCCAACACCGAGCTGGCCCGCGATTTCTGCCTGAGGCTGCAGCGCGCCGGCGTCGTCTCCATCGACCGGCCGGCGTCCGCCGACCTGGACGAACCGCTGCACCGCGCCATCGGCCGGGCCACCAACACCTTCTGCCTGCGCTTCCTGGAAAACGTGATGGCGCTCTCGGCGGGCGACCTGATGCTGGGCCTGACAGCCTGCGCCCTGGAGGGGGCCAATATCCGGAGGCTCGCGGAGTCGGCCACCGAACTGGTGGGCCCGATCCGCACCATTCCCGACAGCGTGCGACAGCCGATCACCGCCGTCGCCCTGGCCGGGGAGATCGGCTTGCCGCGCGAAACCACCCGCCGGCATCTGCACAAGCTGATCGGACTTGGCGTCTGCCGCGCCCTGCCGGGCGGGTTCATCTTCACCGAGGCGCGGTTCAATCCGACGCGGATCGCCGCCAGCCTGGGCCGCACCGCGGCCAATGTCCGGCAGTTGCACGCCACCTTGATCGGCGTCGGCGTCATGCTGCCGATCCGGGCCGCGCCGCTGGCCGCCGCGCCGCCGGAGCCCGCACTCGCACCGGGCTAACCGGGCGGCCGTGGGAGACCACCCGCCGCCGGGGCGCCACTTCCGCCTGACGTGCTCTAGTCGGCCGCCGCCGGGGTGGGTTCGATGGTCATGGCGCGGGGCCCCCGGGCCAGCTCGCGAGCCAGGACCTCCCGGTCGAGGTCGCCGTCCCAGCGGGCGACCACCAGGGTGGCCACGCCATTGCCCACCAGATTGGTCAGGGCCCGGCACTCGCTCATGAACCGGTCCACCCCCACCAGCAGGGCGAGGGCCGCGATGGGGATGTCGGGGATCACCGCCAGGGTGGCGGCCAGGGTGATGAAGCCCGCCCCGGTGACGCCGCTGGCGCCCTTGGAGGTGAGCATGGCCACCCCCAGCAGGGTCAGCTCCTGGGTCAGGGTGATGTGGGTGTTGGTGGCCTGGGCCAGGAACAGGGTGGCGAGCGTCATGTAGATGTTGGTGCCGTCGAGATTGAAGCTGTAGCCCGTCGGGATCACCAGGCCCGCGGTGGTCTTGCCGGCTCCCAGGCGCTGCATCTTGTCGATCATCTGCGGCAGCACCGACTCCGAGGAAGAGGTGCCCAGGACGATCAGCAGTTCCTCGCGGATATAGGCCAGGAACTTGAGGATCGAGAAGCCGGAGAGCCAGGCGATCAGCCCCAGCACCACCAGCACGAAGAGCAGGCTGGTGAGGTAGAAGGTCCCCACCAGGGCCGCCAGCTTCACCAGGGCCGCGATCCCGTACTTGCCGATGGTGAAGCCCATGGCCCCGAAGGCGCCGATGGGCGCCAGCCGCACCACCACCTGGATGATCGAGAAGAAGACCTTGGAGATCTCCTCCAGGGCGCCTGCCACCTTGTCGCCCAAGGCGCCCATCCGCGTGCAGGCCAGGCCGGTGATAACCGCGATCACCAGAACCTGCAGCAGCTGGCCCTCGGCGAAGGCGCCGAAGAAGGTGTCGGGGATCAGGTTGAGCAGGTACTCGGGCAGGCTGGGGCTGTGGTGGGCCTTTTCCAGATAGTCCGCGGCGATCTTGGGATCGAGGGTGGCCGGGTCGACATTGAACCCGACGCCGGGCTGCACCAGCCTGCCCACCACCAGGCCGATCACGAGGGCGAAGGTGGAGACCACCTCGAAATAGATCAGGGTCTTGGCGCCCAGCCGGCCGAAGGCCTTGAGGTCGCTCATCCGCGCCATGCCCGCGGCGATGGTGCAGAAGATCACCGGGGCTATGGCCATCTTGATCAGCTTGATGAAGCCGTCGCCCAGCGGCTTGAGCGCCACGCCGACATCTGGCCAAAGCCAGCCCACGAGGATGCCCAGGGCGATCCCGATGAGCACCTGCACATAGAGCACCCGAAAATAGCGTAGAGCCCCCATGCGCATCTCCCCTTTCACCGCGGCCCGGCGGTGCGCTATCACCCACCGTCTGGCCCGGTAGCTCAGCAGGATAGAGCAGCGCTTTCCTAAAGCGAAGGTCGGGGGTTCGAGTCCCTCCCGGGCCGCCAGACAGTCGGGGCAGCGGGACTCGAGGAGTCGACCCTGGCAATCCGAAGTTGTGGACACCAATATAAAGTTGATTACCGGTGGATTAGGGGTGTCTTTTTCTGATGCGGTCCTCTGTAATATTAACTAATATTCCCGCCAGACGCGTAAATCATAGGTAACGCGGATTTTCGTTTTGAATAACGGAGAGCTGTCTCTAGTCACTTGCCCGACGTATTCGCGTAACAGCCCGCATGCGGGCTGATCTACTAAGGGGCAAATTCACTATGAGCGAACTGATCACCAACGGCGGGTTCAGCACCGGCACATTCGCGGGCTGGACCGCGGGCAGCAACCAAACCAGCCCGTATCAGGCCTCGTTCGGTGGGAGCGGCAATTCTCAGATCGCCTATTCCGATTCAGGCGCGCCGGCCTGGTTCATGCGTAGCGTCGCCGGCGGCGGCGCCGCCCCGATAGACGGCTATACGGCATTCAATGGCTTCGACGGCAGCCCGGGCAAATTCACCCTGAGCCAGACGATTCACATCGATGAGACGGTGTCCTCGGCGATCCTGAAGTTCGATTACGCTTCCACCACCAGCTATAGCGGCGCGGTTCGCACCTTTGACGTCCTGCTCACCCAGGGCGGGACCACGGTGGCCAACTTCTATCACTTTGCGGCGCCGTTCAGTGATTCGACTTGGAACCCTGTCACCCATGTGACCCTGGACATCCGAGCGGCCCTGAATTCGCTCAGCGCGGGCGATTACACGCTGACCTTCGTCGAAGTCATCCCCGCCAACTTCACCGGTCCGGGCGCCTTTGGTCTGGACAATATCTCGCTCAACGCCACCTTCGCCCCCAGCAACGTGGCGCCCGTCGCCGTCGCTGACGCCTTCGCGGCGACCGAGGATGGCGGGGCGGTGACGTTGAACGTGCTTGCCAACGACACCGACGCCAACCCGGGCGACACCAAGACCCTGGTCTCGGTCAACACCGCGGGCACGACGGGGTCGGCGACAGCCAACGCCGACGGCACGGTGACCTACGATGCCGGCGCTCACTTCCAATCGCTGAAGGCCGGCGACACGGCCACCGACACCTTCAGCTACACCATGAAGGACACCGCGGGCCTGACCGGCGCCACGACCGTCACCATGACGGTCACCGGCGTGAACGACGGCGTCGTCGCCGTGGCCGACAGCGGCGCGGCGGTCGAGGATGGGGCGGCGGTGACGCTGGACGTCCTGACCAACGACACCGACGTCGATGCTGGCGACACCAAGACCCTGGTCTCGATCGACGCCACCGGCGCGGTGGGATCGGTGACGGCGAACGCCGACGGCGCCGTGAGCTACGCCACGGGATCGGCCTTCCAAAGCCTGAAGGCCGGCGCCACGGCCACCGACACCTTCAGCTACACGGTCCGCGATTCCGTCGGCGCCGAGAGCACGGCCTCGGTGACCATGACGGTCACTGGCGTGAACGACGGACCGGTCGCCGCGGCCGACGCCGGTTCGGTTTCGGAGGACCAGTCGCTGACCCTGGACGTTCTGGCCAACGACACCGATGTTGACGCTGGCGACTTGAAGACCCTGGTCTCCGTTTCGGCCACCACCAGCGGCGCCAGTGTCGCCATCGTCGACGGCAAGGTGGTCTACACCGCCGACGCCGACAGCCAGGATCTGTTGACCGCGGGTCAGACGGCCTCTGACAGCTTCACCTATGTGATGGCCGACTCCGCGGGCGCGATCAGCACCGCGACGGTCAACCTAACCGTCGGCGGCGTCGCCAACGGGGCCAATATCATTGGCACGGTGAAGTCCGATGTCCTGTCGGGCACGGAGGCTGATGAGCGTATCGAAGGCGGCAACGGCGACGATACGGTCAATGGCTCGGGTGGGGCCGACAACCTCAGTGGCGGCAACGGCGGTGACCGGCTGTACGGTGGGGCGGGCATCGACCAGCTCTCCGGCGAGAACGGCTCCGACACCCTCGACGGCGGGACCGGCAATGACGTGCTGACCGGCGGGAATGGCCCGGACCGCTTCATCTTCGGCGCCGGCTTCGGCAACGATACGATCACCGACTTCAAGGCGCAGAACGACACCATCCAAATCGACCACAACCTGGTGGGCGGCTTCGGCGATCTGCTGAGTCACGCGTCCCAGGTCGGGAGCTCGGTGGTGATTGCGCTCGACGCCGCCCACTCCATCACGCTGCAGGGCGTGAACCTGTCGAGCCTGAGCAGCGGCGACTTCGTCTTCTCCTGATGACGACGGACGGGGCGGCCTTACGGCCGCCCCGTCCCTTCGCGCCCACGCGAGGGGCCTTGAGTGCGGCAGAGATAGGTCGACCCCCGACTGCGCCCACCGCCAGACCGTCAGGGCAAGTCGTCTCTGCGGGTGACCAATTCCCTGAAACCCGGGAAATCAGCGCTCTTGCGGGGTCTCAATCCGTCGCTCGACCCGCTGGTGGTGGTCGGCGACCTGCCTTCCATGCATTTCGAAGGCGACGACACGCCCACGCCAGCGATCGCGCTCGAACTCGACTGCGCGATCGCCCAGGACTGGGCTGACAATGTTCTGGAGGGGCGGGACCTATCGGAAGCTACCCGATCCCGGTGACCCGTCTCTTCGGCCCGCTCGATCCGTGATACCTGGGAACCCCTGCTGGCGCGGTCGGGCTCGATCGGTGAACCAGGCCACGAGACGGACGAATGAGGGATCCATGTCCATGCAGGTAACCGCCGCCGTCGCCCGTGCGCCGGGCGAAGACTTCACGCTCGAGACCGTGGAGCTGGACGATCCGAGGCCGGACGAAATCCTCGTTCGCATCGCGGCGGTCGGGGTCTGCCATACCGACCTCGTGGCCCGAGCGGGGGCCATGCCTTTCTCCATGCCGGCCGTCCTGGGCCATGAGGGCGCGGGGGTCGTGGAGAAGGTGGGCGCGGCTGTCACCAAGGTGGCCGTGGGCGATCGCGTGGCGCTCACCTTCCGGTCCTGCGGCCGGTGCGACCGCTGCATGAGCGGCGACCCCGCCTACTGCTATTCGATGCCGGCGCTGAACTATATCGGCATGCGCCCAGACGGAACCAAGGCGCTGAGGCAGGGCGAGACCGCTGTCTCATCGAACTTCTTCGGCCAGTCGTCCTTCGCCACCTACTGCCTCGCCTATGAGCGCAATACGCTGAAGCTCCCCGACGACATTCCATTCGAGATCGCCGCGCCGCTGGGCTGCGGCGTGCAAACCGGCGCGGGCGGCGTCATGCTCGCCCTGGCCTGTTCGAAAGGGTCATCGCTGCTGATCACCGGCGGCGGAGCGGTGGGCCTGTCGGCGGTGATGGGCGCCGTGATCCGGGAATGCCGGACCATTATCGTCGTCGAGCCGCATGCGGCGCGTCGCGCCCTGGCGATGGAGTTGGGCGCGACCCATGTGATTGATCCCGCGGCGAGTCCGGACCTGACCGCGGCTGTGCGGGCCATCGCCGCGCAAGGCGTCGACTACGCCTTCGACACCACCGGCCGCGGCGACACGCTCACCGCCATCATGGGCGTTCTGGCGCCGAAGGGCGTGCTGGGCATCGTGGGCATTCCGGCGCCGGGCACGCCGATGCCCGGCGACCTGGGCGTCCTACTGACCTTCGGTCAGACGGTGCGCGGCATTATCGAAGGTGACAGCGATCCTGATGTCTTCATCCTGGACCTGATCAACCTTTGGCGGGAGGGACGACTTCCCTTGGAGAAGCTGGTTCGGGCTTTCCCGTTCGACCAGATCAACACCGCCATCGACGCGCAGCACCATGGCGACTGCGTCAAGGTGGTGCTGACCCTCCCGGCCTAGAGCACGTCATCGCGCTCACTTCGGTTCCGGCAGGCCGAGGATTCGCTTGGCGATGATGTTGTTCTGGATCTCGTAGGAGCCGGCGAAGATGGTGTTGGCCTTGCCCGAGAGCCACTCGCGGACATAGGCGAGTTCGGCCGGCTCGAAGACCTCGCCCTCCCAGCCGAGACCCTGGCCCATGGCCTCCACCAGCAGTTCGGACCGCTCCTGGACGAGCAGCGAGGACACGTTCTTGAGGATCGAGGTGGCCGCGTTCGGGCCGCCGCCGCCGGCCTCGGTGATGGACCTCTGCAGGGTCAGGTTGAAGGCCTTGCGGTCCATCAGATGCCGGGTGAGCCGGCTGCGGTAGTCGACATCGGCGATCCGCCCCTGGGCGTCACGTCCCAGATGCTCGGCGGCCACCACCTCGATGGCGCGCTGCTCGGTGGCGCGGGCTGGGGCGTCCTCGTTGCGCTGGCGCTCGTACTGCAGCAGGCGCTTGCCGACGGTCCAGCCGCCGTTGAGGGGACCCACCAGGTTGGCCGTGGGGACCTCCACGTCGGTGAAGAAGGTCTCGCAGAAGGGGGAGCGGCCGGAGATCAGCTGGATCGGATTCACCCGCACGCCTGGCGAGCGCATGTCGATCAGCAGGAAGGATATCCCGTCATGTTTGCGGGTGGGGTCGGTGCGGACCAGGCAGAAGCACCAGTCGGCGTACTGGGCGCCACTGGTCCACAGCTTCTGGCCATTGACCAGGAAGTGGTCGCCACAGTCCTCGGCCTTGGTCTGCAGTGAGGCGAGATCAGAGCCGGCATTGGGTTCGGAATAGCCCTGGCACCAGCGGGTCTCGCCGCGGACGATCGGCGGGATGTGCCGCTGCTTCTGCGCCTCCGTGCCATATTCCAGCAGGGTCGGGCCCAGCATGCGCACCCCCATGCCCCAGCCGATGGGGTTCCAGGCGCCCGCCCGCCGGATCTCCTCGCGCAGCACCCGCGCCTGCGCCGGCGTCAGGCCGCCGCCGCCATAGGCGCTGGGCCAGGTGGGCGTGCCCCAGCCCTTGCCGCACAGGGCCCGCTTCCAATCGGCGAGGTCCTGTCCGCCCTGATCGGCCGCCTCCATCTGGGCCTGCTTTCCGGCCAGGGCCCTGGGGAAGTTGGCGTCCAGCCAGGCCCGCGCCTCGGCGCGGAAGGTCTCCAAGGAGGCGAAGGGCGGGGGGGTGGCCGGCATGGGATCGAGCCTTTCGGACGGCGGGGCGGACCTCCGACCTATCAATTAGTGCGAACGTCAGCAACAGCGCGTGTCGAGACGCCTTCGCGGCGTTATGAAAGATCAGGCGCGGCGGTTATGGTGCGGCCGTTGGCCTGGTCTGGAAACATGCGCCCCTCGACGCCCACTGAGCTTACCCGCCCGCAGCTCTTCCAGCGTCTGTGGCGCGAGCCCCTCTCGTCGGTGGCGGCGGACCTGGGCCTGAGCGCCAGCGGCCTGGCGAAACTCTGCGACCGGACCGCGATCCCCTATCCGACCCGGGGCCACTGGGCGAAGGCCCGGGCCGGCCGCGCCGCGTCGCCCCCCGACCTGCCCCCGGCGCCCACAGGCGTGGGCGAACAGATCCTCATCACGCCGGGCCAACCCATCGCACGCCGAACGCCCGTGCGCCTGTCGTCGGAGGATCGCCGCCAGCAGCTGCTGGAGGTCGCCGCGCGGATCATCGTGCAGGACGGCCTGCACGCCCTGACCATCAAGCGGGTCGCCAGGGACGCCGGGCTCACCGCGCCGCGCGCCTACCACTTCTTCCCCACCGTCGATGACCTGATGGCGGCCCTGGCCCGCCGGGAGCTGGAGGCCATCCGGGCGGCTCGAACCCACCGCATCAACACCGCCGAGCGGCCGGCCGAACGCCTGCGCCTCTCCACCGTGACCTATCTGCGCCAGGTGGCCGAGCGGGGGGTCCTGCTGCAGACCCTGCAGAACGCGCCCGGCGTGCGGCGCGCCCTGCGCGGCGAGCAGCGCGCGATCCGGGCCGACAACACCCATGTGGTCGCCAGCCGCTTCAGTGACAGCCACCATGTCCCCTCCGATGTCTCACGGGCGGCGACGACGGCGCTCACCAGCGCGGTGCTCCGCACCGGCCGCATCCTGGCGCGCGGACGGCTGGACCTGCCGCTGGCGGAGATCCTGGCCGCCGACATCGTCGAGGCGGGCAACCGGCGGCTAGCCGCCCGCTTCCAGGCCCCGTCGGCCGGCGACGTCGAGGACGCCTAGGACCAGCTCGCGGCAGAGCAGGGCGCCGCGCTCAAGATCAAGCTCTCCCTGGAAGGCGAGACGCCCGCACTCCTCGGGCATGGTCATGCCGATACTGACGCAGGCGATAGCCTCCCGCAGGTCCAGGCCAAAGGCGTCGCGCGCCTTGCGCGCCAGGCGCCGCGCCACCCGGGCTCGGACGGCGGCGGCGCGGCGCGAGACATGCCCCGCCATGAAGCGATCCCGCAGGATGATCTGGATCAGCGGCCCGGTCCGCGCCACGTGGCGATAGTAGACGTCGGCCACGTCCCCCGCCGCCGACGCCAGATCCGGCGCCTCGGCCGCGGCGTCCAGGGCCCCGGCGACCTGATCCAGGGCGCGTTCCAGCAGGGCGTTATAGAGGTCGCGGCTCTGCGGGAAATAGCGATAGACCAGCGCCTTGCTGACCTTGGCCGCCTGGGCCAGCTCCTCGACACCGATCGGCAGGACGCCCTGCTCCAGGACCCGCTCGGCGGCGACGTCCAGCAGGAGGTCCCGTCGTTGCTGCGGCGGCAGCCGGAGTCCCCTTCGCGGTCGCTTCGAGGTCACCGCCAAGCGCGCGTCCGCCGAACTGTCGAGTGATCGTTCATGGGTCCGCCGTTCCGATTCGACCGTCGAGCCCCAGTCTAGCGCCACCGGGGCCGATGAGGCGCCCGGTTCAGGACGCACCCTATCGCCCTGATGATAGTGCGAATGTCATTAAAGCGGTTGTCTGACCGTATCGCCGGCGCCATGCTTGGCGCATAAGAAGACAGGGAGGAGCCGGCATGCCCTATGCTGCGGGACGCGTGTTCCACGACGCCGACAGTCACGTCATGGAGCCGGCGGACTGGCTCGTGCCCTTCGCCGAGGGGGCGATGAAGGACCGCCTGCTGCGCCGCGATCCGCCCTCGACCCGGCCGCCCGTGGAGGCGCCGAAGGAGAAGGTGATCGAGGGCCTGATCGCCGGCCCCAAGGGGCGCCTGGCCTATGGCTCCTGTGATCCCGCCGAGCGGGTCCGGGCCATCGAGGAGCTGGGCTTCGCGAGCCAACTGGTCTTCCCCACCTCCGCCCTGCGGCCCTTCCGGACCAGCAAGGACGAGGCGATCCTCTATGCCGGCGCCCGCGCCGCCAACCGCGCCATGGCGGCCTTTTGCGCCGACCCGCGCCTGCTGGGGGTCGCCTATGTCCCGCTGGACAATCCTGCCCGCGCGCTCGAGGAGGCCCAGGAGGCCATCCGCCTCGGCTGCAAGGCGATCTGGGTGCCGTCGACGGCGGCGGGCGACAAGTCGCCGGGCCATCCGGACCTCGATCCCTTCTGGTCGCTGCTGGCGGCCAAGAAGATCCCCTTCGTCCTGCACATCGGCGCGGGCTCGCGCACCCTGCCGCAGGAATATGTCAACAACGGCAAGGCCAAGTCGCCGGACCTGCACGGCGGTGGCGAGAACCTGCGCTTCAAGGACTATGTGGCCCTGCCGCACTCGGCCGAGATGTTCCTCGGAGCCCTGGTCTATGACGGCCTCTTCGACCGCCTGCCGGAGCTCAAGGGCGGCGTGATCGAATACGGCGCCTACTGGGCGCCAGGCTTCCTGCGGCAGATGGACATGGGCGCCCGCGCCTTCGGCCGCACCGACCCCTATCTGCAGGCCCTTTCGGCCAAGCCGTCCGAGATCATCCGCCGGCAGGTGAAGTTCACGCCCTTCCCCGGCGAGGACGTCGGCTACCTGATCCGCGACAGCGGCGCCGACCTCTACATGTTCTCCAGCGACTACCCGCACCCGGAGGGAACCAACGACCCCATCGGCCGGTTCGAGCGGACCTTCGGAGACCTCGGCGAGGCCGACCGCGACGCCTTCTACCGCGCCAATTTCGAAGAGATGATGGGCGGGCTCTGACGCCGCCTTCGCAAAGGAACACGTCCATGACCGACGCGACCACCCAAGATCAGATCACCGGCCCCTTCCGGGCGCCGCACAACGGTTTCCAGGCCGCGCCGGGCTCGATCCACAACGACGAGGTGGCCTCCAAGCTGGGCTTCAAGGGCGGCACGGTGCCGGGCTCGGTCCACATGGACCAGTTCGTGCCCATGCTGCTGGACCTCTATGGCCAGGCCTGGTTCGAGACCGGCGACATCTCCCTGCACTTCGCCCAGGCGACGGTGGACAAGGAGGAGGTGCAGGCCGTGGTCCACCCCGGCCCCCAGCGGGCGCGCCTGCAGATGTTCAACCGCGCCGGCCAGCAGGTCTGCGTCGGCACCGCCTCGGCCCATGCGCCGGACTCAGGCTCGGAGATCACGCGCCGCATGGCCGAGCAGACCCCGGCCGATCCCAAGGCCCTGCGCATCTATGCCGACATCCGCGTGGGCGACACCACCGCCGACATCCCGATGAAGGTCAGCCGCGAGAGCTATGACGCCTCGCTCGGCCGCATCACCGAGCGGGTGGCGATCTATGACGAGAAGGGCGTGCTGTCGCCGGCCCACATCATCCGCCTGGCGCATATGAGCCGGCCCTTCGTCCTGGCCAAGTCGATCCAGCCCTATGTCGGCCTGTTCGGCGCCCTGGAGGTGCGGCAGCTGGCTGGCCCGCTGCTGGCCGACCGCGACTATGTGGGCCGCACCACCATGCGCAAGATCACCGAAAGTCCGCGCACGGAGAACGTCTGGTACGACGTCGACATCGCCGACCCTGAGAGCGGCAAGGACGTGGCCAGCGTCACCTTCATGATCCGCGCCATGAAGCCCTCTTCGCCCCTCTGGGCCGAGAAGTAAGAACCGATCCAGGGGAGAGACGGCATGACCGACACGCTGAGTGGCGAGGACCTGAAGGCCCGCGTGGACGCCGCCGTCGAGACCGGCATGGCCACCGCCGTCTGGGCCCGGGAATGGCCCGACCGGATCGCGGTCTATGAGGGGCTGGACGGCCGCACGCGGACCTTTGGCGACCTCAACGCCAACGCCAACCGGCTGGTGCGGCTGATGCGGGCCCATGGGGTGCAGGCCGGGGACGCCATCGCCCTGCTCTGCACCAACCGCCTGGAGTTCGCCGACGTCCTGTTCGCCTCCCTGCGCGGCGGCTTCCGGATGACGCCGGTGAACTGGCACCTGAAGCCCGAGGAGATGGCTTATGTCATCGACAACTGTGAGGCCAAGGCCCTGTTCGCCGACACTCGCGTGGCCGGCGCGGCCGAGGCCGCGGCTCAGTGCCCGCAACTGAGGCTGAAGGTTTCCATCGGCGGCGATCTACCGGGCTTCCTCCCCTACGAGACCATCCACGACTTCCCGGGCGAGGACTTGGCCGACCCGGTGCGCGGCTCCACCATGCTCTATTCCTCCGGCACCACCGGACGGCCCAAGGGGGTCTACAAGCCCAACGCCCAGGCCGTCGGCGGCTATGACGCCATCTACGACCGCGCGGTGGACAAGCACATCTGCACCGGCCCCGGTTATCACGCCTCCCCCCTGGCCGGAGACATCCGCCGGGCGCTGAACAACGGCGTGCCCACGGTGCTGATCGAGAAGTGGGACACCGAGCAGGTTCTGCGCACCATCCAGGACCAGAAGGTCACCCGCGGCCACTTCGTCCCCATCATGTTCCAGCGGATGCTGGCCCTGCCGCAGGAGGTGCGGGCCAGGTACGACCTCAGCTCGCTCAAGCGCATCACCCATGGCGCGGCGCCCTGCCCGCCCGAGGTGAAGCGCGCCATGATCGAGTGGATCGGACCCAAGCTGTTCGAATACTACGCCGGCTCGGAAGGCGGCGTCGGGTTCACCGTCGGCTCCGAAGACTGGCTGAAGCGCCCGGGCACGGTGGGCCGGCGACCGCACAAGGACGCCGCCAAGATCCTCGACGAGGCCGGCCAGGAGTGCCCGCCGGGTGTCCCAGGCGCCATCTATATGAGCCTGAGCGACCAGGGCGGCTTCAGCTACTACAAGGACGACACCAAGACCGAGGCCAACCGCAAGGACGGCTACTTCACCATGGGCGATGTCGGCTACCTGGACGAGGACGACTGGCTCTTCCTCACCGGGCGGAGCGCCGAGACCATCATCGCCGGCGGGGTGAACATCTACCCCCAGGAGATCGACAACGAGCTGATCAAGCACCCGGCGGTGGAGGACAGCTGCACCGTCGGCGTGCCCCACGAGGAGTGGGGCGAGGAGGTCCGGGCGGTCATCCAGCTCAAGCCCGGCTTCGAGGCGAGCGAGGCGCTGAAGCGCGAGATCCTGGACTACGCCGCCCAGGTGGTCGCCAAGTTCAAGGTCCCGCGCGCCGTCGATTTCGTCGAGGCCCTGCCGCGCTCCGAGGCCGGCAAGATCCAGCGCAACAAGGTCCGCGCGCCGTACTGGGAAGGCCGTTCGAGAGCCATCTGAGGCGCGCCGGCTGGAGCACGTCAGGCGGAAGTGGATACCGGTTCCGCCGCCCGACGTGCTCTAATCTTTTGAATCTAGCCCCACCAGGTGCTCGGCCACGAAGCCGGCGTCCTCGCCCATGCCGGCCATCAGGGACGACTTGCGCTTCGACAGCCAGGGCAGGCCGATGAAGTAGGCGCCCGGGACCGCGGTCACGCCGCGCCGGTGGGCCGGCAAGGCCCGGGTGCGACGGTCGGCGAAGATCGGCAGATCGACCCAGCCGAAGTCGTAGCGATAACCGGTGGCCCAGATCACCGTCCCCACGCCGGCCGCCGCCAGGCGGAGCTCCCGCACGGGCGCCGGCAGGTCGCCGCCCAGTAGCGTCACCGTCTCCTCGGGGAGGTCCAGACCCGCGGCCCGGGCATGGGCGTCGGCGGCGGCGATGAAGGCGGCGTACTCCGCCTCGCCCTTGGCCAGGCTGGCCGCCAGGTCGTCGGCGAAGGTCAGGCGGCCCTCGGCCCCGCCGGTCAGCCGTCCCAGCAGGGTCACGCCCTGGCGGCCAAGCTGGCGCAGGTCCATGTCCCGGCCGCCGTCGATCCCGGTCAGCAGCGTCGGCACGGTCCCCGGCGCGCGCTGGTCCACGCCCTGGTCGAAGGCCCCGATGGCGAACTCCCAGAAGGCGAAGTCCCGGCCCCGGTAGCGGCGCGGCGCCCGCCGGTGGGTTCCCACCGCCAGATAGACCCGGCGGCCCGCCCGCAGCAGGTCCTCGGCGATCTGGGCGCCCGAGGCGCCGGCCCCCACCACCAGCACCGCGCCGTCCGTCAGGGCGGCCGGATTGCGATAGGCCGCCGCATGGACCTGGAACACCTCGCCCACCGCCTCGGCCAGGGCCGCCGGGATCGCCGGCCGCTGATAGGGGCCGGTGGCGATCACCACATTGGCCGCCGACAGCACGCCATCCGACGTCTCCAGCCGGAAGCCGCCCTCCAGATCCTGGGCCAGGGCGTCCACCGACACCCCGCACCGAACGGGGGCGTCGAAGCTCGCCGCATAGGCCTCGATGAACGCCACCACCGCCTCGCGAGAGGCGAACCCCTCCGGGTCGGGCCCCGCGTAGGAGAAGCCCGGCAGTTGCAGCAGCCAGTTGGGAAACTGGAAGGCCAAGCTGTCCCAGCGCTCGCTGCGCCAGCGCTCGGCCACCCGCGCGCGCTCCAGGATCACATGCTCGCGCGCCAGCCGGCCCAGATGCCAGCTCACCGCCAGCCCCGACTGGCCGCCGCCGATGATGACGGTGTCGACGGTCTGAGGAAGCGGGGCGGGCGGGGACATGTCGGAGTGGCGCCTGTCTCACCCTCCCGGGGGCGGGACGGCAGGGGTGGATCGTTGACGGAACGCCGGCCGAGGTAAAGTCTCTGCGCCGACCCGGGACCGCGCGGCCCCGCCCCGACCTTGAAGGATCACGCCATGCACGACGTCAACGCCAGCGAAGACCTGCCGATGAGCGCCGAGGCGGTCTGGCAGGTGGTCGGGGATTTCTCCGGCATCCGCAAGTGGGCCACGGTGGTGGAGGCCGAGAGCACCGAGGTCACGCCCCAGGGCAAGGTGCGGACCCTGACCATGCCGGGCGGCCGCACGGTGAAAGAGCTGCTCACCGACGAGGGGCCGCACCACTACACCTACACCCTCGACCGCCCCGACATGGACGCCTACTTCTCCACCGTCTCGGTGAAGCCGGCGGGCCCGGACGCCTCCACCCTGGAGCTGCGGGTGAAGTTCACGCCCAAGGATCCCGACAAGCTGGCCGAGGCCACCGAGGCGCTCACCAAGTTCTGCCGCGGCAACATCAAGGCCATGAAGCGCGCCCTCGGCCTAGCCTAGCCTAGCCTCCGGCGAGCTGGGCCTTACGCTCGCGGCGGCGGCGGGTGAGGATGTGCTCGGTATAGCCGTTGGGCTGGGCGCGGCCCTCGAAGACCAGTTCCAGGGCCGCCTGGTAGGCCACGCTGTCGGGATTGCCGGCCATCGGCTGATAGAGGGCGTCGCCGGCGTTCTGGCCGTCCACCACCTTGGCCATGCGGGCGAAGGTCTCGCGAACCTGGGCTTCCGTGCAGACTCCGTGGTGCAGCCAGTTGGCGATGTGCTGGCTGGAGATCCGCAGGGTGGCGCGGTCCTCCATCAGGCCCACGTCGTGGATGTCGGGCACCTTGGAGCAGCCAACGCCCTGGTCGATCCAGCGCACGACGTAGCCGAGGATGCCCTGGGCGTTGTTGTCCAGCTCCTGGGCGATGTCCTCGGCGTTCCAGTTGGAGCGGGCGAGCGGCGGGGTCAGCAGGTCGTCGAGGCCGGTGGCCGACTTGGCGGCGCTCATGGTGGCCTGCAGGGCGGGCACGTCCACCTCGTGATAGTGCAGGGCGTGCAGCACCGCGGCGGTCGGCGACGGCACCCAGGCGGTGTTGGCGCCGGCCTTGGGGTGGCCGACCTTGGCAGCCAGCATGGCCTGCATTTGATCTGGAGCCGCCCACATGCCCTTGCCGATCTGCGCCTTGCCGGGGAAGCCCGTCGCCAGGCCGATCTCGACATTGCGCCTCTCATAGGCCGGCAGCCAGGGCTCGGCCTTGATGGCGTCCTTGCGGACCACGGGGCCGGCTTCCATGGCGGTGTGGATCTCGTCGCCGGTGCGATCGAGGAAGCCGGTATTGATGAACACGATCCGCTCGCGGGCGGCGTGGATGCAGGCGGCCAGGTTGGCGCTGGTGCGGCGCTCCTCGTCCATGATGCCCAGCTTGACGGTGTTGCG
>NZ_JAUSLW010000008.1 GCF_030645195.1 Phenylobacterium sp. | reverse complement strand
GCCCAGCCCTTCCGGATGCTGGCGCACAACGGCGAGATCAACACCAAGAAGGGCAACCTGAACTGGATGAAGAGCCACGAGATCCGCATGGCCGCCGACGCCTTCGGCGACTTCGGGGACGACGTGAAGCCGGTGATCCAGGACGCCAGCGGTTCGGACTCCATGGCGCTGGACAACACCTTCGAGGTGCTGGTGCGGGCGGGCCGCGACGCCCCCATGGCCAAGGCCCTGCTGATCCCCGAGGCCTGGGCGCACAGGAGCGACGACCAGATCAGCCCGGCCCACAAGGCGCTCTACGCCTATTGCAACGCGGTGATGGAGCCCTGGGACGGGCCCGCCGCCATCTGCGCCACCGACGGCCGCTGGGTGGTGGCCGGCAAGGACCGCAACGGCCTGCGGCCCCTGCGGGTGACCTATACCGACGACGGCTTGCTGATCATGGGCTCGGAGGCCGGCATGTGCCGGGTCGACGAGGCGCGCATCGTGCGCAAGGCCCATATCCAGCCCGGCCGCATGGTGGCCGTCGACCTCGCCGAGGGCCGCCTCTACGAGGAAGAGGAGATCATCGACCGCCTGGCCGCCCAGCACCCCTATGACCAGTGGCTGGGCAACATGGTGGACCTGGAGGCGCAGATCGCGCCGGGCCCGGAGCCCCGCGCCTACGCCAGAGAGGAACTGACGCGCCGCCAGGCGGCCGCCGGGATGAGCCTGGAGGACCTGGAGCTGCTGCTGGCCCCGATGATCGAGGACGCCAAGGAGGCGGTGGGCTCCATGGGGGACGACGCGCCCCTGGCGGTGCTGTCCGACCAGTACCGGCCGCTCTCCCATTTCTTCCGGCAGAACTTCAGCCAGGTGACCAACCCGCCGATCGATAGCTTGCGCGAGACCGGCGTCATGAGCCTGAAGACCCGGTTCAAGAACCTCGGCAACATCCTGGCCCAGGACGAGGCCCAGACCGACGTCTTCGTGCTGGAGAGCCCGGTGCTCACCACCGGCATGTACCAGCGGATCATGGGCTTCATCGGCGAGGGCTCCGTGGCCAGCATCGACTGCACCATGCCGATCCCCGCCGATGAGGCCCGGCCCGGCGACGCGCTGCGGGCCAATCTCGACCGCATCCGGGCCGAGGCCGAGGACGCCGCCCTGCGCGGCTGCGCCACCATCGTGCTCACCGACGAGGCCTCGGGTCCGGGTCGCGTGGGCCTGCCGATGATCCTGGCCACAGGCGGGGTCCATTCCTGGCTGGTGGCCAAGGGTCTGCGCTCCTACGTCTCGATCATCGTCCGCTCGGCCGAGTGCCTGGACACCCACTATTTCGCGGTGCTGGTGGGGGTGGGTGCCACGGCGGTGAACGCCTATCTGGCCCAGGAAAGCTTCCAGGACCGGCTGGAGCGGGGCCTGACCGGGGAGCTGACGCTCCACGACGTCTGCCGCAACTTCAAGCACGCCATCGAGGGCGGCCTCTTAAAGATCATCGCCAAGATGGGGATCGCGGTGATCTCCTCCTATCGCGGCGGCTACAACTTCGAGGCCGTGGGCCTGTCCCGCGCCCTGGTGGCGGAGTTCTTCCCGGGCATGCCCTCGCGCATCTCCGGCATCGGCCTGGCGGGGCTGGAGGCCAAGGCGGTGGAGGTGCATCGTCGCGCCTGGGATCCCGGCGCCGTCAGCCTGCCGGTGGGGGGGCTCTACAAGGCCCGGGCCAGCGGCGAGAGCCACGCCTTCGAGGCGCGCATGATCCACACCCTGCAGCGGGCCTGCGACAGCGGTGACTACGCCGCCTACCAGGCCTTCTCCGCCGGCATGGCCCGCCAGCCCACCATCCAGCTGCGCGACCTGCTGGACTGGCGCTCGCCCGAGCGACCCGTGGCCCTGGACGAGGTCGAGAGCGTCAACGAGATCCGCAAGCGCTTCCTGACGCCGGGCATGAGCCTGGGGGCCCTGAGCCCCGAGGCCCACGGGGTGCTGAACATCGCCATGAACCGCATCGGGGCCAAGTCCGTCTCGGGCGAAGGCGGCGAGGATTCGGCCCGCTACAGGCCCCTGCCCAACGGCGACAACCCCAACTCGGCGGTCAAGCAGATCGCCTCGGGGCGGTTCGGGGTGACGGCGGAATACCTCAACGAATGCCGCGAGATCGAGATCAAGGTCAGCCAGGGCGCCAAGCCCGGCGAGGGCGGGCAGCTGCCCGGCTTCAAGGTCACCGAGCTGATCGCCCGGCTGCGCCACGCGACGCCCGGCGTGATGCTGATCTCACCCCCGCCGCATCACGACATCTATTCCATCGAGGACCTGGCCCAGCTCATCTATGACCTCAAGCAGATCAACCCCACCGCGCGGGTCTGCGTGAAGCTGGTGGCCATGACCGGCATCGGGGCGATCGCGGCGGGCGTGGCGAAAGCAAAAGCAGATGTGATCCTGATCTCCGGCAATGTCGGCGGCACGGGCGCCTCGCCCCAGACCTCCATCAAGTATGCTGGCGGGCCCTGGGAGATGGGTCTCTCCGAGGCCAACCAGGTCCTGACGCTGAACAACCTGCGCCACTCGGTGCGGCTGCGGGCCGACGGCGGCATGCGCACCGGGCGCGACATCGTCATCGCCACCATGTTGGGGGCGGAGGAATTCGGGATTGGAACAGCGAGCCTGATCGCCATGGGCTGCATCATGGTGCGCCAGTGCCATTCCAACACCTGCCCGGTGGGGGTCTGCACCCAGGACGAGGCTTTGCGGGAGAAGTTCTCCGGCAGCCCGGAGAAGGTGATCAACCTCTTCACCTTCATCGCCGAGGAGGTGCGCGAGATCCTGGCGTCCCTGGGCTTCCGCTCGCTGCAGGAGATCGTCGGTCGCACCGACCTCCTGCAGCAGGTCTCCCGCGGCGGGGAGCACCTGGACGACCTCGACCTCAACCCCCTGCTGGTGATGGCCGATCCGGGGTCGAACCCGCGCCATTGCGTGGTGGAGGGCCGCAACGAGGTGCCCGACACCCTGGACGCCCAGATCGTGCGCGACGCCGCCCCCCTGCTGGAGCGGGGCGAGAAGATGCAGCTGACCTACACGGTGCGGAACACCGCGCGCGCCATCGGATCGCGGACCTCCTCGCACATCGTGCGCAGGTTCGGGATGACCGGCCTGCCGGCCGGGCACCTGACCGTGCAGCTGAAGGGCTCGGCGGGCCAGAGCCTGGGGGCCTTCGCGGTCCAGGGCCTGCGCATCGAGCTGACCGGCGAGGCCAACGACTATGTCGGCAAGGGCCTGTCGGGGGCGACCATCATCCTGCGACCCTCCCCCCACCTGGCGGCGCCGGAGACCAACGCCATCCTGGGCAATACCGTGCTCTACGGGGCGACCTCGGGGCGGCTGTTCGCGGCGGGCCTGGCCGGCGAGCGGTTCGGGGTGCGCAACTCCGGGGCCGTGACCGTGGTGGAGGGCTGCGGCGCCAACGGGTTGGAATACATGACCGGCGGGCGGGCGGTGATCCTGGGGCCGGTGGGCTTCAACTTCGCCGCCGGCATGACCGGGGGCATGGCCTATGTGCTGGACCTGCACGACCGCTTCCTGACCCACCTGAACACCGACAGCGTGGTGGTGCAGCGGATCGGGACCCGGGCCTGGGAGGCCGAGCTGAAGGCCCTGGTGGAGGAGCATGCGCGGGAAACCGGCTCGGTGTTCGCCGCGGGGATTCTCCGCGACTGGGACCGGCATCTCGGCAAGTTCTGGCAGGTGGTTCCCAAGGACATGGTTCACCGGCTGGACCAGCCGCTGGCCGAGGAAGAGGCGGTGCATCACCGGGCCTAGGGCGGGTCAGATGCTCCCCCTCTGGGGGAGCTGGCGGCGAAGCCGGCTGAGGGGGACTTGACTCTTGTTTTGGGGCGGTAGGGGTCAACTACGTTGATCCCCCTCCGGCTCGTCGCTGCGCTCCGATCCACCTCCCCCACATCGCGCTGCGCGCGGGGGGAGGTTCTCGAGGTCGCGCCGCCTCTCGCCACCTCCACCCCGACATAGCGCGCCCGCGGCCGGATCAAGGCGCCCGTCTGGCCCTGTTCGATGGCGTGGGCGATCCAGCCGGCGCAGCGGGCGGTGGCGAAGAGGGCGAAGGGGGCTTCGCGGGGCAGCTTGAGGGCGTCGGACATGGCCACCAGGGCGAAGTCGATATTGGGCGCCAGGCCGGTGATGTCCTCCACCGCGGCCCGCAGACTCGCCATCTCCGGCGTGAGCTGGAAGCGGTCCAGCAGGGCGGCGGCGCGGGGATCGTGGTCGGGATAGAGGGGGTGGCCGAACCCCGGCAGGGCGCGATCCTCCGCCAGGCGGGCGGCGATCACCGCCCGCGCGCCACCCTGGGCGGCTTCGGCGGCGAAGCCGCGGATCGCCGTCGGCGCCCCGCCATGGCGCGGCCCTGACAGGGTGGCCAGACCCGCCAGGGCGGCGGCGGCGAGCGACGCCCCCGTCGAGGCGGCCACCCGCGCGGCGAAGGCCGAGGGGTTGAGCTCGTGATCGGCCAGCAGCACCAGCACCCGGCGCACCAGGTCCGCCCCCGGACCGCCGGGGCCCAGGCCCCAGGCGAAGGCCAGGCGGTTGTGGATCGCCCCGCCGCCGACCTGACCGGCGATGGCGTCGGTGAGCACGTCCAGCAGGGTGGCGGCCTCCACCGCCAGGGCCAGGGGATGGCGGCCCAGGGCCGGGGGGTCGACGCCGGCGCGGGCGGCCAGCGCCAGGAAGGCCCGCCCCGTCATGTCCGGGGCCTCCGGCGGCTGGGGCCGGTCGGTGCGCTTCAGCGCCGCCCCGTGGCCGCCCCGCAGCAGGCGGGCGACCGCCTCCAGCGTCTCGGTCTCCGCCAGCTCCACGGCGTCGCGGCCCCGGTAGAAAAGACGCCCCTGGGAAATGGTGGTGATGGCCGAGACCAGCACCGGCTCGCCCCAGGCGATAGCGCCGGCCGCCACCTCCGAGGCCTTGCGGCTGCGGGTCTTGCGCTGAACCAGGGCGGCGATGTCGGCGGCCCGGTAGAGGCTGCGGCGGGGGTCGTGGGGGTCGATGCGGGTCTGGACCCGGCCGCGGCTGACATAGGCGTAGAGGGTCTGGGGCCGAACGCCCAGTTTCGCGCGGGCCTCGTCGGCGCCGATCCAGTCGGGGGTCTTGGTCAGGGGCATCAGATGTTGATTATGTTGATCAAGATTGACGCTTCCAGCTTGGCGGCAAATATCGCCCTTAGCAAGTTTGGAAAAAAGGAGGTCCTCCCATGACGGACGGACTGGAAGACGTCGTCGCCGCCCACACCGTGATGTCCGACGTGGACGGCGCGGCGGGACGCTTGATCATCCGCGGCCGGTCGCTGGACGAATTGGCCGGGCGCGCCAGCTTCGAGGAAGTGACCCGCCTGCTGTGGGACGGGTTCTTCGACCACCTGCCCGCCGACCTGACCGGCCCCCTTGCCGCCGCCCGGGCCGAGGTGTTCGCCGAGGTCTCGGCGATGGACACCGGCCTCCTGGCGCTCAGCCCCATCGAGGCCGTCCGCGCGCTGACCGCCAGGCTGGCGGACGGGGACGACCTGGCCACGGCCCTGCGCCTGCTGGCCGCCCCGGCGGTGTTCACCGCCGCGGTGGTGCGGGGCCAGGCCGGCGAGGCGCCCATCGCGCCGGACACCTCGCTCTCCCACGCCGCCGACATCCTGCGCATGCTGGGCAAGCCCGCCGCTCAGGCGCAGGTGGAGGCGCTCGACACCTATCTGGTGACGGTGAGCGACCATGGGCTGAACGCCTCGACCTTCGCCGCCCGCGTGGTGGCCTCGACCCAGGCGGGGCTGGCCTCGGCGGTCCTGGCCGGGATCAGCGCGCTGAAAGGCCCGCTGCACGGCGGGGCGCCGGGGCCGGTGATCGACATGCTGGACGGCATCGGAACGGCGGAGAACGTGCGGCCCTGGCTGGAGGCGGCGCTGGCCCGAGGCGACCGGCTGATGGGCTTCGGCCACCGGGTCTACAAGGTGCGCGATCCCCGCGCCGACGCCCTGAAGGGCGCCATCCGGCGTATGGGGACCCGGGCCGGGCGGCTGGAGTTCGCCGAGGCCGTGGAGCGGGCGGTGCTGGAGATCCTCAAGGCCCACAAGCCCGACCGGAGCCTGGACACCAATGTGGAGTTCTACACCGCCCTGCTGCTGGAGGCCCTGGCCTTCCCGCCGTCGGCCTTCACCTGCGTCTTCGCCATGGGCCGTACGGCGGGCTGGATCGCCCACGCCCGCGAGCAGCTGGCCGGCGGGCGGCTGATCCGGCCGCAGTCGGTCTATGTCGGGCCCCTGCCCCGGGTCGCGGCGTGACCTGAGAGTCGTTAGCGCTGGGGCGGCGCGCGCGGGCGCACTAGATAGGGCTCATGCACGCCCCGACTGGCCTCGACCCCAAGACCGCCGCCGCCCTCACACGGCGGATCACCCTGCTGTCGGTGGCCACCGCCGCCGTGCTGGTGGCGATCAAGGCCGGGGTCTGGCTGATCTCCGGCTCGGTGGCGCTTCTTGCGTCAGCGGCGGACTCGGGGCTGGATCTGATCGCTAGCCTGGTGACCTTCTACGCCGTGCGCTACGCCCAGGCGCCGCCGGACGCCGAGCACCGCTTCGGGCACGGCAAGGCCGAGGCCTTCGCCAGCCTGACCCAGGCGGGCCTGGTCTTCGCCTCGGCCGCCCTGATCGGCCGCGAGGCCATCGTCCACATCCTGCACCCCGCCCCGGTCCAGAATGAGAGCTGGGCGGTGGCGGTGATGGCCATCTCCACGGTGCTGACCGGCCTGCTGATCGTGGCCCAGGGCCGGGTGCTGAAACAGACCAGCTCCGTGGCGGTCTCCGGAGACCGGGCCCACTATCTCACCGACGTGGCCTCCAACATCATCGCGCTGGCAGGCATCGGGGCGGCGGCCTGGCTGGGCTGGTTCGCGCTGGACGCCTTCGCGGGCCTGGCGGTGGCGGCCCTGCTGCTGTGGGCGGCGATCGGGGTGTTCCGCGAGGCCTCGGGCCAGCTGCTGGACGCCGAGCTGCCCGAGGTCGACCGCGCCCGGGTGGTGGCCCTGGTGGCGGAGGACGCCCGGCTGACCGACGTCCACCAGCTGCGCACCCGGGCCTCGGGGCCCTATGTCCACATGCAGATGCACGTCGACCTCGATCCGGACCTCACCCTGGAGGACGCGCACCGGGTGATCGTCGAGGCCGAGAAGCGGATCCTGGAGCACTTCCCCCACGCCGACATCCTGATCCACGCCGACCCGCGCGGCCGGGCCGAGCCGCACGGCGGGGCCTTCGCCGAGCACGCTCAGTAAACGCGCCCTTAACGCAGGCCGTGCTAGGCCGCATCGCCCATGTCCCCCGAACGCGTCCTGCACCACTTCCCCCTCGATCCCGCCTCCCGCCAGGTGCGCCTGGCCCTGGGCGAAAAGCGCCTGGCCTTCTCCGAGAACCCTGTGCGCTACTGGGAGCGGCCCAAGGAGCTAGTGGCGCTCAACGCCTCGGGCCTGACCCCGGTGCTCACCGACGGTCCCCTGGTGCTCTGCGAGAGCCGGGCGATCCTGGACCATCTGGAGGAGACCTATCCCGAGCCCGCCCTGCTGGGCCGCGAGCCCGCCGAGCGGGCCGAGGCCAGGCGGCTGCTGCAGTGGTTCGACCGCAAGTTCGACTACGAGGTCGGCGGCTTCATCCTGCACGAGAAGATGGAGAAGCGGCTGCTGGGCCTGGGAGCCCCCGACCTGGCCGCCCTGCGCCAGGGCCGCGAGGCCCTGCGCGGCCATCTGGTCTATATCGAAACCCTGCTGGCCGAGCGCGACTGGCTGGCCGGCCAGCGCCTGTCCCTGGCCGATTTCGCCGCGGCGGCCCACCTCTCGGTGATCGACTATTTCGGCGACGTGCCCTGGGCGGACTTCCAGGCGGTGAAGACCTGGTACATGAAGCTGAAATCGAGGCCGGCCTTCCGGCCGCTGCTGGCCGACCGCTGGCCCGGCCTCGCGCCGGCGCCGCATTATGACGACCTCGACTTCTGACCTGATCGCCGCCAAGGCCCGCGAGCTGGGCTTCGACGCCTGCCGCGTCGCGCGCCTCGACGCGCCGTGGGCCGCCGGCGAGCGCCTCCAGCAGTTCATCGGCCATGGCCGCCACGGCGAGATGGACTGGATGGCGACGACGGCGGAGCGCCGGTCCCATCCGAACGCCATGTGGGAGGGCGCGCGGTCGGCCATCCTGCTGGGGGTCAACTATGGCCCCGACACCAATCCGCTGGAGGCCCTGGCGCACCCCGACCTGGGCGTCATCTCGGTCTACGCCCAGGGCGACGACTATCACGAGCTGATCAAGGGGCGGCTCAAGCAGCTGGCCTCCTGGCTGGCCGCGCGGTTCGGCGGCGAGCTGAAGGTCTTCGTCGACACCGCCCCCCTGATGGAAAAGCCCTTGGCGGAGAAGGCCGGTCTCGGCTGGCAGGGCAAGCACACCAACCTGGTGAGCCGCGAGTTCGGCTCCTGGCTGTTCCTGGGCTCGATCCTGACGGAGCTGGAGCTGACGCCCGACGCGCCCGAGACCGACCATTGCGGGTCCTGCCAGGCCTGCCTGGACATCTGCCCGACCAGGGCCTTCCCCGCGCCCTACCAGCTGGATGCGCGGCGCTGCATCTCCTACCTGACCATCGAGCTGAAGGGGCCGATCCCGCGGGAGTTCCGCGCGCCGATGGGCAACCGCATCTATGGCTGCGACGACTGCCTGGCGGCCTGCCCCTGGAACAAGTTCGCCGCCACCGCGCGGGAGCAGCGGCTGCAGGCCCGCGACGCCCTGAAGGCGCCGGCCCTGGCGGACCTGGCGGGGCTGGACGATGCGAGCTTCCGCGCCCTGTTCTCCAAGAGCCCGGTCAAGCGCATCGGCCGCGACCGCTTCGTGCGCAACGTCCTCTACGCGGTGGGGAATTCCGGGGACGCCGGCCTGGCCGAGGTGGCGGAGGGGCTGTTGAGCGATCCCTCGCCCCTGGTGCGCGGGGCGGCGGTCTGGGCGCTGGGTCGATTGCTCAGCGCCGAGGCGTTCGAGACGCTTCGGCTTGCCCAGATCGAAGGCGATGCCGAGGTCCTGGTGGAGTGGGAGGCGGCCTAACCGTCCTGCCAGGTCGCCGCCGGGGCGTCGGCCTGCGCGGCTTTCGCCTTCTGGAAGCCTTCGCGGGCCTGCAGCCGCGCCCAGTATCCCGCCACCGCCGGACTGAACCTCTGATCCAGGCCCAGGGTCTCGGCCAGCAGCAGGGCGTAGCCCACCGAGATATCCGCCCCTGTGAACCGCCCGGCGCAATACCAGCCATCGTTGGCCGCTAGCCGTGGCTCCAGCCCCTTGAGGCGGGCGTTGAACCAGCGGCCGTAGTCCTCGGCCACCTGGGGATTGCGGCGCTCCTTGGGCTCCAGCCGCGTGTAGCGGAGCACGAGGGTCTGGGGGAAGGTGAGCGTCGCCTCGCCGAAGTGCAGGCCGTTGAGCCAGTCGCCATAGGCGGGATTCCCGGGCTCCACCGAGAGCGCGCTCGGCCCGTCGCGGGTGACCAGGTACTGGACGATGGCCGCGCTCTCGGTCATCCGCGTGGCGCCGTCCACCAGCAGGGGAATGGTGCCCAGCGGGTTCTCCGCCAGATAGTCCGGCGCCAGGACCCGGGGCGGGAAGGGCAGCAGCTTCAGCTCATAGGGGACGCCCAGCTCCTCCAGGGCCCAGAGGGCCCGGAAGGAGCGCGCGTCGGCGCAGTGATAGAGGGTCGTCACGGGCGGCTTATCCTTGGTCGCGGCGCCAAAACCGGCGTCCACTTTTGGCTGTCACGCGCCTAGTCCGCGTAGACGGCGGGCCGCTTCTGCATGTTGGACATCACCGCCTCCACCTGGTTGGGGGAGCCGATCAGGGCGCCCTGCTCCTGGCTCTCGGCCAGCAGGATGGCGTGCTGGTCGGCGTCGTGGACCATGTCCAGCAGGCGCTTGGAACCCCGGATTGCGGCGGGGTTCTTGCCGGCGATCTCGGCGGCCAGGGCCAGGGCCTCCTCCAGGGGGTCGGAGCAAACGCGGGTGGCGAAGCCCAGGCGATAGGCCTCCTCGCCGTTGAAGATGCGGCCGGTATAGGTCAGCTCCCGGGCCACGTCATCGCGCACCAGGCGCTTCATCAGCACAAGCCCGCCCATGTCGGGCACCAGGCCCCACTTGATCTCCATCACCGCCATGCGGGCGTCGGGGGTGACGAACCGCAGGTCGGCGCCCAGGGCCAGCTGGAAGCCGCCGCCGAAGGCCACGCCATGGATGGCGGCGATCACCGGGACCGCCTGCTCGCGCCAGACCATTACCGCGTGCTGGGCGCGGTTGGAGCCCCCCGCGGTGCGCTTGGGCGTCAACAGGGCCTCGCCGGTGGAGGATTGGCCGCCCGAGCGCTCGCCCGAGGCCATCTTGCCGAAATTGCCCATGTCCAGGCCGGCGCAGAAGGCGCGACCCTCGCCGGAGAGCACGATGGCGCGGACGCCGGGCCGAGTCTTCAGCTCTTCCCCGGTGTCGATCAGGGCCTGAAACATGTGGTCGTCGAGGGCGTTCATCTTGTCGGTGCGGATCATGCGCACGTCGGCGACGCCGTCCTTCAGTTCAACCTTGATGCGGTCTTCCATGGCGGGCTCCTTCAAATGGGCTTGGCGCGGACGGCGATGTAGCCGGCGCGGGGGAAATGGATGTGCAGGGCGCCCAGCTCGGCGGAGTCGCGAGCGATCACCAGACGGTCGGGGGTGGCGGCCACCAGGGCGCCGGCGATGGGGTCGCGGCCGTAGTCGTCGGCCATCACCGTCACGTGGGTTCCGGGCGCGAGGCCCAGGGGGTCGGCGGGGTCGTGGGCCGGCGGGATGCGGGGCCGGGTGTCGCGGGCGATCTCCAGGGCCACGTGGGGCGCCATCTCGGTGCGGATCCCCTCCCCCAGGGCGGCCATGCGCTCACGCCAGGCCGGCAGGCGGGACAGGCCCGCCATCAGGGCGGCGGCCGTGGCCGGCAGCGCCCGATCCAGCCAGATCACGTTCATATAGGCCGCCACGTCGGCCAGGCCGGGCGCCTCGCCGGACAGGAAGGGCTGGGCGGCCAGGCCCCGGTCGATCCAGGCGGCGTGGGCCCGCCACTGCGGCCGCATCACCCCGGCGGCGGCCTTCATGGCCGCGACGTCGAAGGGCCGGCCCGACAGCTTCTCGCGGTCCGCGATGAAGGCCTGGGGAACCGCATCCCCCAGCTCCCCGAAGATCACCGGCACGGTGGTCTGGAAGAACAGCCGATCGGCCCAGAAATTCACCGCCCAGGCCGGGCCCCCCGCCGCCGGCGGCTGCGGGGCTATGGCCTCGATCTCGGCCAGGATGACCTGGCTGTCGCAATAGACGTCGGCGCCGATCTGCATCACCGGCGCCCGGCGATAGCCGCCGGTGAGCGGGGTGAGGTCGGGCTTGGGCATCATGTTGGGGGTGATCACCGAGGACCAGGCCAGACCCTTCAGCCCCAGGAAACACCGCACCTTCTGGGAGAAGGGCGAGGCCTCGTAGTGGTGCAGGATGATCCCGGTCATGACGTCCGTCCCCGGCGGGTCTGAGGCGCCCGCCCAGGGATCACGCTGTCACGGAATCCGGCCCGCGGAAACCGTGACGCGGGGGCAGGAGGGGGTGATCGCGCCCTTCTCTCCCTACGGACTCCCGCTGACCTCACCTCCCTGATCGTCATGGTCGGGCTTGTCCCGACCAGCCATAGACTCCGCGGCGAAGGCGGCCCTCGGCGGCGAGGTTCGCGCGCCCTGCGAGGAGTCGGAGATCATGGATCCTCGGGACAAGCCCGAGGATGACGATTGAATGGGACGTGTCGCTACTCCGCCGTCCAGCCGCCATCGACGGACAGGTTGGCGCCGGTCATCTGCTTGGCGGCCGGCGAGCAGAGGAAGACGGCGATGGCGGCGACCTCCTCGGGCGTCACGAACTGCTTGGTGGGCTGGGCCTCCAGCAGCACATCGTTGATCACCTGCTCCCGGGTCAGGCCCCGCGAGGCCATGGTGGCGGGGATCTGGTTCTCCACCAGGGGGGTCCAGACATAGCCGGGGCTGATGGCGTTGACCGTCACCCCGAAGGTGGCCAGCTCCAGGGCCGCGGTCTTGGTCAGTCCGGCGATGCCATGCTTGGCGGCCACATAGGCCGACTTGAAGGGGGAGGCCACCAGGGAGTGGGCCGAGGCCGTGGAGATGATCCGGCCCCAGCCGCGGGCCTTCATGCCCGGGACCGCCGCGCGGATGGCGTGGAAGGCGGCCGAGAGGTTGATGGCGATGATCTGGTCCCACTTGTCGAGGGGGAAGTCCTCGATGGGCGAGACGAACTGCACCCCGGCGTTGTTGACCAGGACGTCGACGGCGCCGAACGCCGCTTCGGCCTGGGCGATCATGGCGGCGATCTCCGCGGGCTTGGTCATGTCGGCGGGGGAATAGATCGCCCTGACCCCGAACTCGGCCTCGATCCCGGCCCGCTCCGTCTCGATGGCCTCGGG
>NZ_JAUSLW010000231.1 GCF_030645195.1 Phenylobacterium sp. | reverse complement strand
TTGGTTCATGGGTGCTCTTTCAGGCAAAGTTGTTCTTGTTACGGGCGGCGGCAACGGTATCGGCCGCGATTGCGCTCTGATCGCCGCGCAGGAAGGCGCGAAGGTCGTCGTCAACGATTTGGGCGGCAGCCTGAAGGGCGAGGACGAAGGCTCGGCCGGCCCGGCTGAAAACGTCGCCGCGGAAATCCGCGCCGCGGGCGGCGAGGCGGTCTCCAATTCCGACAGCGTCACCGACCTGGACGCCGTCTACGGCATGGTCGAGCAGGCCAAGAAGGAATTCGGCGGCCTGCACGCCGTGATCAATCCCGCCGGCATCCTGCGGGACGTGATGTTCCACAAGATGACCGAGGCCGAATGGGACTCCGTCATCAACGTCCACATGCGCGGCTCCTTCAACGTGGCCCGCGCCACCATCGAACTGTTCCGCGAGCAGAACGACGGCGCCTACATGTTCTTCACCTCGACCTCCGGCCTGTTCGGCAACATCGGCCAGGCCAATTACGGCGCGGCCAAGATGGGCATCGCCGGCCTCTCGCGGATCATCGCCATGGAAGGCGCCCGTAACAACGTGCGCTCCAACTGCGTCGCGCCGGTCGCCTGGACCCGCATGACCCAGTCGGTGCCGGTGAAGGATGAAGCCGCCGCCGCGCGTCGCGCCGTGATGGCCGAGAAGATCCGCGCCGACCAGCCGGCCCGCTTCTCCGTGGCCATGATCACCCCGGCCGCCGCCAGCGTCTCGGGCCAGATCTTCGGCTCCTCGGGCGAGACCATCACCCTTTATTCGCAGCCGCGGCCGATCGAGACCGTGACCAAGGAAGAGGGCTGGACCGTCGACAGCATCATCAAGGAAGCCATTCCGAAGATGGCGCCGAAGTTCTACGACCTGGGCCGCGCGCCGCAGGCCGCCCCGGCGCCGAAGCCCGCCTAAGCCCGGACGCCTTCGCCACCAAGATCAGGACCCCGGCCATAAGGCCGGGGTCTTTTTCATGCGCCGTGCAGGGCCCGCCACTGGTCCCGGGTCAGCTCCCAGTAGAGCGACCTGCGGATGGTGCCGTCCGGGCGCACGCTGTCGCGCTCCCCCATGCGCACGAAGCCGGCGGCCTCGATGACCTTGGCCGAGCGGACATTGTCCAGGGCCGCGGTCAGGCCCACCAGCCGCACCCCCAGGGCCTCGAACATCCAGCCGAACGACCGCGCCGCGCCCGAACTGCCCTGGCCCCGGCTCTGCAGATCCGCGCGGCGGCCCCCGACGATCTCCGCCGAGGACCGGTCGGGCCAGACCGAGAAGCGGGAATAGCCGGCCACCTCGCCGGCCGGATCGAGGGAGACGAAGAGGATGGCCTCCCCCTTCTGGCGCAGGGCCTGCGCCTCTGCGACCCAGGCGCCCACCGTCTGCGCGTTGATCGGCCTGGGCAGGTCATAGATGGGCCCGGAGACGGCCGGATCGCTGAGCAGGGTCACCAGGCCCGGCACATGTTCGGGTCCGGCCAGGACGCTGTCGGGCGAGCCCGGCTGGGCGGTCCGCACCGCCTGGCGGATGGCCGCCTCCTCCTCCGGCGAGGCGACCAGAACAGTCTTGGGTGGGGCGCTCATTGGGGGCTCCGAAACAGTCGCTGGGATCGCCAGGAAACTATCACATCGCGTTCAGCCCCGCGCAAGCCGGGTCAGGGCCTCCTCGGTCAGGCGGCGCACGGTCCACTCGGTCTGGGCCACCGCCCCCAGGCTGTCATAGAAGGCGATGGCCGGCGCGTTCCAGTTGAGCACCGCCCATTCCAGCCGCGCCAGGCCCTCGGTCTCGCACCGCTGGGCCAAGACCCGCAGCAGGGCCTTTCCGGCGCCCAGGCCGCGGGCCTCCGGGACCACGAACAGGTCCTCCAGATAGATCCCGTGCCGGCCTCGGAAGGTGGAGTAGTTGTAGAACCAGATCGCCAACCCCACCGGCGCGCCGTCGTGCTCGGCGATGTCGCAGAACAGCCGCGGATTGTCCCCGAACAGGTGGCCGGCGATGTCGGCCTGGCTGGCCTCCACCTCGTGCAGCAGCTTCTCGTAGTCGGCCAGGGCGCGGATGAAGCCGTGGATCAGGGCGGCGTCGGCGGCCACGGCGGGGCGGACAGTCACGGTCACGGCTGGTATCGTCTCCTCTGGCTTGGCGAGAGGCGCATGGCGGTCTCACCCGAATTTGTCGACTATGTTCTGGAGCAACTCCAGCCCCTGGGCGGGATCACCCACCGGCGGATGTTCGGTGGGGTGGGCCTGTCCCGTCACGACCTATTCTTCGCCCTGATCGCGGACGACACCCTGTACCTCAAGGTCGATGACGCCAACCGGGCCGACTTCGAGGCCGCGGGCTGCGAACCCTTCAAGCCCTTCGGCGGCGACAAGGCGATGAGCTACTGGTGCGCGCCGCTGGAGGCCCTGGAGGACCCCGACCTGCTGGCCGCCTGGGCGGGTAAGGCTATCGAGGCGGCCGTCCGGGCGAAGACGAAGCCGAGGACGCGGCGGAAGCCCTAACCCCCTCCACCGCTGCGCGGTCCCCCTCCCCCGATGGGGGAGGAATTAGACGCGCCTCGTTCCTCCCCCAGCGCGAAGCGCGGTTCGGGGGAGGTGGCGCGCGCGTCAGCGCGTGACGGAGGGGGTTAGGCCCTATCCGCTACCCGATGACCACGCCGGGAGGCGGGACGGAGTCCGCCGGCACGAAGAAGTCGGGCATCAGCTTGGTGGTGGGATCGACGCGGTACTTGTCGAAGTCGCGCTCGCCTTCGCCGTAGAGGAAGCTGTCGTCGATCAGGAAGTTGCCGCTGAACTCGCGAGCCGGCTTCTCGAAGATGGCGTGGGCGGCGTCGGCCATGATGTCGACGGTGCGGCAGGACTTCATGCCCTCCTCGCCGGCCAGGGCGAACTGGATGGCGGCCGTGGCGATGCCGGTCCGGGGCCAGAGCGCGTTGAAGGCGATGCCGTCGGCCTTGAACTCCGCGGCCATGCCCAGGACGCACATGCTCATGCCGAACTTGGCCATGGTGTAGGCCACATGCCCCTCGAACCAGCGCGGGCTCATGTCCAGCGGCGGCGACAGCATCAGGACGTGGGGATTGGCCGAATTCTTCAGATGCGGGATGCAGGCCTTGGAGGTCAGGAAGCTCCCCCGCGCATTGACCTGGTTCATCAGGTCGTAGCGCTTCATGTCGGTCTGCAGGGTGCCGGTGAGCTGGATGGCCGAGGCGTTGTTGACGCAGATGTCGACGCCGCCGAAGGCCGCCACGGTCTTCTCCACCGCCGCGTAGACGCTGGCCTCGTCGCGCACGTCGACGATCAGCGGCAGGGCCTTGCCGCCCGCCGCCTCGATCTCCTTGGCGGCCGAATAGATGGTGCCGGGCAGGTGCTTGTGCGGCTCGGCGGTCTTGGCGGCGATGGCGATATTGGCGCCGTCGCGGGCGGCGCGCAGGGCGATGGCCAGGCCGATGCCGCGGCTGGCGCCGGTGACGAAGAGGGTCTTGCCTTGCAGGCTCATAGCTTCACTCCGGTGGTGTCTTCGGAAAGGGCCCAGAGGCGCTCGGCGCCCTCGGGGTCGAGGGCGTGGGCCATGACCCCCGCATTGGGCTCCTCGCCCCAGGGCAGGGCTTGGCTGAGATTTTCCAGATAGAGGCCGCCGACGCCCTCGAGCTCGTCGCCGATGGCGGCCCAGACGCTCGTCGAGGCGCCTTGGGCCGGGGTCTTGAAGCCTTCGCGGACCACGCCCTCTTCGTTCATCCAGCCCATGGCGATCATCTCCTCGCGGGGCAGGTGGCGCTGCAGGGGGGTCATGATCCCGCCCGGCATGACGGCGTTGGCGGTGATCCCCAGATCGGCGAAGCGCCTGTGGAAGCCCACGGCGAACAGGGAATTGGCGGTCTTGGACTGGCCGTAGGACTCCCACTTGTCATAGGGCCGGGTGCGGTAGTGGACATCGTCCCAGTTGATGCCGCTGCGCCGGTGGCCGATGGAGGAGAGCGACACCAGCCGCGCCGTGCGGCCCTCCTCGGCCCCGTTCATCAGGGCCCGGGCCAGGCCGACCCCCAGCAGGAAGTGGCCGAAGTGGTTGGTCCCGATCTGCATCTCCAGATCGTCGACGGTATAGGTCTGCGGACAGGCCATGACCCCGGCGTTGTTGATCAGCATGTTCAGCGGCGCGTCGCCCCAGGCGCTGACGAAGGCGGCCACCGAGGCCAGGCTGGAGAGATCGATCATCCCCACCTTGGCCCGCTCGGCGCCGATATCGGCGTTGATCTGGGCGGCGGCCTTCTCGCCGGCCTCGCGGCTGCGGACAGCGAGGGTGACCTCGGCGCCGGCCGCGGCCAGCGCCTTGGCGGTCTCGACGCCGATTCCGGTGGCGCCACCGGTGACAATGGCGGTGCGACCCGTCAGGTCATGGTCCTCGGCGATCTCGGCGGCGTCGGTGAAGGGCGAGAGCCCGGCGGTGATCCGGGTCATCTAGCCCACCTTCGCGAAGTCGGGGGCGCGTTTCTGCGCGAAGGCGGCGAAGGCCTCCTTGGCTTCCGGCGACTTGAGCTGGGCGGCGAAGTGGCGCCCCTCTTCGTCCATGCGGTTGGCGATGGATTCGACGTCGCGCATCAGGGCCTTGGTGATGGTGACGGCGGCCGGCGGGCGGGCGGCCACGGCGTCGGCAGCGGCCCGGGCCCGGGCGCGCAGCTGGTCGGTGGGAACCGCGGCGTTGGCGATGCCCCAGTCCACGGCCTTCCTGGCGTCGACGGCTTCCCCCAGCACGAACATGGAGAAGGCCCGGGCATGGCCGATGCGGGCCGGCAGGGTCAGGCTGGAGGCCGCCTCCGGCACCAGGGCCAGGTTCACGAAGGGGGTGGTGAGCAGGGCGTCCTCCGAGATGAAGACCAGGTCGCAGTGCAGCAGCATGGTGACGCCCACGCCCACCGCACGGCCGTTCACGGCGGCCACCAGCGGGGTCTTGGCGCGCGCCAGGGCGGCCAGCAGGGGATTGCCGTCGCGCCGCGCCTCATTGGCGCTGGTGTCGCCGGCGTTGACCGCGGCGAAATCGGCCAGGTCGTTGCCTGCGGTGAACATGTCGCCATTGGCCTGGATCAGGACGCAGCGGACCTCGCGATCGAACTCCGCCTGGTCGATGGCGTCGCCCAGCGCCTGGTACATGGCCCGGGTCAGGGCGTTCTTCTTCTCCGGCCGGTTCAGTGTCAGGGTCAGGACCCCGCCCGACTTCTCGCTCAAGACATGTTCGCTCATGGTCCCACTCCCTGATTTCTTACGTCGTATATTATACCGCCCCGCGGGTGGCGCCAGCGGCGCGCCGGGATTTCTTTCGAGGATCAGGCGACCCGGTACCAGTCCACGCCCTGGGCGTCGGTCTCCCGCACCGCCTGGCCCCGGGTGATCAGGCAGTTGAGGTGGGCCAGGCTTTCGCCCGTGGCCATGCTCAACACCCACTGGTCGATCTTGCGCCGGAACAGGACGTGGAAGACGTCCACTGATCGCTTCGGCTCGGCGATCAGGGCCTTCAGCCGGGCCAGCCCCCGCTCATGACCGCCGATCAGGTGGTCGATGCGGGCGTGCAGGCCGTGGAACGGATCGTTGTGCGCCGGCAGGACCAGGACCTCGTCGGGCACCTGGGTCTTGATGCGGGCGAGCGAGGTCAGCCAGTCGGTCAGGGGATCGCCGCCAGGCTCGGTGGGAAAGACCGAGACATTGGAGGAGATCTTCGGCAGCACCTGGTCGCCGCTGATCAGCAGCTTCAGCTCCGGGCAGTAGAGGCAGGCGTGCTCCGGCGAATGGCCCGACCCCACCACGATGCGCCATAGGTGGTCGCCGATCTGGATCTCGTCGCCGTCCGACAGCCGCTGGAAGCTGGCCGGCAGGGCGTGCAGCCCCTTGCCGAAGCCGCCGAAGCGGGCGCGGTAGCTCTCGATCTGCTCGTCATCCCACCCGGCCCCGCGATAGAAGCGCAGGGCGTCCTCCGGCGCCTCGCGGCCGGTGTCGGCCGCCAGGTTGTGGCACATCAGGAATTCCAGCCGAGTGATCCACAGGCGGACATCGAACTTCCGCGTCAGCCAGCCGGCCATGCCGATGTGGTCGGGGTGCATGTGGGTGACGAAGACCCGCGTCACTGGCAGGCCGCCCAGGGACTTGGCGAAGGCCTTGCGCCAGGCCTCCATGGTCTCGGGGCCGCCCATGCCGGTGTCGACGATGGCCCAGCCGGCCCCCTCGCGGATCGCCCAGACATTGATGAAAGCCAGGGAGCCGCCCAGCGGCATCCGCAGCCACTTCACCCCGGGCGCCACATCGAGGGCCTCGCCGGTCTTCGGTCCCCGCTCGAAGGGGTAGACAAGCTTGGGGCGCGCATGCTCGACCACCGCCTCTTCGAATCCGTCCCGCATCGCCCCAAACTCCAACCCGTGTTCGGCCATTGTCGCGCCACAGGCGGTCTCTATCAAACCGCAATACGGTCTTGTGCGGCTCAGTTCAGACGCCGTTCACGCCAAACTTGATTTGAAGGACGCAGGGGCGCTTAAGTCCGCCCAGAGGAACTACCCCAGGAGAGATCACGACCATGAGGTCATTCGGAATCGGGCTCGCCGCGGCCCTGTTTGTCGCGGTGATGGCGCCCGCCGCCGTCGTTATGGCGGCCAAGAAGCCGGTTGAGGAAATCACGCCTGCGTCCCGCACCCAGGGCATGGCCGAGGCGCCGGCTGTGGCCGCCGCCGCCGGCATCGCCTGCACCGTCACCGACGCCCGCTTCGTCGGCAAGATGAGCGACAAGAAGGCCAAGACCGAGACCAACTACTACGAGATCGACTGCGACAAGGGCCTCGGCTTCATCCTGTCGGCCGTGACCGGCGCCAAGCCCACCGCCTTCACCTGCGTGGAAGCCAACAGCCCGACCCCGGAGGGCAAGCCCTCCAGCCTGCCCTGCAAGCTGCCTGGCAACGCCGATCCCAAGTCCGACCTGGCCGGCTACATCGCCAAGGCCGGCATCGCCTGCACGCCCGACCAGGTGCGCGGCATCGGCCAGAGCGCCACGTCGACCTTCCTCGAAATCTCCTGCACCGGCGGCGACGGCTACGTGCTGCAGACCAGCGCCCCGGCCGACGAGGCCAAGAAGGTCGAGGCCAGCAATTGCCTGCTGTACGACGACAGCAGCAGCAACATTAAGTGCACCCTGCACGACAAGGCCTACCGCATGGCCATCGTGGACACCCTGGTGACCGCGTCCAAGAACGGTTGCGCCGTGAAGGACCGTCGCTACGCGGGCATGTCTCAGGCTGGCGCCATGTTCTACGAGACCTCCTGCGCCGACGGTAAGGGCTATCTCTACAAGGTGGAGAAGGGCCAGCTGGTCCAGACCTATCCCTGCGAGAAGGCCTCCATGGTGATGGGCGGCTGCGAGCTGACCGACGCCAAGGAAGCCGAGACCGCCCAGGCCGGCCTCTACACCAAGCTGGCCAAGACCGCGGCCTTCGACTGCGAAGTCTCCAAGTACGCCCCCTTCCCCTCGCCCGCCGGTCTGGACGTGGTGGAAATGGCCTGTTCCAACCGTCCCGACGGCGGTGTCGGCGTCTTCGGCGGCCCGGGCGTGAAGCCCCAGGTCTATGACTGCGCCCGCGCGCCGGTGGCCGGCTATCGCTGCTCCTTCACCAAGCCCGATCTCGCCTTCCCGCTGGTGACCGCCGATCTGCGCAAGATGGGCAAGAACGAGTGCACGGTCTCGGCCACGCGCTACATCGGCAAGACCACCAAGGGCACGGGCTATCTGGAAGTCGGCTGCTCCGACGGCCTGAAGGGCTACATCCTGGAATACGCGCCGTCGCCGCTGGCCCCCGTGGGCGTCATCGGCTGCGCCTTCTCCAAGGACTGCAAGCTGCCCGGCAACACCTGATCGCCTGATCAGGACGACAGGATCGAGGCCCGTGGGTTCGCCCGCGGGCCTTTTTCTTTGAGCCCGTCCTCCCCCGCGACGCGGGGGAGGATCAGGTCCTAGATCGCAGCTTCGATGAACTTGGGGCCCGGCTCGGACATGGCGCGGGCGAAGGCGGTCTCGAACTGCTCGGCGGTCTCGCAGCGGACGGCGGGCAGGCCCATGCCCTTGGCGATGGAGACCCAGTCGAGCTTGGGATCGCCCAGGTCCAGCAGCTTGGAAGCCGAGGGACCGGGATTGCCCGAGCCCGTGCGGCCCATCTCGATATTGAGGATGCGATAGGAGTGGTTGGCGAAGACCACGACGGTGACGTCGAGGTTCTCCCGCGCCATCGTCCACAGACTCTGGACCGTATACATGGCCGAGCCGTCCCCGTTCAGCGACACCACCTTGCGCCCCGGCGCGGCGACGGCCGCCCCGATGGCCAGCGGCATGCCGATGCCGATGGCCCCGCCGGTGAGCGCCAGGACGTCGTGCGGCCGGGCGGTCATGCAGGGCACGGCCACGCCGCCGCCGGAGGTCACCGAGTCGTCGCAGATGATCGCCCCCTCGGGCAGGTGGCGGGCGATGGAGATTCCGGCGCTCTGCGGGGTCATGCCGCCGGTGGGGGCGTTCTCTGGCAGCTTGAGGGCCTGGCTCGGACCGGTGGCCGGCGCGCCCAGCGCATCGGCCAGGGCCGCCAGGGCGGCGACGGAATCGGTGGTCCGGTCGGCCAGGGTCAGGGTGGCGCAGCCCTCCGGCACCAGGACACTGGGCCGGTCGGGATAGGCGAAGAAGGCCACCGGCGTGGTGGTCCCGGCATAGACCATAAGGTCGGTCCCGGCGAGATCGGCCAGGGCCATCTCGCCGAAGTACTGCATGCGGGCTGGCGCGAAGATCCCCGCACCCCGCGGCTGGCGGGAGACGAAGGTGTCGACCATGACCCGGACGCCAGCGGCCTGCAGGCGGGCGGCCTGGACCAGGGCTTCGGCGCGGGCGGCGCGGCCGCCGATCAGCACCACCGGCTTGGCGGCGGCCTTGATCGCCTTGGCCACGGCCTCGACATTGGCGGTGTCGGGGGCGGACGGCGCGAGGCGACCGGCCTTGGCCTTGGTCACCTTGGTCTCCAGCCAGGCGGAGTCGGCGGGCAGGATCAGGCTGACCGGACCGCCGGGGGGGCCGTAGCTGGCGGTTATGGCCTCGGCCGCGATGGTCGCCACGCTGTCGGGGGTGTCGGCGGACTTCACCCACACCGAGTTGGCCGCCACGATGGAGGGAATGTCGGAGTTCAGGGGCGCGTCGTACTGGCGATGATAGGTGGCGTGGTCGCCGATCACGTTGACGATCGGGGTGTAGGCGCGCCGGGCGTTGTGCAGGTTGGCCAGACCGTTGCCGTAGCCAGGACCCAGGTGCAGCAGGGTGCAGGCCGGGGTGTCGCTCATGCGGCCGTAGCCGTCGGCGGCGCCGGTGGCCACGCCCTCGAACAGGCAGAGCACCGGCCGCATCTTGGGCTGGCGGTCCAGGGCCGCGACGAACTGCATCTCGCTGGTGCCGGGATTGGCGAAACAGGCGGTGACGCCGTTGTCCACGAGGGTCTCGATCAGGGCGTCGGCGCCGTTCATGTCAGAACACCATCACATCGGAGGAAGGGGAATCGGAGAAGAGTTTCGCCACCGTCTGGGCCCGGAGGGACCGCGC
>NZ_JAUSLW010000230.1 GCF_030645195.1 Phenylobacterium sp. | reverse complement strand
AAGGTGGAGGGCTTCTGTTGCAAGGCGCCCTCCGGGCCCCGCCTAGCGCTGCTAAGACGCTAGGAGTTTAGGTCGAAATCTATCGGGTCGCTTACGCGGCCAAACGGACTTCTTCAGCGAAGTTATCGTTCGCATTTAGATTAAGGCCCGAAACGGTGGGCCAAGCCGGAAGAAAGCAACACCTTTAGACGTCTGTCGATGCTGATCGGCCCCGCACTTGCCCGCGATAACCGGGGGAAAGATTTGGTGGAGCCGCCGGGAATCGCACCCGGGTCCAGTCCGCTTATTACGTGCGCGTTTATCCTCATAGTCGGGCCGAAACCCGACAGGACACATATAGGTCCTATGGGTTCACATTTGAAGAACCGATCGAAAAAACAGGCTCCCGACCGCTCACGATGCGCCAACGGCCGGCCGGTTTCGTGGATCGCCGCGGTTTCTACGCCAGCGGGTTAGGGACGGGCCGCCGCTTGCGCCTAGCCTTGCGTCCATCGCCGTTCCCGCTCTTGAAGGCCTCCCAATGCACCCGCTCCTCTACGCCGCCCGTCCCCTCGTGATGGACTTCCTAGCCACCATCGTCTTCCTGATCCTGGTGGCGCTGAAGGTCGATCCGACCCTGGCCGCCAGCGTGGCCATCGCCATCGGAGTGGGGCAGGTGGCGGTGCTCAAGCTCACCGGCCGGCCGGTGGCGCCCTTGCAGTGGCTGGGTCTGGGCCTGGTCCTGGTGTTCGGCGCGGCCAGCCTGCTGACCCACGACATCCGCTTCCTGATGGTCAAGCCGACGGTCATCTACCTGCTGGTGGGGGGCTTCATGCTCCAGCGCGGCTGGATGATGCGCTACATGCCCCCCATCGCCTCCGGACACGGCGAGGATGTGATGGTGGTCTTCGGCTATGTCTGGGCCGGCTTGATGCTGACCACCGCCGTGGCCAACGCCGTGGTGGCCGTCGCCTTCACCGATCATTGGGTGGCCTTCATGGCGATCTTCCCCACGGCCTCGAAGATCGCCCTGTTCGGGGTTCAGTACCTGACCATGCGCGCCATCGTCCGCCGCCGCGTCCTGGCGGCCAGGGCGGCGCCGGAGGCGGCGCTGGCCTGAGCCTCAGGCGCTGGCGCGGCCAGCGGCGGCCTTGGCCAGGAGATCGCCGATCAGGGTCTCCTTGTAGCGCTTGAGCAGGGCGAAGGAGCGTTCGACCTCCGCCCGGTCGCCGGTGACCAGCAACTCCATGGCCAGGCCGCGCATGGCGGCCATGTGCAGGCCCACCATGGCCTCGATGGCCTCGCGGTCCTGGACGCCGATCTCCTGGGCCAGGGCCCACATGCGCTCGCGGCGGTTCTGCTCGATGCTGTTGAACATGTCGGGCAGTTTGGCGGCCAGCACCTGGTCGGAGCGGGCGGCCATCATGATCTCCAGCTTGGCCATGGCCGGCGCCTGGGTCAGCATCCGCCAGGTCAGGTCGGTCCGCGACATGAAATAGGCCAACTTGTCGTCGTCGTCGTTCAGGGCCGGCGGCTGGCTGGACCGCTCGTCGGCGCCCGAGGCGTAGGCCACCACCGCCAGCATCAGATCCACCTTGGACGGGAACTGGTGCAGCATGCCGCCGCGGCTCACCCCCGCCGCCTCGGCGATGGTCGATAGCGTGGTGGCCGAGTAGCCCAGGCGGTTGAGGCAATCGACGGCGGCGTCGATCAGCCGGGCGCGCATGGAGGCGGTGCGCTCGGCCTGGCTGCGCCGGACCTCCGTCGCGATGACCGCCTTGTCCGTCATGATCCGTGGGCCCCTAACCTTGCGCCAATCTGGCGATGTTCCGCAGCGACAGGCAAGCGCGCGGAAAAGGGCGCCGGCGCACACTGCGCGCCGGCGCCAGTGCCCAGACGATCTGTGCGACCGTGTGGGAGGACCTCGGTGATGGGTGAATCTTCGCGCCCGATCTCGGAGCGCGACGCCTGCGCGAATCCGCGCAGACGCCGGCGCCGAAGGTGAGCCATGGCGCCCGCGGCGTCCTTGCGGAGCCGCCGGCGCCGAGCCGTCTGAATGTCAAAATCATCCACGTCAAAACTAACCAGCGCAGCCCCGACCATAATTGGCCCGAGATGCAAAATCCAAAAATCTATCAATAAAATCAAATATATACTGGCGATAAATGGATCGCCTGCCGTTTCCAAATCCCCGTCTGGGCCAAACCTTCGCCGAGCCCCGTGGGGCTTGGCCGGTCGGCCGCGTTTCGTGAGGGGAAATGACCACCACGCGTGGGCGGCGTCAACAAACAAACCGACCAAACGGTCTGTTTTTCACGAAGCTGTGTCAGCCCTAGAAGCGCTCGGCCCCGCGGGTGATGGACAGCACCCCGGTGCGCGACAGCTCCACCAGGCCCAGCGGCCGCATCAGGTCGACGAACTTGTCGATCTTCGACGAGGCGCCGGTCAGCTCGAAGATGAAGCTGTCGATGGTTGTGTCCAGCACCTTGGCGCGGAAGATGTCGGCGATGCGCAGGGCCTCGACCCGGTCGCCGCCGGACCCCTTCACCTTCACCAGGGCCAGCTCCCGCTCCAGGCCGTTGGGGTCGCGGGTGATGTCCTGCACGTGGCGCGTGGCCACCATCTTCTCGAGCTGGGCCTCGATCTGCATCAGCACGTGCGGGGTGCCTCGCGTGACGATGGTGACGCGGCTGGTATGGGCCCGCCGGTCGGTCTCGGCCACCGTCAGGCTCTCGATATTGTAGCCGCGGGCCGCGAACAGCCCCACCAGCCGGTGTAGAACGCCGGGCTCGTTGTCCACCAAGATGGCGAAGGTCGCCAGGCTCTCGGCCTCTTCCGAGGGCGTCAGGTCATAGACGGAGGCGGGCTGGGTGTCGGACATGTGGAGTCTCGCGGAAAGCTTCGGAAACGACCTCTCACATGCGCGCGGACGGGGCAACCTCGCCCGACGCCAGGGGCGCCGCCTGGGGATCGCCGCCCGCTTCGATGCCGGCGCGCGCGTGGGCCAGTTGCTGGTCCAGGCGCTGGATCTGGGCGAGCAGGGCCTGGCGCTCGGTCATCCAGGGCCAGTGCGGACTGGCGCGGCCCCGGGGCAGGGTCTCGCTCAGGAAGGCCAGCATGGCCTGACGGCGCGCGGCCTCGGCGGCGGGCTGGGCGGAGGCCGCGGCGATGGCCTCGCCATAGAGGGTCTCCAGGCGGTCCAGCATCGGTTCCAGATCGGCGAATTCCCGCACCCGCTCGCTCACCCGTCCCGCCTCGGCGGCGTCGTATAGCGTGATCTCGGCGGCGATCGCCTCGACGGTCACCGGATTGACCAGGCTGCGCAGGCCGAAGTTCAGGTCGCGCAGGCGCTCGACATTGTTCGACGTCACCAGCCCGGCCAGGCCGCGGGCGTCGCAGACGACCACCGCGGCGCCGGCGCACAGGGCCTCCAGCGCCATGCGCGCGGTGGCGAACACCAGATCGTAGCGGACGAGTTCGGCCTCCGGCGTCGCCACCAGCCGGTCGGCGCCATGGCCAAGCACGTCCAGCTTCACGCCCATCTTCCGACAGGCGGCCTGCAGGATCGGCAGCTGAGCCTTGTTCTTGGTGAAGGCCAGGGCGGTCAGGGGCCGCTGGCCCAAGGCGGCCAGTCGCGCGGGAATGCGCCGCAGGTCCACGGCGTTGTGGAGGATCTCCACCCGCTCGGGGGCGATCTGGTCGATCTGGACCAGCCGGTCGCGGACCGCCTCGTCCACGGCCAGGTAGCGGTGAACCTGCGGGAACTTGACCGGACGCTCCTGCCAGAACGGCCAGGCGTGGGACAGCGTCACCACCGGGACCTGCGGAAAGTGCAGGATCGCCTCGGCGGTCTGGACGTAGTGGTGCCCATGGATCACGTCCGGCGCCTCGGCCAGCTGGCCGAGGTCGGAGATCACCGACACGCCCCGCTGGTGAATCTCCCGGGCGGCGTCCCCCAGGTGCGGCGAATAGACGATCGGCCGGTGTCCGCGGCGCTGGAACCCGAGCGCCAGGTCGCGGACCACGCTCTCGGTGCCGCCGCGCCCGTCGAGCCAGACGTTGGTGATGAGGATCTTCAACCGGGGGCCGCTCATACGGTCACCGCGGCGAGCGCCAGGGCGATGGGCTCGACGTGGCTCCAGCGCAGCACCGAGGCGTAGAGCCCTCCGGCCACCCGCGCCTCGCCATACTGCTCGTAGAGGGGTTTCTGCCCCGGGCCGGGGCGGAGGTCCCGCAGGGGGAGCGGGTCATGCAGGGTTTCCAGGGCCAGGATCTCGGGGCCGCCCACATCGATCACCTCGGCCAGATCGTCGGCGATCTCGGGAAAGGCGTGGGCCAGACTCAGCTTGCGCGCCACCTCCTCCTCGTTGAGCGTCAGGCGCAGGCGCTCGGGACCCGGCCGACAGATCCCCATGACGGTGGGGACCACGGGATAGTCGAGCACCTCGACGGCGTGACCCAGCCGCGCGGCGGCGTCCTCGGCGGCGACCCGGACGGTCACGTGCCAGAGATCGTGGACGGCGTTGTAGAACTGCCAGGAGTCGGTCACCACGCGGCCGATCCCGCGCGCCACGAAGCTGTCGGCCAATTGGCGCGCGAGGTCGCGGAAGGGCGCGGCCTCACCGGCCAGGATCCACTCGTAGACCTCCCGGTCCAGGTGCTGGCCGAACACCTCGGCCGGCCTGGCGCCCAGCGCCTCGGCCAGGCCCCGGCTGGCCTCGACCCGGCTGCGCGAGGTCCCGCTGCGGGACCCGGCGGTGAGGATGAAGACGGACGGCCGCGTCTGCTCGATCCACTTCAGCAGCCGCAGCTCATGCCCGGGATGGGCGACGGCCAGGGCCGTCGGGCGCGTCTCGGCGTTGCCGGAAGGGGTACTCAAGGCACAGAACTCGTCGACGGTGGGAGGAGGCGCCGGACCACCAGCGGGGGAGCGCCTGCCTAGAGGTTAAGTCCTTTGATTACCACGCATTTCGGCGTTCTCTCACCTCGATCTACCGTGCGCCATGGGGCCTCGCTACCTGGGGTCGCGATCCCGAAGCACGCCCCACCGTCGCGCCCATCGTCCAAATCCGCGGCCTGGCCCGCCAGGGCGGTGGCGCGCGGCCTGCCTGTCGAAATCGCTGGCCTTCCCCGGCGCCGATGGCGGAGAACGGGCTCAACAACAAGCACGGGAGGCCTCGGGCCATGGCGATTTCACTCTACGACGTCAGCGTCACCTCATTCCTCCAGGTTCTGGGGGGCGTGTCGGGCTTCCTGGACCGGGGCCTGTCCCACTTCACCGACAACAACGTCGATCCCAACGAGGTTGTCGACGCCCGCCTGTTCCCGGACATGCTGCCCTTCTGGTTCCAGATCTCCTCGGTCGCCCACCACTCCCTGGACGCCATCGAGGGCGTGCGGGCCGGGACCTTCTCGCCGGGCGGGGCCTCTCCGCCGCTCTCCTATGCCGACCTGCAGAAGCTGGTGGCCGACGCCCAGGCGGGGCTCAAGGCCCTGGACCCGGCCGAGGTCAACGGCTTCGAGGGCCGCGACATGGCCTTCGTCATGGGCGAGCGCCGCATCCCCTTCACCGCGGAGGGCTTCCTGCTCTCCTTCTCCCTGCCCAACCTGCATTTCCACGCCACCACCGCCTACGACATCCTGCGCACCAAGGGCGTGCCGCTCGGCAAGCGCGACTATCTGGGGGCGATGCGCGTCAAGGCGTAGAGCGTGACATGCACGCAGACCGGGCCCGCATCGCCGCCAACCTCGCGGCCTTCCCGCGCATCGCCCTGGAGACGGGCGAGCGCCGGCGGGCCGCCGTGGCCATCGTGCTGTCGTCCCAGGACGGTGAGCTCACCTATCTGCTGACCCGCCGGGCGCTGACCATGCGGCGGGGCGCGGGCAACTACGCCCTGCCGGGCGGCAACCTGGAGCCGGGCGAGGACGCGGTCACCGCCGCCATCCGCGAGACCTCCGAGGAGCTCGGCGTCGCCATCACGCCCTCCGAGGCGCTGGGGATGCTGGACGATTTCGAGACCCTGGGCGGTCATCTGGTGACGCCGGTGGTGTTCTGGAGCGATGAGACCCTGAGCCTCAATCCCGATCCCAGCGAGGTCGACCGCGCCTGGTTCGAGCCGGTCGAGCGTCTCAACCACCCCGAGGCGCCGATGAGCGAAGCCCACCCGGACGGCGGCGAGCCGATCCTGCGGATGTTCGCCGACGACAACTGGATCAATCCGCCCACGGCGGCCTGGCTCTACCAGTTCCGCGAGGTCGGCCTGCACGGCCGCCACACCCGGGTCGGCACGATTGGCCAGCCGGAGTGGACGGCGCGCTAGCTGGGTCCGGCTAAGCCGGTATAGGATTTCACAGCGGCACAGACCGCACAGGAGAGGGAGCCCATGGCCGCCAAGACATTCCCCGTGGAAGCGGGACACATCCTCATGTTCGCCCGATCGGTCGGCGACGATAACCGGGTCTATTCCGACGCCGACTACGCCAAGACCACCGAGGCCGGCGGCATTATCGCGCCCCCGACCTTCGCCCAGGCCAGCGCCCAGTTCGACCCCGACTATGGCCTGCGCCCAAAGATCGGCCAGCCCTGGTTCGGGTCCGGCAAGAACGCCACCGGCCGCGCGCCCGGTGGTGGCGGCGGCGGTGGTGGTGGGGGTGGCCTCCACGCCGAGCAGCACTTCGAGTACCACCGTCCCCTACGCGCCGGCGACGTGCTCACCGCCACCACGACGCCGGGCAAGACCTGGGAGAAGGAAGGCAAGCGCTCGGGCAAGCTCGTTTTCTCCGAGAGCGTCACCGAATACCGCGACCAGAAGGGCGAACTGGTGATCACCGCGCGCGGCGTCGGTGTCCGCACCGAACGTCCCGTCGAACAGAAGTAGGGGAGGCTTCCATGGCGCTCAGCGCGAAATCACTGAAGGTGGGCGAGGCCCACACCGCCCGTCTGGTGGAAGACCTGAAACGCACCCAGATCGTCCAGTACGCCGGCGCCTCGGGCGACTACAACCCGCTGCACACCGACGAGATCTTCACCACCCAGGTGGCCGGCTATCCGTCGGTCTTCGCCCACGGCATGCTGACCATGGGCATGACCGGCAAGATGCTCACCGACTATGTCGGCGACGCCCGCCTGACCAAGTACGGCGTGCGCTTCACCAGTCAGGTCTGGCCGGGCGACACCCTGGACGCCACGGCCATCCTGAAGGCGATCACCGAGAAGGACGGCGTGAAGCTGGCCGAGTTCGACGTCAAGACGGTCAACCAG
>NZ_JAUSLW010000229.1 GCF_030645195.1 Phenylobacterium sp. | reverse complement strand
AGACCTGGTTCACCGTCCGCTTCATGGGCCTGTGGGAGGCCGCCGAGCACGACCCCGCCTCCTTCTACGCCCGCTTCCGCGGCATGAGCCGACCCGAGGCGGAGGGCCTGGCCAGGATGGTCTGGGAGAAGGTCAACCTGAAGAACCTGCGCGACCACATCGCCCCCGCCCGCGCCCTCGCCCTCGCCGACCTGGTGGTGCGCAAGGGTCCCGACCACGAGATCGTGGGCGTGGAAGCGCGGGGCTAGCGCGAGACCACCTGAGCGTGCAGGATCGCCCGATCCAAGGTGGAGCTTGTAGATGTTTTTGATCCTCGCCGCGTTGGCGGCCCTTGCGGCGGAAGTCGCCACCAAGGCGTCGCCAAAGGAGCTTGAAGGACCAATTTGGATCGATACCCCGACAGGCGAGGATATCGCGCGCTACTACCCGGCCAATGCGCAGCGAACCAATGTTGAAGGCGTGGCCACCATGGCATGCCAGGTGGCGGCCGACGGTCGCCTTACCAACTGTGCTGTCACGCGCCAGTATCCGGCGGGCGCGGGGTTTGGCGATGCGACGCTGAAGTTGGCGCCCCTGTTCCGCATGACACCAGTGACGAAGGATGGCGCCCCGGTTGAAGGCGGAACCATTCGGATTCCCATCCGGTATCGTCTGCCGTACTCCCGCCTAATCGGTTATCCAGAAGTCGAAACGGTTGCGGCCTGCTACGGCCAGCTGGCCAACCGCGCCGAGGGCAACGCCGAGGACCTGCAGGCTTGGCGCGGCGCGATGTACTGGTTCGGCCGTATGCTCAGCGTCGCGGCGACGTTGTACGACTCGCCGTCTCGCGTGGAAGCCGCCATGACCCAGGCCCGCGAGGCGGCCGCCGCCGGCACCCTGAAGCCCAAGTCCGGCTACGATCTCGCCAGCTGTCTGTCGAAGATCCCGAAGTAGGCTCCGCTCAGTAGACGATCGGCCGGGCCTTCTGCGGATAGGCGCGACAGTCGTCCTCCACCCAGCGGATGTGGCGGGCCTCCAGTTCGGCCTTCTGGGCCTCGATGTCGGCGTTGTAGAGGCAGGGCAGGATCACCCGGATCGGGATGTGCTGGTCCTCGCTGAGCGCCAGGACGAACCTGGCCACGCTCTGCTTCATCATCTGATAGTCGGCCTGCTGGCCGCGCCGGAAGCCGTCGCGGTCGCCATAGCCGCTCACCGCCAGGTCGCCCTCGCGGGCCAGGGCCCGGCGCTCCACGCCGTCGCCCTCCCAGGTTCCCGGGGCGATGTAGTTGGACAGTTTGAGCACGTCGAAGGGATTGCCCAGCCAGCCGAGGCTCACCAGGGCCACGGCGTCGCGCTCGTTCAGCCCGACGAAGTGGGCGCTGAAGCCGGCGTCCACCGTCTTCTGGAAGGCCACCCGGCCCGTGCGCCGCTCGACGATGCGGTAGATGGCCCGGCTGCGGCTCTCGAAGGTGGCGCCGAAGGCCGAGCCGTCCAGGTCGACGAACTCGATCTGCAGGCCGTAGCGGGCGGCGATGGGGGTGGGCGCCAGCATGCCCGATTTCTCCAGCAGCAGGGTGAGCTGCGGCCGGAACTGGGCCTGGTTGGCCTCGGAGAACAGGAAGGAGTGCTGGCTCATCCCCGAGACGTAGTCCACCACGACGGTCTGGTAGAAGGGATGGCCCGGGGGCACAGCGAAAGCGATGGCGTTGCGCAGCGGCGGGCGCTGCACCTCCAGCATGGTCTGGTGGGAGGCGCAGGACGCCAGGCCCAAGCTCAAGACCGCCACCAGGCTCGTCAACCAGCGCATGTTCGTCCCCCTCGCGCCGCCAGCTCTACCTTGAGGAGGGATAATGGAAGATTACGCGACCCGGCCGGCGCCGACCGGGTGCGGTCATCGAGGCGCTCGGCGCGGCGCCAGAACACCCTTCCTTAACCCTGATCGCCGCTGTATCACCGGAACATATCCCGAACGCCTGAGTCCCGCATGACCACCATCCGCATCCTCGGCCTCGATCCCGGCCTGCGCCGCACCGGGTGGGGCGTGATCGAGATCGAGGGCGCGCGACTGACCCACGTGGCCCACGGGGTCATCGCGCCGAAGGACAGCCTGGCCTTCTCCGAACGCCTGCTGGCCCTGTTCGAGGGCATCAGCGAGGTCGTCGCCCTGCACAGCCCGCACGAGGCGGCGGTGGAGGAGACCTTCATGAACAACAACGCCGCCTCGGCCCTGAAGCTCGGCCATGCCCGGGCCATGGCCCTGGTGGTCCCGGCCCGCGCCGGCTTGGCCGTCGCCGAGTACGCCGCCACCGTGGTCAAGAAGGCCGTGGTGGGCACCGGGGCGGCCGACAAGACCCAGGTCGCCTTCATGATCGCCCGCCTGCTGCCCAAGGCCGGCCCCACCACCGCCGACGCCGCCGACGCGCTCGCCGTCGCCATCGCCCACGCCCACGCCCGCAAGGTCCGCAGGCTGGGGGTCGCGGCATGATCGGGCGGCTGCGGGGCCTGGTGGCCGAGGTCGGCGAGGAGGACGCCCTGATCGACGTGGCCGGGGTCGGCTATGTGGTCCGCTGCGGATCGCGCACGCTTGGCCACCTGCCGGCGCTGGGCGAAGAGGCGGTGCTGCACGTCGAGACCCAGTGGTCGGAGGCCACGGGCATGCGGCTCTACGGCTTCCTCGGCCGCGACGAGCGCCGCGCCTTCGTCGTCCTCCAATCGATCCAGGGGGTCGGCCCCAAGGCGGCCCTGGGCGTGCTGGACATCCTGTCGCCGGCCGAACTGGCCCAGGCCGCCGCCCGCGAGGACAAGGCCGCCGTGGCCCGCGCCAACGGGGTCGGCCCCAAGCTCGCCCTGCGCATCGTCACCGAGCTGAAGGACAAGCCGCTCACCGACGGCCCGGTGGCCGCCTTCCACGCCACCGCCGCGGCGCCCACCCCGCCGCCGCCCTCGGCCGCCGGCGAGGCGGTCTCGGCCCTGATGGGCCTCGGCATCGCCGAGGTGAACGCGCGGCGTGTCGTCGAACAGGCCGCCCTGCGCCTGGGCGACGAGGCCACGGTCCAGGCCCTGATCAAGGCCGGTCTGCAGGAGTTGGGGCGTTGACCCGCCTGGTCTCGGGCGAGGAAGCCCCCCTTGAGAGCCATGACAAGGCCCTGCGGCCCCAGACGCTGTCGGAGTTCGTCGGCCAGGAGCAGGCCAAGGGCAATCTCTCGGTCTTCATCGAGGCGGCCAAGGCCCGCGAGGAGGCCCTGGACCACGTCCTGCTGTTTGGCCCGCCGGGCCTGGGTAAGACCACGCTGGCCCAGATCGTCGCCCGCGAGCTGGGCGTCAATTTCCGCGCCACCAGTGGTCCCGTCCTGGCCAAGGCCGGGGACCTGGCCGCCATCCTCACCAATCTCGAGCCCCGCGACGTCCTGTTCATCGACGAGATCCACCGCCTGCCGGCCAATGTGGAGGAGATCCTCTATCCGGCCATGGAGGACCATGTCCTGGACCTAATCATCGGCGACGGCCCCTCGGCCCGCTCGATCCGCATCGATCTCGCCCCCTTCACCCTGGTGGCCGCCACCACCCGGGCCGGCCTGCTGGCCACCCCCCTGCGCGACCGTTTCGGCATCCCCCTGCGCCTGGAGTTCTACACTCACGCCGAGCTGCAGAAGGTGCTGACCCAGGCGGCTCGCAAGATGAACCTGGAGCTGTCGCCCGACGGCGCCCTGGAGATCGCCGCCCGGGCCCGGGGCACGCCGCGGGTGGCCGGTCGCCTGCTGCGCCGGGTTCGCGACTTCGCCGCCGCCGACGGCGCGACCCTCATCGACCGCAAGGTCGCCGCCAAGGCGCTCGCCCGCCTCGACGTCGACGAGGCCGGCCTCGACGCCCTGGACCGCCGCTACCTGCGGGCCCTGATCGAGAACTATGGCGGCGGGCCGGCCGGGGTGGAGACCCTGGCCTACGCCATCGCCGAGGCCCGCGACGCGGTGGAGGACGTCATCGAGCCCTACCTGCTGCAGCAGGGCTTCATCCAGCGCACCCCGCGCGGCCGCATGATCTGCGCCAAGGCCTACGCCCATATCGGCCTCACCCCGCCGCCGCAGATCCAGGCCGGCGGCCAGGCCGGCCTGTTCGAGGACGAATCCTAAAAGGCGCCGCTCATATGGTCCTCGACCCCGTCGGCCCCAGCCGGGCATAAGGGGGCGATGCGAACCCTTTCCCTGATCCTGCTGGGCGCCGTGCTCTGGTTCGTCGCCGCGGCCTTCATCCGGCTGACCCTGCCCTTTGGCCTGTTCAGCGGCGGCCCGGTCACCCTGGCCCTGTTCGCGATCACCGCCCTGATGTCGCCGGTCCTGGTGAATGTGGTCCACAGGGTCACCTCCGGCGGCCCCGCGCCGCGCCTGCCCACCGCCGCCATCCTCTGCACGGTCGGCGTCCTGCTGGATGCGCTCGCCATGGTCTGGTCGCCGGAGCTCTACGCCGCCAATCCCGCTCGCCTGGTGGGCGGCGCGGCCTGGCTCCTGTTCGGGGTCGGCGCCATCCTTACCTCGGCCATGCTGCAGGACCGTCCCCGATGACCGAACCCTATGCCGGCGAGATCGTCGGCCGGGAGCACCAGCTTCCGGTGCGCATCTATTACGAGGACACCGACTTCACCGGCGTCGTCTATCACGGGCAGTACGTCCGTTTCTTCGAGCGCGGCCGCAGCGATTTCCTGCGGGTGGCGGGCATCGGCCATGCGCAGCTGCTGGAGCGCCCGGACCCCGCCGCCTTCACCGTCGTGCGGCTGGAGCTGGACTTCAAGGCCCCGGCCCGCATCGACGACGCCCTGCTGGTGCGCACCACCTATGACCGGATGGCGGGCCCGCGCCTGTTCATCAACCAGAAGATCACCCGGGGCGAGCAGGTGATTGCCCAGGCGGTGGTCGAGGCCGCCTGTATCGATCTCACAGGACGGCCCAGAAAGCCGCCCAAGGAACTCATAGCGACGCTTCGGCCTCTATTTTGCTAGGGCTTAGCCTTAAGTTCGACACCGCGCCGTTCCATGCCAATCCTGGCCGGACGCAAACCACGGAGCCCAGGCCGCATGGACCCCGCAGTCCCCGCCGCGATCACGCCCGAGACCTTCTCCTTCATCGCCCTCTTCCTGCGCGCCGACTGGGTCGTGAAGTCGGTGATGGCCGGCTTGGCGCTGTCCTCGCTCTGGTCCTGGACGGTGATCATCGACAAGCTGTTCCGTTTCTCGGCGCTGAACGGCCAGGCCGACCGCTTCGAGAACCAAGTCTCCTCGGGCCGCAGCCTGGAGGACATCGCCCAGGAAGCCGGGGAGCGGCCCAAGCACGCCCTGCCCCGCATGCTGCAGGGCGCCCTGCGCGAATGGCGTGACGCCCGGGCCAAGGGCCTGGCCACCGACACCCAGGCCGCCTTCCTGATCCAGCGCATCGACCGGGTGCTGGACACCACCATCGCCCGCGAGGCCCAGCGGGTGGAGGACGGCCTCGGCTCGCTGGCCATCGTCGCCACCGCCTCGCCCTTCATCGGCCTGTTCGGCACCGTCTGGGGGATCATGCACGCCTTCCAGGAGATCGCGATCCAGAAGAACACCAACCTGGCGGTGGTCGCGCCCTCCATCGCCGAGGCTCTGTTCGCCACCGCCATCGGCCTGATCAGCGCGATTCCCGCCTATATCGCCTACAACAAGTTCTCCACCGACGCCTCGCGCTACACCGCCCGCCTGGAGGGCTTCGCCGACGACCTGTCCACCGCCATCCAGCGGCGGCTGGCCGACCGGAGCTAGGGTCATGGCGCTCTCCAGTCACGACGCCTTCGCCGCCGGCGGCGGGGGCCGGCGCAGACGGCGCGGCGGCGGACGCCGCGGCGCCCTGTCGGAGATCAACGTCACGCCCCTGGTGGACGTGATGCTGGTGCTGCTGATCGTCTTCATGATCTCCGCCCCCCTGCTGACCGTGGGCGTCCCCGTGGAGCTGCCCAAGACCGAGGCCGGCGCCATGGAGGACCAGTCCGAGCCGCTCACCGTCTCCATCCGCGCCGACGGCTCGCTGTTCGTGCAGGAGGACCCCGTGCCCTTCGCCGGGCTCGCCCCGCGCCTGCGGGCCATGGCCGGCGACGTCACCGCCAAGCCGATCTATGTGCGGGCCGACGGCCGGGCCTCCTATGCGGTGGTGGCCCAGGTGATGGCCGCCCTGTCGACCTCCGGCTTCAAGTCGATCAACCTGATCACCGACACCGGCGGCCCCTCTTCCGGCGGGACTCCCGCCCCGGACGCCCCGGGGACCTGAGGCCGGCATGACACGCACCCGGTCGGATTTCTCCGCGGCCATGCTCGCCTCCCTGCTGATCCACGGTGGGGTGCTGGTGGCCGCCCTGATCTCCTGGCCGTGGCAGAAGCAGCTTCCGGCCGGGACAACCGTGCCCGTCAACATCATCTCCAACGCCACCTATACCGACCTGCGCGCCGCCGCCCAGGCCGCCCAGGAGCAGGCGGCCGCCACCGAGACGCCCGTCCCCGACGCCCCGCCCGAGCCCGCGCTCGAGGCCCCGGCGCCCGAGCCGGTTCCCCCCGCGCCCCAGCCCGCCCCGACGCCGGCCAAGGCGCCCGCCGCGGCCAAGCCCACCGTCGATCCGGCCGCCAAGGGCCAGCAGAAGCCGGCGCCCGCCAAGCCGCAGAAGGCGCTGGATCTCGACGCCCTGTCGGCCAGCATCGCCAAGAGCCGGCCCTCCGGCGGCAAGGCCTCCTCCGCCGCCCAGGGTGCGTCCCGCCAGGAGACCGCGCGGGAAGCCCGCCCCTCGGCCGGCGCCGGCAAGGGGGTCTCAGCCAGCGCGCTGGCCGGCCTGGTCTCGGAGCTGCAGCGCCGCTGGAACCCCAATTGCGAGGTCGAGGGCGGCCGCGACGTCCGCGTTCGGGTGACCTTCACCCTGTCGGCCGGCGGCCAGGTGGTCGGCCCGGTCGAGGCCGGCGGCCAGGAGAATTCGTCCAACCCCGTGGTCCGGGCCGCCGCCGAGCGCGCCATCCGCGCCGTGCGCCAGGCCGCCGCCGAGAAATCCCTGCCCCGGGAGGTCTATGGCCAGGCCTGGGCCCCCACCTTCAACGCCCAGGAAGCCTGCCGATGAGCGCCCCCAAGGAGACCCGTCCCATGCGACTGAAGGCCCTCTGCCTGGCGATCGCCAGCCTGCTGCTCGCCTCCGCGTCCCTGGCCACCCCGGCCCGGGCCCAGATCGAGATCGACGTGAACAAGGGCGACGTCCAGCCCCTGCCCATCGCCGTGCCGGCCTTCGGCGGGACCCGCGGCGCCGACATCTCCCAGGTCATCACCGGCAACCTGGAACGCTCGGGCCTGTTCGCCCCCATCAACCCCGCCGCCTTCATCGAGAAGGGCCTGGACGTGGCCGTGCAGCCGCGCTTCCCCGACTGGAAGGCGATCAACGCCCAGGCCCTGGTCAACGGCCAGGTCACCGTCGAGGGCGGTCGCCTGCGGGTCGATTTCCGCCTGTGGGACGTCTATTCGGAACAGCAGCTGCTGGGCCTGCAGTTCACCTCCACCCCGGAGAACTGGCGCCGCGTGGCCCACAAGATCTCCGACGCCGTCTATGAGCGCCTGACCGGGGAGAAGGGCTATTTCGACACCCGCATCGTCTTCGTCTCGGAGACCGGCGGACGCCTGAACCGCACCAAGACCCTGGCCATCATGGATCAGGACGGGGCCAATCCCAGCTACCTGACCGACGGCTCCTACATCGTCATGTCGCCCAGGTTCTCCGCCACCAGCCAGGAGATCACCTACATGACCCTGCGGCCGGAGGGCTCGGCCATCTACCTGTTCAACCTGGAGACCGCGCGGCGCGAGAGCATCGGCAAGTTCCCCGGCATGGTCTATGCGCCGCGCTTCTCGCCCGACGGCGGCCGCGTGGCCTTCTCCGTCGAGCGCGGTGGCAACAGCGACATCTATGTGATGAACCTCAAGAGCCGCACCTCGGCGCGCCTGACCTCCGACCCCGGGATCGACACCTCGGCCTCCTTCTCGCCGGACGGGACCAAGATCGTCTTCAACTCCGATCGCGGCGGCTCGCCCCAGCTCTACATCATGAATTCCGACGGCTCGGGCGTCCGTCGCATTTCTTACGGATCGGGGCGCTATACCACCCCGGTCTGGAGCCCGGTGGGGGACTTCATCGCCTTCACCAAGCAGACGGGCGGGGAGTTCCACATCGGGGTCATGCGGCCCGACGGATCGGATGAGCGGCTTTTGACCACCAGCTACCTCGATGAGAGCCCCACCTGGGCGCCGAACGGGCGGGTGCTGATGTTCAGCCGTGAAACGCAGGGCGGGCCGCCTCGTTTGTGGACGGTGGATGTAACAGGTCGAATCCTGCGCGCGGCGCCCTATCCGGGCTCCGGCTCAGACCCAGCCTGGTCTCCATTGCTCAACTGATGAGAGAATTCAGGTGTAACCTTTCCATAGTGGCGGTCATTTGAAATGTCCGGCAGATGGAAATGCAGGTAGAGTTTAGGAAATGGCGCGGTTGGCGCCGGCGAAACCCAGCTTAAGGAGAAGCCCGACATGAGCTTCAGCACCAAGCACGCCCTTCGACTGGCGCTTGTGACCACCGCGGCTCTGTCCATGGCCGCCTGCGCCAGCCGTCCCAAGCCCGGCCCGGGCGTCGGCCCTGGTCCCGGTCCCGGCTATCCCTCGCAGCCGGGCCCCGGCCCGAGCACGGGCAATGTGGTCCCGGGCTCGATCCAGGACTTCGTGATCAATATCGGCGACCGGGTCTATTTCGACTTCGACCGCTACGACATCCGCTCCGACGCCAGCCCCGTGCTGGACGCCCAGGCCCAGTGGCTGGTGCGCTATCCCAGCGTCGCGGTCCGTATCGAAGGCAACGCCGACGAACGCGGCACCCGCGAATACAATCTGGCGCTCGGCGCCCGCCGCGCCAACTCGGTGCGGGAATATCTGGTGAGCCGCGGCGTCTCGCCGGCGCGGATTTCCACCGTGTCCTTCGGCAAGGAACGCCCGATCGATCCGGGCACCAGCGAAGAGGCCTACCAGCGCAACCGGAACGGCCACACGGCCATCACCGGCGGCGCGCGCTAAAACGCTTTCAGGCGAAGTGGATACCGGTTCGCCGTTCGAAAGCGCGACAGGCAAGACGGCTGGAAACCGCTCCGACCGGAGTGGCTTTTCAGCGCAGTACCAGTTCGAGGAGAGTGCGAGAGGGGCCCCCAATGCGGGGCCCCTCTTTGCGTTCTGGACTAATCCCATGGACGGGCCCCAATTTGGCCCACCCGACCTGAAGATGATGACCGCATGACCCTTCGCCGCCTCGCCCTCGCCTCTGCCGCCGTCCTGACCCTGGCGACACCCGCCTTCGCCCAGACGCCCATCGATCCGCTGGACGCCCGCGACGCCCGGCGGCTGGACCGCATGGAGCAGGTGATGCGCGAACTGCGGTCCATCGTCTTCCAGGGCCGCGATTCCGGAAAGCCGGTGGTGGTCCAGCCGGCGGAGACCGACTACCAGCTCCAGGAGCTGACCCGCCGCATCGCCGACCTGGAACAGGCCCTGACCCGGGTGAACGGCCAGCTGGAGACCACCAGCCACGACCTTGAACAGGCCAAGCGCGACACCGAGGCCCTGAAGCGCGACAACAAGGCGCTCACCGACCGCCTTGGCGGGGTCGAGCAGCGCCAGGCCGCGCCCGTCGCCGAGGGTCCCGCCCCCGACCTCGCCGGCGGCGGGGCCGTGGCGGCCGGACCAGCCCCGACCTCGTCGGAGGCCTTCACCGCGGCCCGCCAGCTGATGCTCAGCGGCGACTATACCGGGGCCGAGGGCGCCTTCCGCGACTATGTCGACCGCTATGACGACAGCGCCAAGGCGCCGGAGGCCCGCTACTGGCTGGGCAAGACCCTGTCGGCCCGCGCCGCCCACGCCGACGCCGCCCAGGCCTATATCGGCGCCATCCGCGGCTGGCCCGCCACCAGCTGGGCGCCCGACGCCACGGTGGAGTTGGCCCGCGCCCTGGTGGCCCTGAAGAAGCCCGCCGACGCCTGCCAGATTCTCGGCGAGTTCGACCGCCGCTATCCCAAGGCCGCCGCCGCCGTGAAGGGCCGCGCCGCCGCGGCGCGGACCCAGGCCAAGTGCGCGGCCTAGCCGCGAGCGTCCGAGAGGTCCTCGACCGCCGCCTGCAGAGCGCCTCGCGCACGCCGATCGCCGTGGCCCTGTCCGGCGGCGGGGACTCCCTGGCCCTGGCCTTGATCGCCGCCGACTGGGCGCGTGACCATGGCCGGTCCCTGCTGATCCTCACGGTCGATCATCGCCTGCGCGCGGAGAGCCGCGCCTGGACGCAAGCCTGCGCGGCTACCGCCCGCCGCCTTGGCTCGGGCTTTCGGGCGCTGGCCTGGGAGGGCGAGAAGCCCGCGACCGGCCTGCCCGCCGCGGCGCGGAGCGTCCGCCACCGCCTGATCGCCGACGCCGCCCGTGAAGCCGGCGCCAAGGTGGTCCTGATGGGCCACACCGCCAGCGACCGCCTGGAGGCCGCCGCCATGCGGGAGGCCGGGGCCACGACCCCCAGTCCGCGCGAATGGTCGCCCTCGCCGGTCTGGCCCGAGGGGCGGGCCGTCTTCCTGCTGCGGCCCCTCCTGACCCAGACCCGCGCCGACATCCGCGCCTGGCTCACCGAGCGCGGCGAGACCTGGATCGAGGACCCGGCCAATGAGGATGTGCGCTTCGCCCGCGCCCGCGCCCGGGCGGGCCTGACCGGCGCCGAGACCGATGATGTCACCCCCGTCCAGGACCTCGCCGACCTCGCCCGCGCCGCCATCGATCTGGCCGGTGGCCTCGCCCTGCCCCGCGCGGCCCTCCTGGGGGCCCCAAGGGCATTCCTCGCCATCGCCTGCCTCTGCGCCGCGGGAACCGCCCGCCCGCCGCGTCGCGACCGCCTGGCGCGTCTGGCGCCGTCGCTGAGCGGCGACTTCACCGCCACCCTGGCCGGGGCGCGGGTCGAGGCGGACGGGGACCAGGTGCGCTTCCTGCGCGATGCGGGCCGGCAGGGGCCGGCGCCCGTGACCCTGGGCGCCGGAGCGACCGGCGTCTGGGATGGCCGCTTCGAGATCACCACCGAACGGTCCGTGACGATCCAAGCCCTGGCCGGTCAAGCGGCCGGGCTCCCAGCCTCGCAGCGCGCGACGCTCCAGCGTCTGCCGGCCGGTGCGCGCGGGACCTTGCCGTTCGTCACGGGCGAGGGCTCGCCGATGCTGACGGCGATCCCCGGCGTGTCTGCGCATCCCCTCGCCCTGGATCGGCTGCGCGCGGCCTGTGGGGTCGTCGATCGGGAACCGGCCTAGCGGGCCATCACGTGTTCGATCCCGACGATGATCGGGTCGGCGAAGCGCTTGCCCAGCAGGGTGGAGTGGTTGGCGCCGGCGATGTCGACCACATAGCCCCGCGCCGAGGCGTGGGCGGGCGCGGCCTGGATGGCCTTCAACCGGGCCGGCAGCCGCGTGCCCCCGGCGTTCACCACCGCCACCGGCAGGCTGGGATCATAGTGGCCGATCTCGCGCCCCTGGGCCGAGGTGGCCGCCCAGTGGGCCACCTCCTCCGCCGACCAGTGCGCGTGGCTGGCCAGGCCGTAGATGCGCCGCTTCTCGGTCGACGCCTCGCCCTCCAGGCCGATCTTGTCGCCGACCACCAGGGCGAAGGGCTTCATGAAGCCGATCCCGGACCAGCGGCCCACCAGCTTCATGGCCCGCCGGAAGCCGTGGATGGCGCGCGCGGCGACCGGGCTCTCGATCGTCTCGGGGGTGACGGCGTCCACCAGCACGACGCCGGTCACCCGCTCGCGATTGCGCCCGACGAAGACCCGCAGCAGCAGCCCGCCCATGGAATGACCCACCAGGATCAGCGGCCCGGTCTCCCCCAGATGGGCCAGCAGGGCCTCCAGGTCGGCGACGATGGCCCGCCCGTCGCGGGGCCGGGGGCCGGGATCGGAATAGCCCAGGCCCGCCCGGTCATAGGCCAGGCTGCGCAGGCCCTTCTCCGCCAGGCGCTGCTGCACCACGGCCCAGTCGGCGGCGCAGCCGAAGGCGCCGCACTCCAGCACGATCAGGGGTTGGGCGCAGGCCTCGCCGGCCCGGACCACGCGCAGCCGCCGCCCGCCGATGTCGACGAGCGTTCCGCGCGTGGGATGGAATCCGGCCTTGGCCATGGCGAGACTTAGGAGTCCCGCCCGGTCAGGCGCAAGGCCGGTTTGCGGCTATTTCCAGACGACCGTCTGGGGCGCCTCGGAAGCCCCGTAGTCGATCTCCAACCGGGTCACCGCCTTGGCGCCGGCCGGCACGTCGAAGGGCGCCCGCGCGGTGGTGGGCTTGAAGGCCACCGGCGCGCCGCCGTCGAAGCTGACCCGGACGTTGCGCACCCCGGTCTCCGGATTGGCCAGGAAGCTCGGCTGATCGGCCGCGGTCCCGGTCTCGGTGACCACGAAAAAGCGCTTGGTCTGGCTCGCGCCAGCATACCACATGATGTTGAGCTGCTGGCCGCCGACCCGCCAGTTGGGGGTCATGGCCACCTTGGCGACCGAGCCCTTGGTCTTGATCTCGACGCTCTGGGCCGGAAGGACGCCGTGGGCGCCCTCCGCCATGGAGAGCGACAGGGCCGGAGGTCCCGCCGGAGCCGCGGGCTCGCTCTTCCCGCAGGCGGCGAGAGAGGTGCTCAGTAGAAGGACGGACGCGAGCGCAAGCCCGCTAAAGCCTGAACGCATGGGTCGTTTCCTCGTTTTTGTGACACGAGGATGGGCACAAGCTTGGCCATGCACAAGGCCGTGCGCGAAAGCCTTACTGGGGTTAGGTTCGCGGTCGCGCGGAGAGGGATTCGATCATGCTGCGGCTGATTCTGGCGGTGATTCTCGGACCCCTGATCGGGCTCATGGTGCTCGGCGTCGTGGACGGGGCGGCCAACATGATCTTCCCGCCACCGGAGGGGGTGAACCTCACCGACCCCGCCAACCTCCGCGCGGCCACCGCCGTCCTGCCGATGGGCGCCCTGGTGGGCACGATCCTGGCCTGGCTGCTGGGGGCGCTGGCGGCCGCCTGGAGCGCCAACCTGATCGCCGGACGCCGGGCCCTGGCCGGCCGCATCGTCAGCGGCCTGTTCCTGGCCTTCGCCGCCTGGACGATGGCCACCACCGCCTATCCGCTGTGGACCCGGATCGGCCTGTTGATCGTCGTGCTGGTGGCGGCTATCGCGGCCGACCGGGCCTCGGGAAGGCCTCGGACCTAGCCGTTGAGGTTCAGGCGCTGCTTGACCCGGCCGCCCTTGCCCTTCTTGCCCTTGGCGGCCTTGGCCTCCATCAGCGCCTTCTTGCTCTCCGGAATCTCCGAGACATAGGCGATGCGGACCCGGGGGGAGACATAGGAGCCCAGCTTGATCGGCAGGTCCTCGGCGGTGGCGAACTCGCGGTTTATGAACACCAGGGGATTGAGCGGCTTGTCGTCCTGGCGGATCTCGAAGTGGACGTGCGGCCCCGTCGAGGTCCCGCTGGAGCCCATCCGGCCGATGGGCTTGCCGGCCTCGACATAGGCGCCCTTCCGCGTCCCGCGCTCGATCTTGCCCAGGTGGGCGTAGAAGCTGGTGAGGCCGACCCCGTGCTCGATCTCGACATAGCGGCCGTAGGAGGGGCTCTCGCCGGCGCGGACCACGACGCCGTCGGCCACGGCCACGACCTTCGTCCCGGTGGGACCGGCGATGTCGACGCCCTCGTGCAGGCGGCCATGGTCTTCCCAGGGCAGGCGGCGCAGGCCGAAGGGGGAGTTGATCAGTTGTCCGGGCGCCGGGTTGCCGCACTCGAACACCGGCGGCGGCGGCGCGGGCTCGGCGACGGGCGCGGCGGGGGCCGCCGGCGCCGCGGCCACGGGCTTCTGCTTGACGTCGGGCAGGGCGGCGTAGGCGACGGTGACCGCGGCCAGGCCCAGCACCACCGCGGCGGCGGTCTCCAGGCCGAAATGGCGCACGCGATCGGTCGCCGACGAAGACTTCGAACTCAAACGGAACCTCTTCCAGTAAAGTCGAGCTTTAAATTCGTCCGCTAGAGGTTATGCGGACAGCGTCGACGATTTCCCACGGATGTGCGCAGGCTAGATGCCGGGTCTTTGGGACCAAAAGACGGCAGGGTTAATGGAATACCTTTGACCTATTGTCGCGGCGTCGAACGGAGCGCCACCATAGAGTCGACTGGTAAACGGTGTTCTTACAGGCCTGCGACAAAATGGCAGGCAGGACGCCGCCGGGTCTTGGCGTGACTCCGGCGGCGGCCTCAGGCGTCAGAGCGCCTTGAGGATTCCCTCGACCATCTTCTTGGCGTCCCCGAACAGCATCATGGTGTTGTCGCGGAAGAAGAGTTCGTTCTCGACCCCGGCATAGCCGGAGCTCATGCCGCGCTTCACGAACAGCACGGTGCGGGCCTTTTCGACGTCCAGGATCGGC
>NZ_JAUSLW010000183.1 GCF_030645195.1 Phenylobacterium sp. | reverse complement strand
TCGATGATCGAGCGGGGCAGGGCCTGGCCCTCGGGCAGGCCGAACCGCTGCGACAGCGAACCGGCCGCCACATTGCGGCAGACCACCTCCAGCGGAATGATCTCCAGCTCCTTGATCAACTGCTCGCGCAGGTTCAGTCTTTTGATGAAGTGGTTCTGCACCCCGATGGAGTTGAGCCGGGTCATCACATATTCGCTGATGCGGTTGTTGATGACGCCCTTGCCTTCGAGGACAGCTTTCTTCTGAGAATTGAAGGCCGTAGCGTCGTCTTTGAAGTACTGGATCAAGGTTCCGGGCTCCGGCCCCTCATACAGAATCTTGCCCTTGCCTTCGAAGATCTTCTTGCGGCGGGTGGTCATACGCAGCCTTCTCCACGAGGCGAGGGTTCTGGCCGGCGCCGGAAACGAAAAACGCGCGAGGTTGGTCCCAACGCGCGCGGTCCGACGCAAGGCCTCTCGCCGATCTGAGGCCGGCGAAAAATAGACGATCGCCTCCCCCGGCGCAAACGGCATGGGAACATGGTTGGCCTCGCACAGCGTTTGCATTGCGAGCGGGCCCGCCAGGGGATATGCAACCCCGCTAGAGCCTCGTACCGGAGACCCCATGGCCACCTTCAACGACCGCGAGCGCGGGTTTGAGAACAAGTTCGCGCTGGACCAGGAGCAGGAGTTCAAGGCCGGCGCCCGCCGCAACCGCGCCCTGGGCGAATGGGCCGCAGGCCTGATGGGCCTGGAGGGCGAACGCGTCGCCGAATACGCCAAGGCCGTGGTCAAGTCCGACTTCGAGCTGCCGGGCGACGAGGACGTGCTGCGCAAGGTGTTCGAGGACCTCAAGGGCTCGGGCGTCAATGTCAGCGAGGGCGACGTCCGCATGAAGATGGACGAACTGCTGGCCCAGGCCCGCGAAGCCATCAAGACCGGCGGCTGACGCCCCGACCCCTCGGCCCCGCGCCACGAATGACGCCGCCTCGCAGGGGCGGCGTTTTTTGTGCCCGATCGGTCCATGACCGCCGAATCGGCCGCCGGCCACTCGCTAGGGGATCAGCACGACCTTGCTGGCGGCGCACCCATTCTGGGGCCCGTTGGTCGAGGCGATGGTGCAGGAAAAGGCGCCGCTGAGGGGCCCGCCCGTCCGGGAGAAGAAACCGTTGAAACCGGCCACTGTGGCGCCCGCGCCCAGGGTGGGCACGGTGGGGATGGTGAAGGGCAGGGCCAGCAGGCCGGGCATCGGAGAATAGACAAAGCCGTTGGTGCAGGTGATGCCGGTCAGCCTCATGTTGCTGGCGGTTCCGGGCCCCTGGTTGGTCACATTGAACAGCACGTTGACCTTGGCGCTGTTGGTCCGGTTGTTCACGCTGAAGCTCAGGACCGGGCAAACGGGCGGCGGCGCCGCGGGTGTCATCGCCGCGCTGCTCGCCGACATCGGGGGCGCCAGCGGTCCCTTCTTCTGGGCGCTGGCGGGAAGGGCAAGCGAGCCTGCCATCGCCAGGGCGGCGGCCAGAACGATCATGCGCATCGGCGTTTTCCTATGGTGAGGCTTAGGCTTAGGCCCTGGGAACCGGAGAGTCCAACCGCGCGGCTCAGCCAGTCACGCCGCGCGACGTCGCCCCATCACCCGTCGACCCCATCACCCGTCGACCCCAACGCCCGTCATCCCCAACGCCCGTCATCCTAGGCCTTGTGCCTAGGACCCCTGTTTCCGAGCCTGGGCGGGCGCCGGGGGAGGTGGCGACGTCGACGCCTCGACCTGCCGCTCAACGCCAGCCGGCGGAGGGGTCCTAGGCACAAGGCCTAGGATGACGGGGGGGAGTGGGTTTGACGAAAACCCCGCGCCAATTGAGCAGGCTCAAGGATCGGCGGGGGAAGCGAGGTTAGGTGGGGTCAACAGGACGCCGCCCATGCCGCAAGACACCGCCAATTCCGCCGCCGATCTTGAGGCGCTGCTGGGCCCGACCGCCAAGGCCGGGCCGGGGCGGCGGCGGGGGTTGATCGCCGGCGGGGTGCTGCTGGGGATCGTGGCCCTGGTGGTGGCGGTGCTGCTGTTCCGGTCGATGGCGACGCCGGCGCCGGCCGGGTTCGTGACCACGCCGGCGCGGCGCGGGGACCTGGTGGTCTCGGTGCTGGCGACGGGGTCGCTCACGCCGGTGAACCAGGTGGATGTGGGCTCGGAGGTCTCCGGCACCGTCGACAGCGTGCTGGCCGACGACAATGATCGGGTGAGCAAGGGCCAGGTGCTGGCCACCCTGGACACCTCGCGGCTGCGCGACCAGATCGCGCTCGGCGAGGCGGCCCTGGAGGCCGCCCAGGCCAACCTGCGCCAGAGCCAGGCCACGGTGACCGAGACGGGGCTGCGGGCCGGGCGGCTGCACCGACTCTACCAGATCTCCAAGGGCGGCTATCCGGCCAAGGCCGACATCGACGCCGCCGACGCGGCGCTGGCCCGCGCGCGGGCCTCGGCGGCGGCCTCGTCCGCCGGGGTGGCCCAGGCCCGGGCCAATCTCAACACCGGGCGCACCAACCTCACCAAGGCCACCATCCGCTCGCCCATCAGCGGGGTGGTGCTGGCCCGCAAGATCGAGCCCGGCCAGACGGTGGCCGCCACCCTGCAGGCGCCGGTGCTGTTCACGCTCGCCGAGGACATGACCCGGATGGAGCTGCATGTGGACATCGACGAGGCCGATGTCGGCAAGGTGGCCGACGGCCAGGCCGCGGTGTTCACCGTCGACGCCTATCCGGGGCGGACCTATCCGGCCCGGGTGACGCGGGTGGGGCTGGGGTCGAAGACCACCGAGGGGGTGGTGACCTATACCGGGGTGCTGGCGGTGACCAATGCCGACCTGTCGCTGCGGCCGGGCATGACCGCCGCCGCCGAGATGACCAGTTCGCGGCGGACCGGCGTGCTGCTGGTCCCCGACTCGGCCCTGCGCTTCACCCCGCCGCAGACCAGCGCCGGCGGCGCGGCCAGCGTCACCAGCGCGCTGGTGCCCCGCATGCCGCGGATGGGGGGACAGGCGACGCGGCGGTCGACCGACTCCGCGGCCCAGCAGGTCTGGGTGCTGCGCGACGGGGTTCCGGTGCGGGTGGCCGTGCGGGTGGGCGCCTCGGACGGGCGCGACACCGAGATCACCGGCGGCGAGCTGAAGGCGGGGATGGCGGTGATCACCGAAACCGTCGCCGCAACCAAATGACCGGCGCGCCGGGGAGTCCGCCGCCGCTGATCGAGCTGGAGGGCGTCACCAAGGTGTTCGGCTCCGGCCCCGGCGCCTTCCAGGCCCTGCGGGGGGTGGATCTGAGGGTGGAGGAGGGGGAGTTCGTGGCCATCATGGGGCCGAGCGGCTCGGGCAAGTCGACGGCGATGAACATCATCGGCTGCCTGGACGTGCCCACCGCCGGGTCCTACCGGTTCCGCGGCGTGGCGGTGGAGGCCCTGGACCGCCGACAGCGGGCCCTGCTGCGCCGCCGCCACCTGGGCTTCGTGTTCCAGGGCTACAACCTGCTGGCCCGCACCAGCGCGTTGGAGAATGTCGAGCTGCCGCTGATGTATCGCGGGGTCTCGACGCCTGAGCGCCGGCGGCTGGCGGCCCAGGCCCTGGCCATGGTCGGCCTGGAGGGCTGGGGGACCCACACGCCGGCCGAGCTGTCCGGGGGCCAGCAGCAGCGGGTGGCCATAGCCCGGGCCATCGTCACCCGGCCCACCGTCCTGCTGGCCGACGAACCCACCGGCAACCTGGACAGCGAGATGGGGCGCGGGATCATGGACCTGATTTCGGGCCTCAATCGCGACCAGGGGATCACGGTCCTGATGGTCACCCATGAGCCGGACATGGCCGCCTACGCGCCCCGGCATATACGCTTCGTCGACGGGGCCATCGCCTCGGACGGCGGCCACGAGGTGGCGGCCTGATGCTGTGGAGCGCGCTGAAGCTGGCCCTGGGGGCCATCCGCCGCAACCTGGTGCGCTCGGTGCTGACCGTGCTCGGCGTGGTGATCGGGGTGGCCGCGGTGATCACCATGGTGACCCTGGGCAATGGGGCGACGCTCGCTGTCACCAACCAGATCTCCAGCCTGGGCTCCAACCTGCTGATGGTGCGCCCGGGCCAGAGGATGGGGCCGGAGGCGGGCCGCGCGCCGCGCTTCCGCGACGCCGACGTGGCGGCCATCGAGAGCGGGGTCAGCGGTATCGGCGCCATCTCCGGGGTGGAGAGCGCCGGCGCGGTGATCGTCTATCGCGCCCAGAACTGGTCGACGAGCGTGACCGGGGCCGACCCGGCCTATTTCGGCGCCCGCAACCTGGTCCTGGCCCGGGGGCGGGTGTTCAACGCCGCCGAGGCCCGCGCCGGGCGGCCGGTCTGCGTGATCGGCGAGACGGTGCGCAAGGAGCTGTTTTCCGCCGCCGACCCGGTGGGATCGCGCATCCGGGTCAAGGGCTTCGCCTGCGACGTGGTGGGCCTGCTGAAGACCAGCGGCCAGGTCTCGATGGGGAGCGACCCCGACGACGTGGTGATCATGCCGCTGCGGGCCGTGCAGCGACGGCTGACCGGCGACCAGGACATCGGGTCCCTGGTGATCTCGGTAAAGGCCAGCGGCGACACCAACCGGGTCAAGACCCAGGTCACCGACATCCTGCGCGAGCGGCGCAAGATCGCCAGCAACGAGGACGACGATTTCAGCATCATGGACACCCGCCAGATCGCCGAGGCGATGTCGGGGACCACCCGGGTCCTGACCCTGCTGCTGGGGGCGGTGGCGGCCGTCAGCCTGCTGGTGGGCGGGATCGGGATCATGAACATCATGCTGGTCTCGGTGACCGAGCGGACCCGGGAGATCGGCATCCGCCTGGCCATAGGCGCCCTGGAGCGCGACGTGCTGCTGCAGTTCCTGATCGAGGCGGTGGTGCTGTCGGCCTTCGGGGGTCTGGTGGGGGTGGTGCTGGCCGCCGGCGCCTCGGCGGGCCTGGCCCAGTGGATGAAGGTGCCCTTCGCCTTCGATCCGGCGGTCAACCTGCTGGCCTTCACGGTGGCGGCCCTGATCGGGGTGGTGTTCGGCTACTTCCCCGCCCGGCGGGCGGCGCGGCTCGATCCGATCGAGGCGCTGCGGCACGAATAGGGGGGAGGCGGCGTACCGTGGTGCGGGGTGATCTCGATGTTGAATGTTCCTTCTTTGTTCTTGACATCCTCGCGCGGTTTTGGCAGAGTTTTGGCATTGGTCCTCGTTGCGTCCTGAGGCGTGGGACCGATCTTTCCGTCAGAGGCTCGGCGCGGGCGCGGGCGCGCGCGGAGACGGAAGCGGTTCGGTATTTCGCCGATCCGGGAAGGATCTGACGAACCATGACCTCTCGGCCGCCTTCTGAAGGAAGCCCCAAGGGCGGGGAAGGCGAAGAGCCCGAAGACAAGGTGACGCGCGGAAACTTCGAGAGCCTCGCTAAGGGGCTCTTTGGCGTGTCGAGGGAGTCCTATGAGGCCGAGGAACAGAAGTTTCGGGAACGGGAGCGAAAGTTGGAGCCTCCTGGCATCGACCGCCAAGCGTAACCCCTGCCTGGAGCTAGCCAAATCACCCTCTCCCGTGTTATTTTGAAAAACAAAACGGGAACATATGCGCGCCGTGAGGAGGTATGCATGGTAGCTAAAACCTCAGCTCTCGCTGTCTCAAACTTTATCCTTGATCGTGGTGACGACGAGGGCATTCCAATTCGTCATCTGAAGCTGCAAAAGCTTCTATACTTTTGCTACGCGTGGTTTGCTGGAAATAAGCATGAAGAGCTATTTTCAGAAGACATCGAGGCGTGGAAACTTGGTCCTGTAGTTCGTGAAGTCTATCTGGAATTTAAGGACTGCGGCTCTCGCCCCATTCACACTCGGGCCCAATCTTATGATTGGGACAACGACCGATACGTAGAGCCGACGATTGATCGAGACCTACAATCAGAACTCTTGCCGGTTTGGAACGAGTACAAGCGGAAAACGGACGCATGGCTTGTAGAGGCCACCCACGCCGATAGCGAGCCGTGGGCGATGCTTGTGCGACAGGTTGGACAGGCCGACAAGCGTCAGATTCCGTTTAGTCTTATCGAGCGCGTCTACTCTCGAAAGGTCGCCGGTATTGGCGCTTAAGGTCGAGAGCGGGGACGTACCTGTTACCCAGGTAAGCCAAGAGATGGCTGACGCCCATGCTCGGGAACTTGAGGGCCGCGAGCACAAGCAGATATTGGACCATCGGGACCGCTTCTCAGAAATATCCTACGGGATAATGCAGGCCTGGGTGGGCTTCCTTATCGTGCTCACGCTCGGACAATTTATCCTGCGCCCCTCTGGCCTGGGATTGGAGACCGCCGAGTTTATCGCGGTTGTCACCACGACGACTGCCGCAGTGTTCGGGTTTGGACTCCTCGTAGGAAATTTCCTGTTTCCATCCGGGGGATCGGAGAGGCGCCGCAAGTAGGCCGCCAGAGTTGCCCCTGGCGGCCCTCCTGAAGGCTAGAGAGTTTCCGGGCGCCGGTAAGCGTGGCGGACTCGGAAGACGTGGCGGACACGGCGCGGGCGCCGCAGTTTCACACGTGAGTTCACGTGCATTTTCCTTCTGAAAAAATTTGGCAGAAGGGCCGCGCCATGAGAGGGTTTGGGCATTGAGAGCCTTCCTCGCCGCGACGCAGCCCGGTTGGAACGGACGGTCCGACCCCTCACGAGGGCCGGGCCGTTTCCGTATCTGGCTCTAGGGTCATGGGCCTCGAATGAAACGCACGTCTTGCCTCCCGCTGGCGCCGGCTTGATTGCCGTTTCGCCATCGAGAGTGATCTTTCAAGACCGGAAAATTGCTCGCCACTGGGACGTTCAAAATTCCCGATTATATTTCCCGACTCTGACCTCTTATTTCCCGGTAAAAGGTGGGAAATTTAGCGTTTCCCTACCTTTAGCTTTCCGCCCTGGACGACTCTCATGATGTAGTAGAGTTGGTTTTTCCCGACCTTGAACCGACCTTGGAAGTGCTTTTCGGCGAGAGGCTTTACTACCCGATGGACGTCATTGGGTCGCTTTGCACGGTGTTGCTCGTACCACAGGGTGAGCTTGTCATCCGGCACGAATGGCAAATCGCCAATGGCCTTCCGTTGCCCGCTGCGCCTCGCGATCCTTTTGGGTGCGAGCTCATCTTCGCGAGATGGTAGGTGGCCCGCAGGAACCTGGTCTGGTTCGGGCTTGAGCGCAGGCTGACCAGCCTGCGCCGCCGCGAGCATCGGCCCGCGACTCTGGCGCCCGAACACGGGATCTGGCTGCTGTTCGGGATGGTGGATGGCGGCGACCAGCATCGCGGGCCGTGAAGCGCTGGGCTGAATTGGAACGCCACTGAAGTCCGGCATCGGCTGTGGCAGTAGCCTCCCGATGTCGGCCGGGTCGAAGCGGACATTAATCAGCGAATAGATGGTGGGAACGCGGTGACCGTATCTGTCCTCGATCCTGACCCGCACGTCTCCGGTGGACCAGAAGTCGTCATGCATGTGCTTGACCGGACTATGAGGCCATAGGTCCTTTGGAACGAACCCGTATAGCTTCGTATCCTCGGTCATTGAGCGCTTCGTTATGCGCTTCTCTGCGGCGACCCGAATTTCATCAGCTTCGATCCGGAACAGGATCGCGGGAACAGCTAGGTGGAGCGGGAGGTGCTTTAGGAGCTTGAGGGCCAAAGCCGGGGATAGCCAGCGGGCAAACTCGGCGGGGTCTATGAACTCAGGTTCGGCCATCGACCCGGAGGGTCGGGCGCCTACTGCGTCATGTCAATTGATGCCCATCCGCGCGCGTTTTCCGCAGAGTTGCGACATTGGTCCTCGTTGCGCCCGCAGGCGCGTGACCGATCTTTCCGTTCACAATCAGAGGCTCGGCGCGAGAGCGCGCGGGGATGTTTGGCATGGGTGAAGATGAACTGCCGCCGATCCTGAAACCGACCGACTCCAGCTGGAACATGCCGACGGACGAGCCTCCGCCGGCGCCGGATCCGCCGCGCGCGGTGCGGCCCTGGCGGCGGTTCAGCGAGGCGCTGGGGGTGGTGATCTGCCAGCGGGCGGCGGCCGGCGAGAGCCTGATGGAGATCTGCCGGGACCCGGACATGCCCAGCCGGGCGGCGGTCAAGACCTGGAGCCGCGAGCGGCCGGCCTTTGGGGCAAGCCTGGCCCAGGCCCGGTTCGACGGGCGCCACAGGCCCGGCCGGCGCGACAGCTATTGTCCGCACGTGGCGGGGCTGATCTGCGAGCGGCTGGCCCTGGGGATGAGCCTGCGGCAGGCCTGCGCCCTGGAGGGGCTGCCCGGGGAGACCACGGTCATGGGCTGGCTGCGGCGCCATCCCGACTTCGTGGAGGCCTATGGGCGGGCGCGGGTTCTGCAGGCCCACCGGCGCTTCGACCAGGTGTGGGAGATCGCCGAGGCCGCCGACAAGGAGGGCGCCTATCTGGCCAAGGTGAAGATCGACGCCGTGCGCTGGCAGGCCTCGCGCCTGGCGCCCAAGCGCTATGGCCTGAAGGCCGAGCTGGCCGAGGCCTGCGAGCGGGCGGCCGAGCCGGCGCCGCCCGAGGCGCCGGAGGAGGAGGTGGAGATGATGAACGTCATCCTCACCAGCTACCGCCCCGGCGTGCCCGACCGGCTGGTGCGGTTCCCGCGGGGGAAGGATTGAGGGGGGGCGTGCTGCGGCTGGACAATCGGTGGCCCTTCTCCCCTTGCGGGAGAAGGTGGCGCGCGCGCCTCTCCCAACTAAGCGTCGTCATCCCGGGCGACCCGCAGGGGAGACCCGGGACCCAGGTGACTGGGCGCGGCCCCTGGGTCCCGGCTCTCCGCTTCACTACGGCCGGGATGACGTGGGTGGGTGTGGCCCGGCATCGCCCACGCTCGTCATCCCCAACGCTCGTCATCCTAGGCCTTGTGCCTAGGACCCCTGTTTCCGAGCCTGGGCGCGCGCCGGGAGAGGCGGCGACCTCGACGCTGGGACCTGCCTCTCCATGCCAACCGATGGAGGTGGCCTAGGCACAAGGCCTAGGATGACGGGCCTAGGATGACGGGCGCTCACCAGAAATTGCGTAAGCAGGGGCCTGGGTTGAATGACTTCATCCTGCGCGCGAAGGCGGTTTCGCGGGGCCCGGGGCCTGGACTAGCGTGCGCTCACGGTCTGGGGGGGCCATGGGATGTCCAACGATCGCGAGCGCCCGATCCGACTCGAAAACCTGAGGGCCGCCGATCGCGCGCCCCGGGCGGCGGCGTCGCTGATCGTCGTGCTGGGCCTGGTGGCGGCGCTCGGCCTGGCGGCGCCGGCCCTGACCCAGGCCGTGGGGGAGCCGCCGGAGGCCGCGGCCGCCGATGACGCCGCCGTCGACGCCGCCGCCTCCGCCGCGGCCGCCGCGGAGGCTCCGCCCAACCTGGTTCCATCCCCGGCCGCCGAGGCCTCGCAGGTCGCGGCGCCGAAGGACCCCTGGCGGAGGTTCAACCGCGGGTCCTACGCCTTCAACGGCGTCCTGGACCGGGCGCTGATCGGTCCGGTGGCGCGGGCCTATAGGCGGGTGACGCCTGGGCCGGTGCGCCGGGGCCTGGGCAGGATGGTGGACAATCTGCGGGAGCCGTCGACGGTGGTGAACGAGGTCCTGCAGGGCCATCCCGGGCGCGCGGTCCGGGCCAGCGCCCGCTTCGTCACCAACTCCACCGTCGGCGTGCTGGGGATGTTCGACGTGGCCGGCAAGGCCGGACTGGAGCGCCGCCGCGCCGACTTCGGTCAGACCCTGGGACGCTACGGGGTGGGCCCTGGCCCCTATCTCTACCTGCCGGTGATCGGCCCCCTCAATGTGAGGGACGGCCTGGGCCAGGTGGTGGACGCCCTGACCGATCCCGTCTCCCTGGCGACGGGCGGACTGGACAGCGACTTCGGCGCCGGCCGCCTGGGGGTCACGGCCCTGGACACCCGCGCCGGCGCCGAGGCGACCCTGACGGCGATCGCCGAGCAGGCGACCGACCCCTATGCGACGATCCGGTCGGCCTACGGCCAGAGCCGGGAGGCGGTGGTGCGCGAGGCCACCGGGGCGGCGGAGACCCTGCCCGACTTCGACGACTCGCCGGCGGCGCCCGACCCCCCGACGGCCGCAGGCATAGCCCTGGCGGCGAACGCCGTCTCAGAACCCATCTATTAGTTGCGTCCCGCCCGCCGGAGTCCCTCGATGCGTCAAGCCCGCCGTCATCTGCTGCTCGCCCTCGGCGCCGCCCTGGCCGCCGGCGGCGCGCGCGCCCAGACCGCCCCCCGGCGCAGCGCGCGTGATCCCGACGCCGAGGCGTTCGTCCAGGTCCAGGCCCAGAAGGTGCTGTCGGTGCTGGCCGACCGCGGCCTCAGCCTGGCGCAGAAGGAGGTGGCGTTCCGGCGGCTGATCGACCAGATCGCCGATGTCCCGAAGATCACCAACTTCGTGCTAGGCAAGTACGCGCGGACCATCACCCCGGCCCAGCGGGCGCAGTTCAACAGCGTGTTCCGCACCTATGCGGAGAACGTCTATCAGAGCCGGATCTCCGAGTTCCGGGGCGAGACCCTGAAGGTCACGGGCTCGGTGGCCCGGGCGCCGGGGGACGTGGTGGTGAGCACGGTGGTCACCGGCGGCGGCCGCGAGCCGATCCCGGTCTCCTGGCGGGTGCTGGGGGCGGGGGGAAGCTGGAAGGTCGTCGACGTCCAGATCCGCGGGGTCTGGCTGGCCATCACCCAGCAGCAGGACTTCGTCTCCACCATCGACAACGCCGGCGGCGACATCGGCGTGCTCATCGCGCAGCTTCAGCGCAACCCCAAACCCAAGAGCTGACGCGTGCGTGGACAGTGGGCCGAGACCATCATGGGCGTTCTGGTGCTGGCCCTGGCCGGGGCCTTCCTGGTCTACGCCCTGCGGGTGGGCGGGGGCGGGATGACCCCGGGGGGCTACCAGGTGAGCGCCAAGTTCGGCGACGTCGGATCCCTGACCCCGGGCGCCGTGGTCAGTGTCGCCGGCGTCAAGGTCGGCACGGTGGCGAAGGTCACGCTGGAGCCCGACACCTATCTGGCCAAGGTCGAGCTGGCGCTGGATCCGGCGATCCGGCTGCCCGCCGATTCCACCGCCAAGATCACCAGCGACAGCCTGCTGGGGGGCGTGCATGTGGCCATCGGGGCCGGGGGCGCGCCCGAGGACCTCAAGCCCGGCGGTGAGATCCAGAACACCCAGGGCGCGGTCGACCTGTTCGGCCTGATCGGCCAGGCGGTGCGGCCGCAACCCCAGGCGCCGGCCGCGGAGCCCGAGTGAGATGGCCGGCGCCGCGGCGATGACTCCTGTCTCGGCCGTCGGCCGCCTGGCGCTGTCGTCGCTGAGGCAGGTGGGCGCCGTGGCGCTGTTCGCCCTGCGCGGCCTGTGGGCGGTGGTGGCCGGCCCCTGGTATCTCGGCCAGGTCCTGCGCCAGCTGGTGGCGATCGGCTTCTTCTCCCTGCCGGTGATCGGCCTGACGGCGGTGTTCACCGGCGCGGCCCTGGCGTTGAACATCTACACCGGCGGCGGGCGGTTCAACGCCGAGCAGATCATGCCGCAGATCGTCGCCCTGGGGATCACCCGCGAGCTCGGTCCGGTGCTGGCGGCCCTGATGCTGGCCGGCCGGGTCGCCGCGACCATGGCCGCGGAGATCGGGGCCATGCGGGCCACCGAGCAGATCGACGCCATGAAGACCCTGTCGACCGATCCCTACGGCTATCTGGTGGCGCCGCGGCTGGTGGCCGCCGTGATCGCCCTGCCCCTGCTCACCGTGGTGGCCGACATCATCGGCGTCGCCGGCGGCTGGGGGGTGGCGGTCGGGTTCCTGGACTTCAACCCCACCGTCTACATCCGCAGCACCGTGGACTTCGTGGAGCCGCAGGACGTCGGCACCGGCCTGCTGAAGGCCATGGCGTTCGGCTTCATCGTCGCCCTGATGGGTTGCCACCATGGCTACAACGCAACCGGCGGCGCGCGGGGGGTTGGGCGGGCGACCACCCAGGCGGTGGTCTCGGCCGCCATCCTGATCTTCGCCACCGACTATGTGCTCACCACCCTGTTCACCGCCCGATGACCCGGCCCAAGCTCGAGTGGCGCAAGGTCGGCAAGCGGTTCGGGGACGCCACCGTCCTGGAGGGGCTGAACCTGCGCATCGAGGCCGGCCGCTCGACGGTGATCATCGGCGGCTCGGGTCAGGGCAAGTCGATCATGGTCAAGCTGGCCCTGGGGCTGATGGCGCCCGACAGCGGCAAGGTCCTGCTGGACGGCCGGGCGCTGCCGGGGTTCGGCGGGCGGACCCAACGGCGCCTGCTGTCCCGCTCCGGCGTGCTCTTCCAGAGCGCGGCCCTGTTCGACAGCCTGAGCGTCTGGGAGAACGTGGCCTTCCGGCTGATCAATGCCGACCGCATGCCGCGCGAGGCGGCCAGGCGCCGGGCGCTCGACGCCCTGTCCCGGGTGCGCCTGGGGGCGGAGGTGGCCGACGTCTTCCCCGCGGACCTGTCGGGGGGCATGCAGAAGCGGGTCGGGCTGGCCCGCGCCATCGCCGCCGATCCCGAGATCCTGTTCTTCGATGAGCCCACCACCGGCCTGGACCCCATCACCGCGGCGGTGATCAACGAGCTCATCGTCGACCAGGTCAAACGCCTGGGCTGCACGGCGGTGTCGATCACCCACGATCTCGCCTCGGCCCGGCGCATCGGGGACCAGATCGCCATGCTGCACGGCGGCGCCATCGTCTGGCAAGGGGCGCCGGGGGAGCTGGACACCACCCGCCACCCGGATGTCCGGCGGTTCGTCGACGGGGGCTAAAGCTATTGGCCGATATGCGCCTTGAACTCGGGGAGCGCTTAGGCCTTGCGCCGAGGACCCCTGCCGCGGTGTCTCAAGGTTCGCCGAACGAAGCGGGGCGGCGGATGCTACGCAACGTCCCTCAATGCCTGCTGGGAGAGGGGTCCTAGGCACAAGGCCTAGGATGACGAGCGGGGGGATGAGGGCGGGCCGGCTACTCCGCGGCCTTGGCCATGGCCTCCTGGCCGAACACCCGGGCGAAGATGACGTCGACGTTCTTGAAGTGGTAGCCGAGGTCGAAGAGGTCGGCGATCTCGGCCTGGGAGAGGGTGACGGTGGGGTCGGCCAGCAGCAGGTCGATGAACTTGCCCTCGCCGCGCCAGACCTTCATGGCCGCGCCCTGGACCGCCGCATAGGCGGCCTCGCGGGCGACGCCCTTCTGGGTGAGGGCCAGCAGGACGCGTTGCGAGTGAACCAGGCCGCCCAGACGGTCCATGTTCTTGAGCATGTTCTCCGGATAGATCACCAGCCGCTCCACGACCCCGGCCAGGCGGCGCAGGGCGAAGTCCAGGTGAACGGTGGCGTCCGGGGCGATGCCGCGCTCGACCGACGAGTGGCTGATGTCGCGCTCGTGCCAGAGGGTGACGTTCTCCATGGCGGGCACCACGGCCGAGCGGATCAGGCGGGCGAGACCGGTGAGGTTCTCGGTCAGGATCGGGTTGCGCTTGTGGGGCATGGCGCTCGATCCCTTCTGGCCCGGATCGAAGGGCTCCTCGGCCTCCAGCACCTCGGTGCGCTGCAGGTGGCGGATCTCGGTGGCCAGGCGCTCGATGGAGGAGGCGACGACGCCAAGCGCGGCGAAATAGGCGGCGTGGCGGTCGCGCGGGATCACCTGGGTGGAAACCGGCTCGACGGCCAGGCCCAGCTGCTCGGCGACGTGGGCCTCCACCTCGGGCGCGACATTGGCGAAGGTGCCGACGGCGCCGGAGATGGCGCAGGTGGCGATCTCGAACTTGGCCATCGCCAGGCGCTCCTTGGCGCGCTGGAACTCGGCGTAGTGGCCGGCGAGCTTGAGGCCGAAGGTGGTGGGTTCGGCGTGGATGGCGTGGCTGCGGCCGACGGTCGGCGTCAGGCGGTGCTCGAAGGCGCGGCGCTTGAGGGCGGCCAGCACCAGGTCGACGTCCTCCAGCAACAGGTCGGTGGCGCGGCAGAGCTGGACGGCGAGCGCGGTGTCGTTGACGTCGGAGCTGGTCATGCCCTGGTGCAGGAAACGCGCCTCGGGGCCGACGATCTCGGTGACGTGGGTCAGGAAGGCGATGACGTCGTGCTTCACCTCGCGCTCGATCTCATCGATGCGGTCGGCGTCCCAGATGGCGTCGCGGCCCTTTTCCCAGATGGTCTGGGCCGCCAGCTTGGGGATGACCCCCAGCTGCGCCATCTTGTCGGCGGCGTGGGCCTCGATCTCGAACATGATCTTGAAGCGGGTCTGGGGCGACCAGATGTCGGCGGCTTCCTTGCGGGCGTAGCGGGGGATCATGAACGTGGCTCCTTACCGGCGGTGGATAGCGCCACCGGGCGGTTTTTGCCACCCCGCCGGACCTATTCCTTCGGGAAGAAGTCGTTGTAGGGCGCAGCCTCTTCCAGAACCCGCGCGAAGGAGGGCTGCGCTTTCAGGCGCGCCAGATAGGCCGTCATCTTGGGGAACGCATCGCCGAAGGGCTCCACCTTCTCGGCATAATGCAGGGCCGGGGCGGCGGCGCAGTCGGCCAGGGTGAAGGCCTCGCCCATGATCCAGGGGCCATCGGTGGTCCAGGTCTCGATCAAGGCGTAGGCGGTGCGCAGGGTGGTCCGCGCTTGGGCGACGCCGAAGGGGTCCTTGGCGTCCGCCGGACGCAGGCGGTCGCCGACGATCTTCTGCATCGGCTCCTGGACATAGAGGTCGAAGACCCGGTCGCGGTGGCGGATGGGCAGGGCGGCGGCGGGATCGCGCGGAATGAGGGCGATCTTCCCCGGATGGTTCAAGGCCAGGTGCTCGATGACCACGGTGGCCTCGGAGACCAGGGTCTCGCCGTCCCTGAGCAGGGGCATCTTGCCGAAGGGCGAGAGGGTGTTGAACTCGGCGCGGACCTTGGGATCGCCCAGATCCAGGTTGTGCGGGGTGAAGGGGGTGTCGTTCTCGTAGAGGGCGATCAGCGCCTTCCAGCAGTAGGAGGCGAAGGGGTGGAAATAGAGCGTCAGGGACATGCGCGCCTCGTTACTCAAGTCATGCCTTGAGTAACGAGGCTGACGCCGATTGGAAAGTTCAGGCCGCTTCGCCGCGGTCGGTGCGGGCCTTGGAGAGCGCCTTGGTGAGGCCGATGGAGCCCAGCAGGTAGTGGAAGGCGGCCCAGAGGTAGAAGCAGATGGAGACGATGACGCCCGAGCGCGTCGCCTCCACCAGGCTGGCCTTGCACTGGCCGACCAGGGCCAGGCTCGCCCCGTCCGGCGCCTTGCCGCCCGGGCAGGCGGCGGCGAAGCTGACTGCTCCGCCCTCGCCGCCCAGCAGGCCGCCGAGCGCCGCCAGCGTGCCGGAGCCGCCGTCGTGGTTGAAGTTGAACTGGGCGAACTGGTCGATGATCCAGCCGGTGAAGGGCGGGCCGCCGCCGAGCGCGATCAGGTTGAGGAAGAAGAACAGCAGGGCCGTGGCCGTCGCCCGGCGGCGCGTCGGCACCATGTTCTGCACCACCCCGAAGGTGGGGCCCAGGTAGGTGTAGTGGAAGATCCCCGGGATCAGCAGGATCAGGGCCGCGGTCTGCCAGGAGGGCTGCATGTAGGCGGCGATATAGATCGGCGTGGCGATGGTCAGGCCGATGGCCGGCGTCAGCGAGTACCAGCGCGGCGAGCGCTTGCTCAGGCGATCGGTGATGAAGCCTCCCAGCAGGGTGCCTATCCCTGAGGAAATGCCGCCGACGATGCCGGTGATCAGGCCGACCTGGGCGTAGTCCAGGCCGAAGGTGCGGGTGAAGTAGGGGGGCACGAACTGGCCTGACCCATAGGAGCCGAAGGAGGCGATGGTGACGCCCAGCACCATGTGCAGGACCGGCCACTTGCCGAACAGCGTGCCGGCGACGCTGGCCAGCTCCTTGAGTTCGCCAAGGAAGGAAAACTTCGGGGCGGTGTCGACGCTGATGTCTTCCGGGGAGGCCGGGGCCTGGTCGGGCTCGGAGTGGCCGCGCGGCGGCTCCTTGATCATCAGTTTCATGACGATGGCGATGAGGATGCCGGGCGCGCCCACCAGCATGAAGGCGATGCGCCAGGAGAAGTTCTGGGCCAGCCAGCCGCCGGCCACCGCGCCGACCATGGTTCCGAGCGGGATGCCGAAGGAGTAGATCGAGAGCGCCGTGGCCCGCTTCTTGGGCTCGAAATAGTCGCTGATCAGGGAGTGGGCGGGCGGGGAGAGGCCCGCCTCCCCGAACCCGACCCCGAAGCGGTAGGCCGCCAGCTGGGCGAAGCTGGTGGCCGTGCCGCAGAGCGCGGTGAAGCCCGACCAGATCAGGATGGCGGCGGAGATGATGGAGACGCGGTTGAAGCGCTCGGCCAGGCGGGCGATCGGGATGCCCAGCAGGGTGTAGAGCAGGGCGAAGTAGAGTCCGCCCAGCAGGCCGAGCTGGGTGTCGGTGATCTTCAGGTCGTCCTTGATGGCCTGGCCGATGGTGGCGATGATCGTCCGGTCGATGAAGTTGAGCGTGTAGGCGGTGACCAGCAGGCCCAGCACCACGCCCTTGTAACTGTCCGAATAGACCGGCTTGCCGCCGACCGCCGTGGTCCCAGCCATACGCACGTTCCCCCCATGCACTCTTCTTGGCGGCGACTGTAGGCGGACCCGAGGGGCCAGGGGAAGAGGCGAACGGTCGGCCAATCCTGGCCGTTGAGTCGGGCGCCGGACAGACGCCACCTTGAGGTTGCGCTCTAGATGACCCAGCGGCGCCCTGTCGCCGTGATCCCGGACCGACCCATGCCCGCCTACACCTTCTATCCATATGTCGCGCGGGGCCTGGGCCTGACGTTCCAGGACACCGACCTGCCCGACGACGCCGCCGCCCAGATCCAGGCCCTGCGCATCCTGGCCGACCACGGCAGCGCGCTGGAGGTGCAGGTCTGGCAGGATGACCGGCTGGTGTGCCGCGAGGTGCGGGCGCAGGACGCCTCGGCCTAGAGCCTTTTAGGGTCAGGTGGAATCACCTGACCCGTTTAAAAAGGCTCTAGATTCAAAGAAGTAGAGCGCGTTGGGCGGGTTGACCGGCTTCCACTTAACCCTAACGCGCTCTAGAGTCTGGGCGAGACGGGCGCCCCGCCGGCCGGCCTCGGTTAGTGCGCGTGGTTCGGCGCCAGCAGCTTGTCGAACCGCTGACTGCTGACGCCGTAGCATTCGCAGGACTCGCGCTCGAGACCGTCGCGGTCGAGGATGGTGATCACGCCGCGGCGGTACTTGATGAGGCCGGCGCGCTTGAGGGCGCTGGCCACCAGGGTCACGGTGGTCCGCTGCACGCCGAGCATGATGGCGAGATATTCCTGGGTCAGCGGGATGACGGGGCCGGCGACCCGGTCCTGGGTCATGAGCAGCCAACGCGCCAGCCGCGGCCCGGCGTCGTGCAGGGCGTTGCAGGCCACCGACTGCTGGGCCTGGCAGATGCCGGCGTCCATGTGGCGCAGCAGCAACTGCATGAGCGGCGGGCTCTCCAGGGCCCGGTCGCGGAGCCTGGCGGCCGGCAGGCGGATGGCGCCGCCGCCCACCTGGGTGAAGACCCGGCTGCCGCTGGGCTCGCCGCTGAGGGCGGCCGAGAGGCCCGCGAGGCTCTCGAAGCCGACGGTGGCGCTCTCGACGCTGCGGCCGTCGAGGGTCGGGGTGACCACCGAGACCACCGCGCTGGAGGGGAAGTAGACCATATCGATCATCTCGCCCGCCGGATGCAGCACCTGGCCGGCCAGCAGGGCGACCTCGGTCAAGGCGGGCCCGATGGCGGCCATGTCGCCGTCGTCCATGGCCGACAGGAGGTAGTTTCTAAAATTCACTGAGAATCCGGGCAGGACGACAAATAATGATCGGAGGTCGACTCAACACTGGCACAGAAGCTGCCGGCATGCGCTGCGTAAACGCCCAACGGCACTGGCCCCATTTATCTCGTATGGGTTTTCAGGGGGCGACATATGCCAAAATGGAACAATCAAATACATAATATGTCGGAGATTGTATCTAATATGAGCAATATCCGACATAGGGACGCGAGCGGCGCGACTCCTTGCGGGAGCCGCGCCGCCAGGGGTCAGTTGGCCTTGGCCGGGGCCATCTGCGCCATCAGCTCGTCCTTGCGGGCCTTCATGCGCTCACCCATGGCGTCGAGATCCTCGTCGCCCTTCTTGGCCTGGGCGAAGATGCCACCCGGCTGTTCCTCTTCCTTGACGTGGTGCTTGATGTACTCGCCCAGCACCTTGACCTTGGCGTCGTAATAGTCGTCGGAGGGCTTCATCGCCTCGATCTCGGCGATCAGCTTCTTGGCCCCGTCGTGCTCGACATAGGCCTCGTCCATCATGTCGTCTTCCACGTCGCCGCGTTCCTCGGGGTAGAAGATCTCCTCCTCGATCTGGGTGTGGACCTTCAGGGCCAGGGCGATCTTGTTGAACAGCGCCAGCTTCTCGGCGTCCTTCTCCAGCTGTTCGTATTCGTCGAACATGGCGTCCACCTCGCGGTGGTCCTTCTTCAGCAGGCTGATGGCCAGCGGGTCGCGGCGGTTGATGCGGCGCGTACGGCCGGCGGATTTCTTTGGGGTTTGAGCTTTTGCGGCGGTCGCCATGATGTCCCTCGTCCTGAACTGCCGGGCAGGATCACCCAGACCTTGGAAACACGCTTTCCAGGGGCTGGTTCCGACGGATATCCGACAGAAAGGGACGAAATCCGGGGCCGCTCAAACCGGCTCGGAGGGCCTCAGCACCGGCAGTTCGGCGAGCGGCGTCTCGGCGGCGAAGTAGCGCCAGGTGCCCACCAGGGCCTGGGTGCGGTCGTGGACCAGAACCCGCGCATCGCGGCCGGCGGCGGCCAGCTGTTCGGCCAGCGCCTTGGCCTTGGCCTCGGCCTTGGCGCCCGACAGGAACATCAACGGCGTGTCGTTTAGAGGCGACAGCACGCTCCAGCCGCCCTCGACGGGCATGACGGAGATGCGGTGGTCGGTGTCAGGGTTCGGTTGCACGGGCATGTCCTCTTCCTAGACCCTGACCGTTTCAGATGAACCCATCTGAAACGGCAAGAAGGGTCTATATTCAATATCTTAGAGCACGTCGGGCGGCGGAACCGGTATCCACTTCCGCCTGACGTGCTCTAGAGCTGTTCCCGTTTCGAATGAATCGAAACGGGGCTCTAGATTCCTGACTTGGTCGCTCTTCCTGATCGCCTGACTTGATCCAAGTCCGGCGGGAAACGCTCTAGCGCCATCAAGCGCCCAAAATGAGGTCGCTGTCTGTCGGAAGGCGGACCTGGTCACGCAGCTTTGAATCGCCGCCTCAGGCGTTGCGGGCCATCAGGCCGCCGTCGACGGGGATCACCGCGCCGGTGATGTAGCTGGCGGCGGGCAGGCAGAGGCTCAAGGTCATGTGGGCGACTTCCTCCGGCGCGCCGTAGCGGCCGAGCGCCGTGCGTCGCCGGGCGTAGGTCTGGCGGGCCTCGTCGGGGATGGCGTCGGTCATGCCGGTGAGGATGGGGCCCGGGCAGATGCAGTTGACCGTGATCCCCTCGCGGCCGAGCTCGACGGCTAGCGCCCGGGTGAGGCCGGTGACGCCCGCCTTGGCCGCGGCGTAGGCGCTGTCGCGGGCGGTGGCGCCCAGGGCCTCGGTGGAGGCGATGTTGACGATGCGCGGGGCCGCCGACTTGCGAAGGTGCGGCAGGGCGGCGCGGATCACCCGCTGGTGGGCGGTGAGCAGGACGGTGACGCAGCGGTCCCAGACCGCCTCGTAGCCGTCGTCGTCGATAGCCGAGAAACCGGAGATCCCGGCGTTGTTGACCACGATGTCGAGACCGCCGAAGCGGGCGGCGAGGTCGCCGACCACGGCCAGGATCTCGACGGGGTCGGCGACATCCAGGGGCCAGGCGAGCGCCGAACCGCCCTGCGCGACGATGGACTCCGCCACGGTGGCGGCGGCCGCGGCGTCGCGGTCGGTGACGGCGACATGGGCGCCTTGCGCGGCGAACACCCGGGCGGTGGCCGCGCCCATGCCGCTTCCCGCCCCGGTGACGAGGACGACGGAGCCTTGGACCGAGCGGCTGAGGGACATGGGGATCTCCGTGATGAGGGCAGGGCTATCAGGGCGAGACGACGATCAGTCGGTGATCGACAGATGCTCCCCCCTTGGGGGAGCTCCCGGCCGACAGGCCGGGTGAGGGGGACTGAAATGCGCTTCTTGTGCGGTCCGCCCCGTCGCTGAAGGAGTCAAAGTCCCCCTCAGGCGCTTCGCGCCAGCTCCCCCAGAGGGGGAGCATCTGTGGCCTCGGCGCTCGTGCGATACGCTCCGTCATGAGAGGGACAGGCCGCCGTCGACGATCAGGGTCTGGCCGTGGACGTAGGCCGCGAGCGGCGAGGCCAGGAAGAGGGCCGCGCCGGCCATGTCGGCCGGCGTGCCCATGCGGCCGGCGGGGATGGCGCGCAGGGCGCCGGCCAGGCGGTCGGGATGCTGCGTGGTGACGGCGGTGAGCTTGGTGGCCACCAGGCCCGGCGCCAGGCCGTTGACCCGGATGCCGTCGCGGGCCCAGGCCTCCCCCAGGGTCTTGGTGAGGCTGACGGCGCCGGCCTTGGAGGCGGCGTAGGCCGGGTTGCCCCGGTTGGACTGGAAGCCTGAGACCGAGCTGACGATGATGATGGAGCCCTTGGCGGCGGCCAACCGGTCGTGGAAGGCCATGGAACAGTCCATCAGGCTGTCGAGATTGACCGCCATCACCCGGTCCCAGCCTTCCGGGGCGAACTCCCCGCGCCTGTAGACCACCGTGCCCTGGCACAGGACCAGGACGTCCAGGCGCTCGGGCTTGCGCGCGGCGGCGGCGATGGCGGCGCGGTCGGCGACGTCGACACAGGCATAGGTCAGGCCGGTGAGGTCGGAGCCCTCCACCCCGTCATAGTCGCCGGCGCTCGCCCGCGTGCCCCAGACGTGGACCTGCGCGCCGCGCTGCCGGAAGCCGTGGGCGACGCCGTTGCCGATGCCGCTGGAGCCGCCCACCACCAGGACGTTCTGGCCGCTGAAGTCGAGGTCGGACATGGAGGTGCTCCCGGTGTTGCGCGGTCATCTGGCGGCGACTGTCGCGGCGTCACGCAACGGGAAAGCTAGGCCGGGGCGGACTCCGCCAGACCCCGGGCGCGGGCCTCGGCGGGGGCGAAATAGACCAGGCCGTCGCCCCAGTCGTAGGGGACGACGTCGGCGGGGGGCTGGGCAGGCTCGCCGCACAGGAAGGCTAGCTCCTTGGCGGTCAGCACCGGCCAGCGGTCGAAGGCCTGTTCCGGGGTGGGGTCGGGGCGCGGATCGGCGGCGGCGCCGGGCAGGGCGGCCTCGAGGCCGGCGACATATTCCTCGTAGCCGACCCAGCCGGCGACGGTGTGATCGCCATTGGGGCCACGGAAGATGACGGTGGGCAGGGCGTAGCGGTCGTGACCCTCGGAGTGCTTGAGCTCGCCGTTCATCGGGCTGTCGTGCTTGAGATTGCGCACATGGTCGTTGGGGGCGCGGGTCTCCTCCCAGTCGGCGCGGTAGGCGGCGGCGACGGCTTCGGAGGCCTGGTCGGCCCGCCAGCGGCGGTGGTCGAGGCCGCGGACGCCCTGGGTGGCGGCGTCGAACTCGTCGGGGGTCTGGGGGCCCAGGCCGAAGATGAAGATCTGCTCGCGGAAGCGGCGCAGCACGGCGTGGGCGACCTCCTGGCCCTGCAGCTCGGCGGCCTTGACCGCCTGGCCCAGGGGATCGGTGGACTGCAGCATCAGGTGCATGGGGTTGGGATAGGGCATGCCGGTGAGCGCCCAGACCCGCTTCCAGTAGGCCCGCATGGGAACCGCGGCGCCGACCCGGTCCCAGGCGTCCTTGCCGGCGGCCGCATTTCCCACCAGGCCGCCCATGACCTTGCGCCAGGTGAGATGGTGGCCGTGGCGCCAGTCCAGCCGGCGCAGCAACGGCTCGGCGCCCCAGGCGGTGGAGCAGACGGCGTCGGTGTATTCGATCGCCTCGATGCGGCCGCTCATGGCGTGGTCCTTCCCTTAGCCGGCCCTCTTTCGGGGCCATGGCCAAGGTCTAGCACATTCAGGCCGGGGGCAGATTCTGGATTTGGATCGCCGTGAAGGCGTTCACCTGGGCCGGGGTCATGGCCGCGACATTGGTGGCCGAGAGCTGGCGCACCTGGGTGACGCTCAGCCGCGGGATCTGGGTCGGGGTGAAGGCCGTCACCTGGGTGGTGGCCAGCGCCGCGATCACCGTGGTGGACAGGGCGCCGATCTGGGCGGCGGGCAGGGCCGCGATCTGGGTGGTGGTGAAGGCGTCGAACTGGGTGGGCGCGATGGCCGTCAGCTGGCTGGCGCTGAGGCCGGCGATCTGGGTTGCGCCCAGGGATCCGAACGCGGTGCTGGAGAGCCCGAACAGGTTGGTGGTGGAGAGCGCCCCCACCTGGCCGGCGGTGAGCGAGGTCAGCTGGGTGGCCGTCAGTTCGGCGAAGTCCGTGGCGCCGAGGCTGCGCACATTGTTGATGCTGATGCCCTGGACCTGGGTGGTGGTCAGGCCCGCGACCTGGGTCGAGGTCAGGGCCGAGAGGTTGGTGGCCGACAGGCCGCTCATCTGGCTGGAGGACAGGGCCGAGACCTGCAGCGATGTCAGGGACGCCACGGCCTCGGTGGAGAAGGCGTTGATCTGCCCCGCCGACATGGCCCGCAACTGCACGAAGTTGAACTCGCCGATGTCGGTGGCCGAGAGCCCCGAGAGCTGGGTCGCCGTCAGGCCCTGGACCTGGGTGGTGGTGAGGTCGGCCACCTGGGTCTGGGTGAGCGAGCCGAGGTTGGTCGCCGACAGGCCGCCGAGCTGGGCGCCCGTCAGGCTGTCGATCTGGGTCTCGCTGAAGCGGCCGAAGTCGGTGGCCGACAGGCCGCCGAGCGCCGTGGCGCTGACCCCCTTGAGCTGGGTCGCCGAGAGCCAGCCGAGCTGGGTGTCGTTGAGGGCCGCCAGGCCGGTGGCCGACATCGCGCCGATCTGGGCGCTGCTGAGCGCCGCGAACTGGGTGTCGAACAGGGCCGGCAGGGCGGTGGCGGAGAAGGAGCCGAACTGGGCCGGGGTCAGGGCCGCGATCTGGGTGGCGGTGAACTCCTGCACGTCGCCCGCGCCGAGGCTGCGCACCTGGAAGGCGGTGAGGCCCTGGAGCTGGGTGGTGCTGAGTTGCTGGATCACCGTGGCGTTGAGGCCGGCGACATTGGTGGCCGAAAGCGACCCGATCTGGGGCGCCGTCAGGCTGACGATCTGGGTGGTGCTGAACCGGGCGAAGTCGGTGGTGGACAGGCCGCCGAGCTGGGTGGCGCTGAGCCCCTTCACCAGGGTGGGGGTGAGCGCCGCGAACTGGGTGGCCGACAGCGAGGTCAGGTTGGTGACCGACAGGCCGCCGAGTTGGGCCGGGGTGAGGGCGGCGACCTGGACGCCGCTGAACTCGGCGAAGTCGGTGGCCGACAGCCCGCCCATCTGGGTGGCGGTGAAGCCGGCCGACTGGGTGGTGGTCAGGCTCTGGATCTCGGTCTGGTCCAGGGAGGCGAGATTGGTCGCCGAGAGCGAGGCCAACTGGGCGGCGCTGAAGGCGGCGATCTGGCCCGAGGTGAACTTGTCGAAGTCGTCGGCCGCCAGGCTCTTGACCTGGGTGGTGGTCAGGCCCGCCACCTGGGTGGTGGTGAGCGAGGAGACCTGGGTGGTGTCCAGGGCGCCGAGCGCCGTGACCGAGAGGCCGGCGACCTGGGTGGCCGACAGGGCCGAGATGGCCCCGCCGCTGAGGGCCGCGAGGTTGGTGGCGGTGACCGCGCCGATCTGGGTGGCCGACAGGGCGCCGATCTGGGTCGCCGTGAACCGGCCGATGGTGGTGGCGTCGATGTCCCGCAGCTGCAGCGGGTTGAGCCCCTTGACCTGGGTGGTGGAGAGGGAGGCCACCTCGGTGGCGTCCAGCTGGGCCAGGTGGGTGGTGGAAAAGACGCCGAGCTGGGTGGCGGTGAAGGCGCCGAGCTGGGTCTGGTCGAACTCGTCGATGTCGGCGGTGCTGAGCCCCTTGATCTGGGTGGTGGTGAGTCCCTTGATCTGGGTGGCGTTGAGCGCGCTGATCTGGGTGGCCGACAGGGTCGACAGGCCGGTGGCCGACAGCCCGGCCAGCTGGGTTCCGGCCAGGGCGGCGATCCTGGTGTCCAGGGCCGCGAGCTGGGTGGTGCTGAAGCCGCCCACCTGGGAGGCGCTCATGGCCACGAGCTGGGCGGTGTCGAACACCACCGAGGCGGCGAAGTGGGCGATCTGGGTGGCCTTCAGGCCCTTGACCTGGGTCGCCGACAGGGCCGCCACCTGGGTGACGCCCAGGGCCTCGATGCCGGTCGCGCTGATGGCGCCCACCTGGGTCGAGGTGAGCTGGGCCATCTTGGTGGTCGACAGCGGCGCGAGCGTGGTCACCGACAGGGCGGAGATCTGCGCGGCCGAGAGGTAAGAGATCGGCATGGGGCGATCCTAGCCGATCACGCTTAAGCGTTGATCAACTGGCGGGCGAATCTTTGCAGATCAAGGCTATGGGCGGCGCCGACGCGGCGCAATGCGGCCCTTGGGCCTCAGCTCACCAGGTCGCGCACCATGGTCTTGCGGGCCATCCAGAAGATGGCCGCGCCCAGCAGGCCGAACAGCGAGGTGAGGATCAGAGACCAGCGCAGGCCCTCGGATTCGCCGAGCCCGCCCAGGGTCGCCAGGCCGTCGCTGAGCGCGCCCACGAACAGCGGCCCGAGCCCCAGGCCGATGAGGTTGAGCACCAGCAGCAGCAGGGCCGCGGCGGTGGCCCGGGTGTGGGCGGGCACCACGCTCTGGGCGGTGGCGAAGACCGGGCCGTACCAGAGGGAGCCCAGGACGCTGGGGATGATGGTGAGCCAGAGCGCGGTCATCGGGGCGTCGACGGTGTAGATGAAGTAGTAGGAGGGCAGGGCCAGCACCGCGGCCAGGGCCGGGACCACGGCGTAGCCGCGGACGTCGCGGCGGGCGGCGATGTCGGCGAACCAGCCCCCCAGCACGGTGCCGATCATGCCGGCGATCCCGCCGATCAGGCCAAGCGCCAGGCCGAGATAGCCGGCGGACTTCAGGCCGTAGGGGGCGGCCAGGGCGGTGAGCTGGTCGCCGTGCAGGCGCATGAAGAAGGCGGCGTTGAAGGCGCCCTGGCCGTAGCCGACGAAGGCCATCATGCCGGCGCCCACCGCCATCAGCCAGAAGGTGGGCTTGGTCGCCAGCTCCCGCAGGGCGGCGGCGAGCGGCGGGGCGGCCTGCGCCTGGCTGGCGGCCACCCCGGTCATGAACTTGCGCGGCTCCTTCAGGAAGACCCCGGCCACCAGGGCCAGGACCAGGCCCGGCGCCCCGGCCACCAGGAAGGCGGTGCGCCAGCCATAGGCGTCGGCGATCAGCCCCCCCATCACCAGGCCCAGCAGGGTGCCGATGGGGATGCCCAGGGAATAGGTGGCCAGCGCCGAGGCGCGCTTTTCCTTGGGCGTATAGTCGGCGATCAGGGAGTGGGCGCAGGGGTTGCAGCCGGCCTCGCCGAACCCGACCCCCATGCGGGCCACCAGCATCTGCGGGAAGGTCTGGGCCCGGCCGCTGAGCAGGGTGAACAGACTCCACAGCGCCATGGAGCCGGCGATGATCCAGGGCCGCGAGAACCGCTCGGCCAGGCGGGCGATGGGGATGCCCAGGGTCGTGTAGAAGATCGCGAAGGCCAGACCCGTCAGCATGCCGAGCTGCCAGTCGGCCAGGCCCAGGTCGCGCTTGATGGGCTCGGCCAGGATCGACACCACCTGCCGGTCGAGGAAGGACAGGATGTAGGCGCCCAGCAGCACAGCGAGGGCGAAGGCCCGGTAGCGGGCGTCGAAGGGAGAGCGGGCCTCGGCCTCCGGCGCGGCCGGGGTGACGGCGTCGACCATGGTCTTCTCTCCCTTATTTTTTATCGTTGGTGTCAGATTGGCTCAGTTGTGGGCGCCGCGCCACCGCCCTTGACCGGCTGTCGACAGACGCCTCGAAGTGACGCACCCCTTCGCCGCCTCGCGCGTTGACGCTGCCGACCACACAAGGATTGCCATGGCCGCTTCCCGCCCCCTGCTCGCCACCAGCGCCTGCGCTCTCGCGCTGGCCGCGTGCAACCAGCAATCCGCCACGCCGGCGACCCCGTCGGCCCAGTTCCCCGCCACCCTGCCCGCGGCGCCCGCCTCGGTTCCTGCAGAGGATCCCAACGCGCCGGTGGAGGCGCCCGCCCCGGGCTCGCCGGCAGGCCTGCCCGACGACCGCACGCCGATCTCCGAGGCGCCCTTCACCCCGCAGAGCGCCCAGGGCGCGGCCGACGTGGTGCAGACCTATTTCGCCCTGATCGGGGAGAAGAAGTACGCGCAGGCCTGGTCGCTCTGGGCGGCCGGCGGCGCGGCCAGCGGCATGACCGCCGCCGAGTTCGCCGCCAGCTTCGACAAGTATTCCCAGTACCACGGCAATGTCGGCGCGCCGGGCCAGATGGAGGGGGCGGCGGGGTCGTCCTATGTCGAGGTCCCCGCCATCGCCTACGGCCGGCTGAAGACCGGCGAGCCGTTCAACCTGAAGGGCCCGATCACCTTGAAGCGGGTCAACGACGTGCCCGGCTCCACGGCCGAGCAGCGCAGGTGGCATATCCAGACCAGCGGGATGAAGCCCGTGCCCCAGCCGTAGAGTTGTTCCCGTCTCGAATGAATCGAAACGGGGCTCCAGAGCCCTTTCCGATCTGATTGCTTCAATCAGCTCGGATAAAAAGGGCGATTATATACTTTGCAAACCCGATGATCTGAGCTACAAGATTCCTACAAGGAATCAAGCTCATGTCCGTTCTCGCCCGCCCCTACTTCCACGATGAACAAGCCGCCTTCGACCTGGTGGAAGCGACCATCTGGCCGCAAGGTCCGGTGTGCCCCAAGTGCGGCGGTTTCGAGCGCATCACGGCCATCAAGCCGAACCCTGAGAAGCGCGTCCGCTACGGCCTCAAGAAGTGCGGCCAGTGCAAGAGCCAGTTCACGGTTCGCATGGGCACGATCTTCGAGGAGTCCAAACTGCCCCTGACGAAGTGGCTGCAAGCGATCTTCCTGATGACCGCCAGCAAGAAGGGCGTTTCCTCCCACCAGCTGCACCGCACCCTTGAAGTGACCTACAAGACGGCGTGGTTCCTGAGCCATCGTATCCGCGAGGCCATGCGCTCGGGTGAGCTTGCCCCGTTCGGTTCTGACGGCGGCGTGGTCGAGGTGGATGAAACCTTCATCGGCATCCGCAAGGGCGCGACCCCTAAGCAGGGCATCGGCCACAAGATGAAGGTTCTGAGCCTCCTAGAGCGCAACACCGGCGCCAAGCGTTCGATGGTTCTGGATGACATGAAGCCCGCCACCATCGCCGCCCTGGTGAGCGCCAACGTCGCCCACGAGGCGCACCTGATGACCGATCAGGCCGACCACTACGTTCGCGTCGGCAAGACCTTCGCCGCCCACGAGTCCACCAACCACAGCAAGGGCGAGTACGTCCGGTACTCCACCCCCGTCATCCACACCAACACCGTCGAAGGCTCGTTCAGCATCTTCAAGCGCGGCATGAAGGGCGTCTATCAGCACTGCGGCGAGCAACACCTGCATCGCTACCTCGCCGAGTTCGACTTCCGGTATTCCAACCGTGCGGCGCTGGGCGTGGATGACACGCAACGGGCCATGACGGCGCTGCAAGGCGTCGTCGGCAAGCGCCTGAGCTATCGAGGGGGAGCTAACAGTCGGCTCCAAAAATAAGCAGCCTAGACGAAGGCGGAAGAATCAGCGCTGGCGGACCAAATGAGGAACGAATCGCTACCCTACCGCATCCGTGGATCAAAAGAAAGCTAGCGGAACAGGCGCCGATTGACTAAGTTGTCAAGTGTCCCCGGGGCGACCGAAGCCCAACGCTTGCGTCGGACTCTTATGTAGGACGCCCTGGGGCCGCCTTTTTTCCTAACCGCCGATCCACAACGTGTTTCGTCGGCATAAAGAGCCAGTGTCGATAGGGATGCGTCCAGCGATCTGACGGACCGTAGTGACAGGCGGTGCCGACCCCAACATTGAAGTTGGGATAGATTTTCCGGATTTCCGCATTGATCTCCTTATACAGCCGCTCCTTTGCGACCGTCCTTTTGCCTCGTCGACGCTTGCCCTTCGGTATATCTTTCAGCTTCTCGTTCAGTCTGGAGGACATTGAGCCGAGGATCAGGTCTAGCCCCTGAATAATTACGTGCTTCTCTGAATCGACATCAGAGATGAAGTCGCGCGGGATGTAGATGTTGTCCCTGCGCATCAACCCGGAATTAGGAATGCGGCATAGGTAGTCCTTGAAGCGCTCAACGCGCTCTATGCTGTCGGGTATTTTGTCAGGGAGCACCCGAACAATTACAGCCTGATAGGGGTTGTGATCGGAATACTTTAGACCAAAAGCGTGCTTGATAAACTGATAGTAGAGTAAAAAGTATTGATCGTCGAAATGGCGTTGCTCTAAGTTTGTCGGAACACGCAAGTTTTGCGTGAACATTATTCGTACCTTTAGCCGCGACGTCGAGACATATGTAAAATAGTACTTTATGAACTCGATGTACCGGTCGACGGACGTCTGGTCGACGAATTGCCATTTCACTTCGTGAATAAGGCCAAGCTCGGCCTTTTTGGCTTCTAGCTCTCGACTAATCCGCTGTTGCTCCTCAGCCGCCAGAAGCACCCCGCCAAAGAAATTCGAGTAAAATCGACCCTTCTTTTCGGATTCGTCCGCATAGATTATGTAGTGTTTGTCGCTCATGGGAGTTTCAAATGACTGACGCGCCCGAAAAGAGTCAATCCGACAAATTCCGCGACCTCGCTCGCCAGCTAGAGGCCGACGAAGACCCCACGCACTTCGAGGAAACCTTGAAGAAGATCGCGACGAAGGTGCCTTCCGCGCCAGAAGCCGAGCAAGACAAGTGAGCGCCGAAACGGTCGTTCTGATCGTCGCGGTCGTCGGCGGCTATCTGATGCTCAAACGGATAACCGATCTCCTGACGGAGATTCGGAACCTGCTGGACTACGCGTCAAAGCGTTCACCGCCGCCTCCGAGCGACCCGCACTTCTAGGTGCGACAGGTTGCGGTATCTGAATACCGTGGTACTATAATACCATGAACATGAACGACCCCCTTATCCGCCTTGCGTCAGCAAACGTTCCAGCAGACTTCTCTGCAATGCTAGCTGGTCGGACAAAGCGTCTTCGAACTCCGCAGCCAGCAGATCACCGAACTCTGGGGTCATTCCTTCGAAGCTTTGGACTGACGCTTGTCCGAGGTAGCTGGGGCGTATCACAGCGTCGAAGTCCGAGAGTTTAAGACCCTTCTCGAAATATTGGGACGCAAACAGCCGGGCGATCATCTGCTGGGTCACCATCAGGTTCGCCGCCAGCTTAACTTGGCTCGGTTCGATCATTTACGTCCCCTTTTCAGAGAGCAGCGTTACCTCGATTCCCAGCGAGTTTGCAAAGTATATAATCGCCATAAAAAGGGCTCTAATTCAAAAAGTTAGAGCATTTTTCGATCCGATAGCCGTTTCACACTTATCGGAAAATGCTCTAGGGTCCTGACTTGGTCGCTATTCCTGATCGGCTGAGGCAGGCGCCCCCAGATCTCAGCGGCCGCGGACGGCGCTGAGCAGGAAGAGCAGCAGCACCGCGCCGAGGGTGGCGATCACCAGGCTGCCGACGACGCCGCCGAAGCTGATGCCCATGGCGCCGGCGATGAAGCTCCCCAGCAGGGCCCCCACCAGGCCGACGATCATGTTGGTGAGCAGGCCATGCTTGCGGCCCATAAATTGTTCGGCGATCCACCCGGCCAGAATGCCGATGATGATCGCCCCGAGAATGCCTACGCCGTTCATGGTCTTAGCTCCCTGTTTCCTGACGGGGAGGGGAACGCCGGGGTGCGGCCGAGGTTCAGTCGCCCGGCGCGAAGGCCTTCGGGCCGGGCGCCGGTCGCCGCGACAGGACCAGCAAGAGGTCCGTCCGGGGGCGCGCGCCCAACAGGCTTGAGGTGGATCAAGACATCGGGGTCGGGTTCGGGGATACTCGCGCCCTTGGCCTGGAGACCTCAATGCCGCGTAACGTCCTGACCTGCCTTGTGATGGCCGCCGCGCTCGGCCTGGCCGGCCACGCCCTGGCCCAGGACGCGGCCACCGACGAGTCCGCCGACCGAGGCCATGAGCTGGTCCTGAAGAACTGCGGCCAGTGCCACGCCACGGGGACCACCGATCTCAGCCCCAATCCCGCCGCGCCGCTGTTCCGCGACCTGCACAAGCGCTATCCGATCGACAGCCTGGGGGAGGCCCTGGCCGAGGGCATCATGGTGGGGCACCCGCAGATGCCGGAGTTCAAGTTCTCGCCCGAGGACGTGAACGCCATCTCCGACTACCTAACCCGCATCCAGACCCGGCAGGGCGCCGAGGGCGATCCCGGGACCCCCACCAAGAACTAGAGCGCGTCAGGCGGAAGTGGATACCGGTTCCGCCGCCCGACGCGCTCTAATCTTTTGAATCTAGACCCTGACCTGATCGACCCAGCGGCGCAGTAGGCCGAGATCGGCCACGCCGGCATGGTTGGCGGCGATCTTGCCGCCCTGGAACAGGAACAGGGCCGGGATGCCGCGCACCCCGTATTCCGCCGAGAGCTGGGGATTGGCGTCGACGTCGATCTTCACGAACCGGGCCCTGGGCTCCAGCTCGGCGCAGGCCTTGGCGAAGGTGGGCGCCATGGCGTGGCAGGGGCCGCACCAGTCGGCCCAGAAGTCGGCGATGACCGGGATGCTGCTGCCGGCCACGTGCTTCTTGAAGCGGGCGCCGGTGAGATTGGCCGGCTGGCCGTCGAACAGGGGCTGGTGGCACTTGCCACACTTGCCCGCCTTGGCGTCGCGCTCGGGGGGCAGGCGGTTCACGGCGTCGCAGTGGACGCAGACGATCTGGACGGACATGGCGGTCTCCTCGGGCGGCTAACGCGGGGAGCCATAGATAGGCGCCGTGGGCTGGCGCGCCATGCGCCAGGTCAAGGGGGCGCGCAGAGCCGGCCGTCCTCGGCGACCCAGGCCTCCGCCTCCGGAGCCACCACCACGACAGGGGCGAAGCCGCCGCCAGGCGTGCGGAAATTGGTGGTCTGGCCGCTGTAGAGCCGGGCGGCCGCCAGCAGGGTCTTGCCGCCATAGGTGTAGAGCCGCACGTCCATCTTGCGCACCTGCGGGTCGCCTTCGATGCGCACCCGCCGTTCGCTGGGGGCGGCGAAGGCCTGGGCGATGTAGTCGCCCGCCGTCACCGTGGCCCAGGCGCCGCGGGTGATCTTGTCGCCGCGATAGACCGCCTTGCCGGCGTGGCCGGCGGCCGGCTTGAAGAACAGCGATTTTCGCTCGCTCCAGAGGGCCTCGGCGTTGGCCGGGGTCACCAGGCGCGCGCGGGGCAGGCCCGCCAGGGCCGCGATCAGGTCGGGCGCGACGCCCAGGCGCGCCAGCTGCTCGGGATCCGACAACAGGGCGAGGTTGCGCTTGTCGGCCAGCAGGGCGTGGTTGCGCGGGTTGGGGGTCACCACCACCGCGCCGGCGAGATAGGCCTCCCGCAGGGCGGCGGTCTGCGGGGTCTCCAGCCCGAAGTCGCAGTGGCGGTTATAGACCAGGTCGATGGGCAGGCCGCCGGCGGTGAGACGGCCTTCGGAGACCCGAAGCTCGGAGGGGTCGACGATCAGGGCCTCGATCCCGCGCCGCTCGAAGAAGGCCTGGGCCAGCAGGAACTCGGGATAGAGGTACTGGCCCTCCGGGGCCTCGTCGACGATGGCCACCAGGGCGGGCTTGCCCGTCCGGCCCTGCAGGCGCCACTCGGCCTCGAACATCGCCCAGACCGCATCCTCGAAATCGGCCAGGGGCCGGGGCGCGGTCACCGCGGCGACCTCGGGACAGCAGGCGGCCAAGGCCTGGGCCAGGAGGGCGTTGAGGAAGCCGCCGCCGGCGTTGGTGTTGACCTCGATCAGCTTGGGGCCGGCCGGCGTCAGGTGGAAGTCGTAACCCATGAAGGCGCCGCGCGGGCCGGTGGCGATGCGGGCGGCCTGCGGCGCCCAGGCCAGGACCGCGTCCTGGAAGGCCGGAACCTCCGCGACGGACTCGATGGCGGCGACCACCGCCTCCATCTCGCTCACCTGCGCCTGGGACAGGAAGGCCGGGCCGGTGGAGAAGAGGTTGGGGCGGTCCTGGGCCAGGGCCTGGCCGGAGATCACCCCGGCCGCCGCCTCGTCCACCGCGCGCCAGACGCTGGCCTCGTCCACATCGATGCAGAAGCAGTCGCGGTTGAGGCGGTCCTGCAGGGGCCCGTCGCCCTGCGAACAGCTCGTCCTGGAATCTTCGCTCATGGGTCGGCCGTTCGGGTCTGCGGGGCTGTCGGTCATATGGGGGACGGAATCGGAGACGGGAAGGGCGGAAGGATCGCCTGAACAACCCGGGCGCGCCATGCGCCAGGTCAAGGCGGCGTCTGGAGTCGCTCCATCGCCGCCCGCGCCGTGGCGGTGAGCAGGAACATTCGGTCGAGGCGGGACGGGAAGGGTTGGAAGCCGAAGGTCTGGTAGAAGGCCGCCGCGCGGGCGTCCTTGGCGTCCACCAGGATGGCGAATATGCCCAGGCGGGTCCCCGCCTCCAGGACGCGCCCGATGGCGTCGGCCAGGAGCAGGTCCCCCATACCCTGACCGCGGACACGCGCGTCGCGGGCCAGACGGCCGATCAGCGCCGCGGGAATGGCGTCATAGCGCGGCAGCTTGTCGGCCAGGGCCGGCGGCAAGTCTGTGATGGCGAGGCTGAAGGCGCCGAGGCTGTAGAAGCCGACGATCCCCAGGTCGTCATCCACGGCGACGAAGACGCGAGCGACATCGCGGCGCGTGTCCTGCCCCGCCTGACGCCGAAACCAGGCGTCGAGATCGTCCTGGCCGCAGCTGAAGGCGCGACGATCATGTGTCCTGGCGAGGGGCTGGATCGTGAGGCCCAAGGCTCAGCCCAACTGGTCACGGCGCCGACGCAGCGCGGCGACGAGCCGATCGGTGGGTTCGGGCGGGTTCGTCACCGCCTCTAGGAAGGCCTCGCGATCGGCGCCGGTCAGCACCATCCGCTCATGCTCGTCCAGCACCCGGCGGGCGCCCTCATAGGCCAGATCGCCCGCTGTCAGGCCGCTGACCGCCATGGCGCGCTGGATGAGTTCCTTGGCCGACGCCGCGACGCGCAGCTCGATCCGTTCTTTCTTCAGCTCGCGCGCGGCGGTCATGGCGGCATCCCTTCAGGGTCTGCAATGTACGGCAAAACGCCGTGCCGAACAAGGCGCATCAGATCAAGCCGTCAGGTCTGCGCCGTCCTTGCGCAGCAGGGTGTGGGTCAGGCTGCCGGCGGGCAGGGGCGCGAGGATCTCCGCCTGGGGCCGGGCCAAGGTCAGCCAGTCCAGGCCCGCCTTGGGGGCGAGCGGGATGATCCCGCGGTCGTGATAGGGGGCGAGGTCGGGGCCCGGCCGGGTGGTCAGCAGGGCAAAGCAGCCGTCCTTGACGATCCCGGCCATCCAGAACCAGTCGTGGCCGGCCAGCCTGAACTCATGGCGGTCCTTGAGCTTCACCCTGGGCGCCTCCGGGGCCGTGTACTCATAGAAGGCGTCGGCGAAGACCAGGACGCGGTCGTTGCGGGAAAAGTCGCGGTTCTCCGAGACGAAGTTGAACACCGGCTTGCCGCCGGGACCGGGCCAGGCCCAGGGCGTCATGGAGCCCACCAGCCGGTTCTCCGAGAGCCGGAAGATCGGGGCGGTGTCGCGGATCCTGACGCTGGCCTTGCCCGACAGGTCGTTGGGGGTGTGGTCGTTCTCCCAGGCGAACAGCGGGCTGTCGCCATAGACCTGCGCGAACTCGGCCAGCAACTCGTCGAGGGACTTCTTGCGGGCGTACTCGTTGCACACGGGCCCGTCAGTCCACGCACATGCCCGGGCCGAGATGGCCCTTCACCACGGTGGTGAAGCAGCCGCAGGGATCGGAATTGGCCTGGCACTGGCCGGTCACGGCGGCGGCCGGATCGGCGGGGGTCTCGCCACGATAGAGGCAGCGGCCCTGGCAGTCGGACTTGTCGGAGCAGGTCTTGCCGGCGTCGGCATAGGCGATGACGCAGGCGGGCCTCTGCATGCGGCAGACCGGGCGGACGGTTCCGCCCCTGGCGGCGCAGGCCGCGACGTCCGGCGTGGAGGCTTGCGTCGATGGGGCCGGGGCGGGGGGCGGGGCGCAGGCGACGAGCACCGTCATCAGCAGGGCGGCGAGGGCGGCTTTCAGCATGGGACGCTCCGGAATCGTGAACCGATCGCCAGTCTATCCCATCAGCCTGGCGCAGGCTTGGGCCATGCGCTCGCCAAGACCCTCGCCGAACTGCGGGAAGAGGTGGGGCTCGGTGGCCTCCATGCCTAGATTTCCCGTCGCGGGAAAATTCACTTGTTTCCCGTCTCGGGAAATGTCATGTTTGTAGCGTGAGGATTGTCGCTCAGAGCTCGCTCCAGGACTTCTGGGAAGCGCACCCCGACGCCGAGGCGCCGCTTCGTCTTTGGCTCGCCGTCGCCAGGAAGGCGGACTGGAAGTCGATGGGTGATGTGCAGGCGCGTTGGTCCAAAGCCAAGGTCTTGAACGGAGAGCGGGTCCGCTTCGAGGTGGCTGGGGGCGACTACAGGATGATTTGTGCGGTCCAGTTCAAGGCGCAGATCGTCTGGGTGAAGTTCATCGGGACACATGCCCAGTACGACCGGATCGATGCGCTGACAGTGGATATGTTTTAGGGAAAGCGAGCATGGAACCGAGGCTTATCCATAACGCCGTCGAACACCGAGCCGCCTTGGACGAAATCCAACGGCTGTGGGACGCGGAAGACCCGGACGACCAACAACGCCTTGTCGATTGGGGTGTCCTTGTCGATATCTATGAGGCCAGCCTGATCAAGCCAGCGGTTGGACTCGATCCTATCGCCGTGATCCTCGCGGAAATGAAGATGAACGGTCGAACCCGCGCAGACCTTGCGGCGGTGGTCGGTCAATCCCGAGCCACCGAGATCGTTCAACGCAAGCGCCCCTTAACGCTGCAAATGATCCGCGCCCTCAATCGCGCCTGGGGGATTCCGGCCGAACTCCTGATCCCGGAGTATCGGCTAACCGCGGCATAGGCTGGACGGGGCTCAGCGGCAGCCGGCGGGTTGAGCCTGCATGCCGCTCAGTCGTTGCGCCTCTCCGCCGTCGTCAGGCAGTCGGCGCAGGTCAGGTAGGCGATCCGCTTCAGGAAACGATCTCTTCGCGGATGGTGCGCCGGGCCAGCCAGAACAGGCCGGTGGCGATGAAGCCCAGGAAGGCCGAGAGGATAAGCGCCCAGCGGACGCCCTCCGCCGAGCCCAGGGCCAGCGGCCCGTTGGCCAGGACGTCGGAGAGGATGCCGACGAACAGCGGCCCCAGGCCCAGGCCCACCAGGTTGATGATGAAGATCAGGATCGAGGCCGAGGTGGCGCGCATCTGGGGCGGCACCAGGCTCTGGGCGCTGGAATAGACCGGCCCGTACCAGAGCGAGCCCAGCAGGCCGGGCAGGATCAGCAGCCACAGGGCCCAGAAGGCCGAGGGCAGCAGGATGGCGGTGGCGTAGATGAAGGGCGAGATCAGCGAGGCGACGGCCGGGACGCTCATATAGGCGCGGATGTCGCGCTTGGCCGCCCAGTCGGCGATGGCCCCGCCGGCCCAGGACGAGATGATCCCCGCCGTGCCGCCCATCAGGCCCAGGGCCAGACCCAGGAAGCCCACCGAACCCAGGCCGAACCTGTCGGCCATCTGGGCCACCTCCTCGGCGTGGTTGCGCAGGAAGAAGGAGGCGGTGAAGGGGGCGTGGCCGTAGCCGATGAAGGCCTTCACGGCGGCGCCGAAGGCGATGAACCAGAAGACCGGCTTGCCGCGCAGGTATTTCAGGGTGGCGGCGAAGTGGCCCTTGCCCGGCGCGTGGGCCGCGGCGGCCGCGGCGCTCATGGCCTTGCGCGGCTCCTTCATGGTGAGGAAGACCACCACGGTGAAGATCAGGCCCGGCACGCCGGCCAGCAGGAAGGCGGTGCGCCAGCCGTAGGCGTCGGCGATCAGCCCGCCCATGGCCAGGCCCAGCAGGCCCCCCAGCGGGGTGCCGATGGAGAAGAAGGCGAGCGCCGAGGCGCGTTTCTCCCTGGGCGCATAGTCGGCGATCAGGGAGTGGGCGGTCGGCGTGCAGCCCGCCTCGCCGATGCCGACCCCGATGCGGGCGCCCACCAGCTGGGCGAAGCTGGTGGCCTGGCCGCACAGCACGGTGAAGCCCGACCAGACGGCCAGCGACCCGCCGATGATCCAGACCCGGTTGAAGCTCTCGGCCAGGCGGGCGATGGGCAGGCCGAGGACGGTGTAGAAGACGGCGAAGGCCAGACCCGTCATCAGGCCCAGCTGCCAGTCGGCGAGGCCAAGGTCGTTCTTGATCGGCTCGGCCAGGATGGTGACGATCTGCCGGTCGAGGAAGTTGAGCGTGTAGACCGCCAGCAGGATGACCAGGGCGTAGCGGCGATAGGCGTCAGAGACCAGGGGCACGGCGGGAGCCGTGGGCTCGGAAATCGTGGCGCCGATGGGGGCCGGGGCGGATGCCTCGGTCATGATGGGGTTTCCTCGGATTTTTTTGATCGTTGCGGACACTAGACGGCGCCTTCGCGCTCAAGCCAATAGCGGCTGCGTGATCAAGGAGATTGACCCATGGAACTGGTGATCGGGACGAAGCGGTGGTCGAGCTGGTCGATGCGACCCTGGCTTGTGCTGAAGCGCTCGGGGACGCCCTTCACTGAAACCCTGGTCGATCTGCGGCAGGAGAACAACCAGACCTACGAGGCCATCCGGCCGCTCTCGAAATCGGGCCTGGTCCCGGCCCTGAAGCACGGCGACCTGCTGGTCTGGGATTCCCTGGCGATCTGCGAGTACCTGGCCGAGAAGCTGCCGGCCGCCAAGCTGTGGCCTGCCGATCCGGTCGCCCGGGCGCTGGGCCGCTCGGCGGCCGCGGAGATGCATTCGGGCTTCCAGGCCCTGCGCCAGGAATGCCCCATGGCCCTGGAGATCGCGCCCCGCGCGGTGGCGCTCTCCGAGGCCGCTACCCGGAACGTCGCCCGGGTCACCGAACTGTTCGACGACCTACTGGGGAAGTTCGGCGGCCCCTTCCTGCTGGGGGACTGGTCCATCGCCGACGCCTTCTACGCGCCGGTGGCGACCCGCTTCCGCACCTATGGGATCAAGGTCGACGGCGCGGCGGGCGCCTACGTCGAGCGCCTGCTGGCGACGCCGGAGGTCCTGGCCTGGGAGGCCGCGGCCAAGGCCGAAACCTAAGAATGGTCCACCGGGGATGACGCTGGTTTGTGTGGTTCGCGTGGTTCGTGGTTCTCTTCCTCGACCTTGAGCGGCGTCGAGGATTGAGAGCGCGACCATGGACCTGATGATCAACGGCCAGACGCGGCGGGTCACCGCCGAGCCCACCGACAACCTGCTGGATGTGCTGCGCAATGAGCTTGGCCTCACCGGGCCGCGGTTCGGCTGCGGGACGGGGCAGTGCGGGGCCTGCTCGGTGCTGGTGGACGGCCAGGACGTGGCGGCCTGTCAGTTGGAGGTGGGCAACCTCGAGGGCAAGTCCATCGTCACGGTGGAGGGGCTGGGGACCCCGGACGCGCCCCATCTCTTGCAGACCGCCTTCCTGGAATTGCAGGCGGGCCAGTGCGGCTTCTGCCTGTCGGGCATATTGGTGGGCGCCAAGGGGCTGCTGGATCGCAACCCGAACCCGACGCGACAGGAAGTGGCCCAGGCCCTGGCCTGGCATCTGTGCCGCTGCGGGGCGCACAACCGGGTGATGGACGCGGTGTTGCTGGCGGCAAGCCGCATGAACGCGGAGCCGGTCCGGTGATCCCCCCCGGCCTGCAGGCCAATCCCAGCCTCGACCGCTGGGTCGGGTTCCCGGCGCCCGGCGTCGTCCGCATCGCCTTCGGCAAGGTGGAGTACGGCCAGGGGGCGCTGACGGCGCTGGCTCAGATCGCCGCCGAGGAACTGGACGTGGCCATGCCTCAAGTGGAGGTGGCCAATGCGGCCACCGGCGCCGTGCCCGACGAGGGGATGACGGTGGGCTCCATGTCCGTGGAGGTCTCCGGCGCCTCGGTGCGGGCGGCCTGCGCCGAGGTCCGGGCCCTGTTCGTGGCCGAGGCCTGCCGGCGGCTCGACTGCGCACCCGGCCAGATCGACATCCGCGACGGCGCCTTCCGGCTGGACGGCGCGCCGAGCGGGGAGACCTACTGGACGCTGAGCCCCGCCATCGACCTGGCCCAACCGCCGAGCGGGACCGCGCGCTGGAAGTCCCAGGACCAGCACCGGCTGGTAGGGACGAGCGCGCCGCGCCTGGACCTGCCAGCCAAGATGTTCGGCGGGGGCTTTATCCAGGACGTCGTCCTGCCGGGGATGCGGCATGCCCGCGTGCTGCGCCAACCGGGGCCGACGGCGAGGCTGGCCTTCCTCGACGAGGCCGCGGCCTGGAAGGCGGCGGGGGACGCCGATCTCGACATCCTGACCGAGGGGTCCTTCGTGGCCTTCATCTCCTCCAGCGAGGCGGCGGCGGCCCGCGCGCACGCCGCCGCCGAACCGACCACCCGCTGGGACACGCCGCGCGACCTGCCGCCCCAGGTCACCGAGGCGGCGTCCCTGAAGGACATGGCTTCCACCGAGCTGGAGGAGGGCGCGCCGGTCGGCGGACCGTCCAACCGCCGCCGGCTGCAGGCGGCCTATTCGCGGCCCTATATCGCCCACGCCTCCATGTCGCCCTCCTGCGGGATCGCCTGGTTCGAGGAGGGCCGGCTGAGGGTCTGGACCCACGCCCAGGGGGTCTATCCGCCGAGGCTTCAGATCGCCCGCATCACCGGGCTTCCGCCCGAGGCCATCGAGATGGAGCACGCCCAGGGGGCGGGCTGCTACGGCCACAACGGGGCGGAGGACGCGGCCTATGACGCGGCCTTCATCGCCAGCCGCCGGCCGGGCGCGCCGATCCGGGTGCAGTGGCGGCGCGAGGACGAGTTCGGCCACTCGCCGGTGGGCACCGCCATGCGGGTCGAGATGACCGCCGAACTGGACGCCGCCGGGCGGCTGGCCGACTGGACCACGGAGATCTGGACCAATCTGCACGTCAATCGCGGCCGCACCCTGATCGAGCCCGCCCTGCCCCAGGGGCCGCCGGACCTGCCGCCCCCCAACCAGGCCACGGCCTTCGGCGGGCGGCTGAACGCCGCGCCCTCCTATGACATCCCCGCCGTGCGGGTGAAGGAGCACCTGGTGATCAATTCGCCGGTGCGGACCTCGTCCCTGCGGGGTCTGGGCGGGCCGGTGAACACCTATGCCGGGGAGTGCTTCCTGGACGAGCTCGCGCAGGCGGCCGGAAAGGATCCCCTGGCCTTCCGCCTGGAGATGCTGAGCGAGCCCCGCGCCCGGGCGGTGGTGGAGCGGATCGGCGCGGTCTGCGGCTGGGACCGGCGCGGACCGGGCGGAGAGGGGCGGGGCCTGGGCCTGGCCTATGACCGCCATCGCGACCGCGGCGCCTTCGTGGCGGTGGCGGCCCGGGTCAGCGTCGATGAGGAGGTGCGGCTGGAGCACCTGTGGTGCGTGGCCGACGCGGGCCTGATCATCAATCCAGACGGGGCGAAGAACCAGATCGAGGGCGGCATGATCATGGCCGCGAGCTGGGCCCTGAAGGAGCAGGTGAGGCTGGAGGGCGCCGGCGTGGCCTCGGTGACCTGGGAGGACTATCCGATCCTGCGCTTCGATGAGGTTCCGTCGGTGGAGGTGGAGCTGATCGTCCCGCCGGGCGCCCCGCCCCTGGGGATCGGGGAGATTTCGCTCGGCCCCTGCCTGGCGGCCATCGGCAACGCCGTGGCCCATGCCCTGGGCGCGCGTCTGCGGGACCTGCCCTATACGCGGGATCGGATCGCGCGGGCCCTGCTGGCCGACTAGGGGCCGGGCTGGAGGGACGCCGACAGGGCGCGCCTCTCCCCGGATCGTCATCTTCGGGCTTGTCCCGAAGATCCATAGACGCCGTGGAGCCGGTGAGGCTCGGCGGGGACGCGAGGGTCTCCTGCGGACAGGCGGAGATCATGGATCCTCGGGACAAGAGCCCGAGGATGACGGTGTAAATCTTGGGCGGCCTACGGCGTCGGAGCCTGCGGCTCAGCCGCCGTAGGAGCGGGAGCCGCCGCCGAAGCCGCCGCGGGAGATGATGGAGCTGCGGCTCTGGACCCGGGCGGGCGCGCCGGCCTTGGGGGCGTCGAAGCTGTCGGCGCTGACCCGGGTGCGGCCGGTAAGGTAGTCGCGCGAAACCGGATAGCCGCTGCCGCCCGTATAGCCGCCGTAGCGATCGCGATACATCGGCGCACCGCGATAGCCGCCCATGTTGTTCATGGCCTGGCCGATGATGAAGCCGGTGAGCAGGGGGGTGAAGAAGCTGCCGCCCTGACCCTGCCTGGGCACGCACTGGTCGACGCCGTAGCGTTCCTCGCAACTCTGCTGGTCGCCGAACTTCGGCGCGTTCTCGGCGCTGGCCTTCTGCGCCTCCTGGAAGGCCGTCTGGCACTGCACGGCGGTGAAGCTACCGGACGCCTCGCAGGCCGCCAGGCTCTCGAAGGAGGCGGCCTCCACCGACCGGCCCGAGCTGGCGGCGGGGGGATCCCCCCACTGGGCGGCGGTGGGCGTGTTGTCGCAGGCCGAGATGGAGATGGCCGAACCGGCCATCAGGCCGGTGAGGGTGACGGCGCTGGAGCGCTTGCGCGGGCGGGGGGCGGTCATGGGCGCTTCAGGAGGTCATGCAGGCGGCGTTGAGGAAGCCGACCGCGAGTGAGATGCTCATCAGATAGACCCCGGCGGCGATCTCGCCGCGCTCGATGCGGGCGCTGACGTCCTTCATCACCATCATGCGGATCAGGGTGAAGGCGGCGATCTGGATGACGCCGGCCAGCGCCGCCCAGGCGCAGAACTCGATGAGGGTGATGGTGTGGGAGAGCGCCGAGGCCAGCGGGATGACATAGCCCAGCAGGGCGCCGCCCAGCGCGACGGCCGCGGCGGTGTTGCCCTCGCGGATCAGCTTGGCCTCGTTGTAGGGGGTCACCCACTGGTAGATGACCTTGAAGGCCAGGGTGAACAGGCCGGCGGCGACGAAGGCGATCAGGAAGGCCACCGCGCTGGCGGCGAAGCCGTAGAGGTCGAACATCTCAGCTATGTCTCCAACAGGTTCAGGCCTTGAACTCGCCGACCTCGAGGGGGACGCCGAGCATGACCTCGAACGACACCTCGCCGTCCTCGGTCTCCTGCTCGATGGCTAGCAGAAGCTCGCGCGCCTCGCCCGGCAATTCTCGGGAAAACAGCATGCAGGTCTGGAAGATCCGCCGGTCGGGGACCCCGTCGCGGTCGTCGTGCAGGTCTTCCCAGAAGGTCACCGGGTCCTGGCTCTCGGCCTCGTCGCCAAACCAGAAGCGGGTGTAGTCGGGCAGGCCCGAGGCGGTGAAGGTCCGCGCCCGCAGGCGCTTGGCCCAGGCCTCGCGGTCGGCGCGGCCGCCCGGATAGGCGCTTTCCCAGGGCACGAAGACGGTGATGTCGTTGACCCTCTGGCCCTCGCGGTCGTCGGAGACGGCCTGAAACATGGCGTGGTCGTCGGTGTAGAATCGATGGACGAAGCCGCCGTCCTTCAGGTCCACCAGGCCCTGGGCGGTGATCTCCAGGGTGTCGCGGTCCAGGGGGAATCGGCGCTCCGAGCCCAGCCGGCGCCAGGCCAGGGTGTCGAGCCAGACCGTGCGGCCCAGGGTGACATTGCGGATCGCCGGCAGGGCCGAGGCCGGGGCGGCCTCCTTGCGGCCGAAGAGCTTACCGAACATGACGCTGACCCGCAGGAAGACTGATCTCTTATCTAGGATAGGGATCGCCCGTGCAAAAGGGCGAAGCTGGCCCTCGACGGCTGGCGCCCGGCCACCCATCTTGTATGAACCTGTTTCCACCGAAGGATCGCCTGATGACGCAGACCGCTTGGACTGTTCGCTCCCTGAAGACCGCCCTGGACGCGGCCAGCAAGGAGGGGGAAGCCCTCGCCGCCCGCGTGGTGGAGGGCGCCGACCCCGTACTGCTGGTGACCATGCCCGACGCCGGCGACCTGGAGATCTTCGTCAGCGTCAGCGACCAGCAGATCGCCGCCTCGGTCCTGCTGTGGCCGGTGGACGAGCAGGAAGACCGCCACGCCTTCAACGAATTCCTGCTGAAGGCCCAGAAGCTGGTGCCGCTGTCGAACTTCGGGATCACCACGGTGGCCGACCGCGACTTCTATGAACTGTTCGGCGAGCTGGCCACGACCTCGTCCCTCGAGGACATCCTGATCGAGCTGCGCATGCTGGCCGAGAACGCCCTTGAGGCGGCCTCCGACCTGCGCTCCTCCTTCTCCCCCGCCGCCTGACCCCAAGCCTCTGGAGCCTTACCCATGACCATCTGGCGCAAGCTGTTCACCCTGGGCCGCGCGGGCGCGCATGACGCCGCCGCCGGCGTCGTCGACGCCAACGCCCTGAAGATCCTGGATCAGGAGATCCGCGACGCCGACACCGCCCAGGGCAAGGCCCGGGACGACATGGCCACCCTGGTGGCCCGCCGGCGCATCCTGGAGAAGGAGGTGGCCAGCTTCCGCGAGCAGGCCGCCAAGTACGAGGGCTCGGCGCGGGCCGCCGTGGCCAAGGGCGACATGGACCTGGCCCGCCAGGTGGCGCAGCGGATCGCCGACCTGGAGGCCGACGTGGCCCTGAAGGCGCCGCAGATCGTCGACATGCGCGCCGCCGAGGAGCAGCTGCACGCCGCCATCACCGCCACCGACCGCAGGATCGAGACCCTGCGCCGCGAGGTCGAGGTGGTGAAGGTCAACGAGTCGGTGCAGCGCGCCCAGGCCTCGGTGGCCGCCCGCGGCGCCGGGGCCGGCTCCTCGCTGGGCTCGGCGGCCGACAGCCTGGCGCGGATCAAGGAACGCCAGGCCATCCGTGGCGAGCGCATCCAGGCCGCCGCCGAGCTGGAGGACATGCGCACCGGCGCCGACCTGGACGAGAAGCTGCGGCTGGCGGGCATCGGGCCCGGCCAGTCCTCGGCCGACGACGTCCTGGCCCGCCTGGCCGCGCCCGCGCCCACCCTGCAGATCGAGCAGAAGGCCGCGGCCAAGTCCGGAGACGAGTAGGGGGTGAAACGCCTCATCCTGGAGCCCCGCCCCGACTGGAAGGACAAGGCCGACGCGGTGGGGTTCGTCTACCACCACACGGAAGGCCAGGCCTATTGGGACGAGAGCGCGGCCTACGCCTTCACCTTGGCGCAGGTGGAGGAGGACCTGGAGCCGGCCGCCGCCGAGTTGCACGAGCTCTGCCTGGACCTGGTGGACGAGGCCTCGCGCAGCGATGAGCTGCTGACCAAGCTGGCCATCCCGGCCGAGCACCGGGACTTCGTGGCCGCCTCCTGGCGCGCCAAGGAGCCCTCCCTCTATGGCCGGTTCGACTTCGGCTATGACGGGACCGCCAAGCCCAAGCTCTACGAGTACAACGCCGACACCCCCACCAGCGTGTTCGAGGCGGCCACCTTCCAGTGGCTGTGGCTGGAGGAGCTGCTGGCCTCAGGCGCCCTGCCGCCGGGGACCGACCAGTTCAACAGCCTGTTCGAGGCCCTACGCGACCGGTTCAGGGCCCTGTTCCCCACCGGCGGCTTCGTCCATTTCGCCAGCGACGCTCGCGCGGTGGAGGACCGGCAGACCGTGCGGTTCTTCGAGGACCTGGCCACCCAGGCGGGGCTCGACCCGAAGTTCGTGGCCATGCTGGACATCGGGGTGAACGCGCAGGGCCAGTTCGCCGACCCCGACGGCCTGCTGCTGCAGGCGGCGTTCAAGCTCTATCCCTGGGAGGACATGCTGCGCGAGCCCTATGCCGCGCACCTGGCCACCGCCAAGGTCCGCTGGCTGGAGCCGCCCTGGAAGGCGATCCTCTCCAACAAGGGAATCCTGCCGCTGCTGTGGGAACGGCACCCCGGCCACCCGAACCTGCTGGAGGCCTATTTCGAGGGCGATCCGGGGGCGTCGGCCCTGGAAGCCCGCTACGTGCGCAAGCCGCTGTTCTCCCGCGAGGGCGCCAATGTGGAGATCGTCGGCGGCGATGAGCCGGTGCTGGACCAGGGCTATGGCGCCGAGGGGGCTATCCTGCAGGCCTATCACCCGCCGCCGGACTTCGACGGCAAGCGCCCGGTGGTGGGCGCCTGGATCGTCGGCGCCGAGCCGGCCGGGATCGGCATCCGCGAGGACGACAGCGCGGTGACCAAGAACCTCGCCCGCTTCGTGCCCCACATCATCGAGGCCTGAGGCTCAGAGGCCCAACCGGCGCTCCGGCCGGGGGATCACGGGGCCGGCCGGATCAGACCACCAGCACCCAGGCCACCATGAAGACCACGGCGCCCAGGGTGGTCCAGAGCAGCATGTTGATGAGCATGCGGATCATGCCGCGCTCGTGCTCGTCGACGACGCCGAGCGCGTCGCAGACCGCGTTGGCGGGCAGCATCAGGAAATGGAGCATGGTCAGTCCTTCCATGGGGCGGGGGCGGGGCGTCATGACCCGGTCGCGCCGGTGAGGGGCGGAAGCTCGCCGCGGGTGGCGGCGATTCCGTACTGCAGGCTCTGGGCGATCATCTCCGACTTGGCGATGAACAGCGCCGCGGCCTGCGGCGGACACAGCCGTTCGGCGCTCTGGCGGAACAGATGCAGCCAGCGGACAAAGTGGGCCGGCGAGATCTCCGGGATCTTGCTGTGGGCGACCATGGGCGAGCCCCTGAAGCGGCCGGTCATCAGCATCACCGAGGACCAGAAGTCGCAGAGCTTGGCCAGGTGGGCGTCCCATTCGTCGCCGATGATCCGGTTGAAGATCGGGCCCAGGGCCGGGTCGGCGCGGACGGTGGCGTAGAAGCCGTGGACCAGGTCGCAGATCATCGCCTCGGTGACGCCCACGGCCGCGCCGGGGCCGAGGCGGAGGGGGGACGCGGAAACGGACGGGGAGCTCATGGGGGGATCTGTTCGGGTTGCGATTTGAACATGTATCTACAATATTGGTTTAAACCTGGCTAGGCCCCGCGCGGATCGGCCGCGCGCGCCGGCGGGCAGGAGCGACCGTGTTCATCACCACCGAACCGACGCCCAATCCGGACGCCATGAAGTTCTCACCCTCGGGGGACGCCGGGGGCGGGGAGGGGCTCCTGGCCCTGGAAAGCGTCCTGACCGTCGCGCTCCGGGCGCTGCCGGGGGTCGGCGGGGTCTTTGTCGCGCCAGGCTTCGTGACGGTGACCCGGACCCAGGGTCGGCCCTGGGCGCGGCTGGGCCCGGAGGTGGTCGCCGCCCTGAGCGCCGTCCTGGAACGGGAGGTCCGCGCCCCGCCGCAGGGCGCCGCGCCGGCCGGCGCGCCCGCGCCCTCCGGCGACACCGACCTGGAGGCCGAGATCCGCGGCGTCCTGGACCGGCATGTGCGGCCCGGCGTGGCGCGCGACGGCGGGGACATCGAGTTCGATCGCTTCGACGCCCAGGCCGGCGTGCTCTGGATCCACATGCGCGGCGCCTGCGGCGGTTGCCCGTCCGCGCGCCTGACTCTGAAGGGCGGGGTGCAGCGGATCGTCCAGTATTACGTGCCCGAGGTGGCCGGGGTGGAGGAGGTCGAGGCCGAGCCGTCGGCGACCGTCTCGGTGGGCGAGCGCCTGAAGGCCTGGGCCGCGCGGCTGGACGGGCGACCGGGACCGCCAGCCCGCACGGCCTTCAGCCACCAGGGCCGGCCGATCGCGCCCGAACGCGTCTAGAGCTGTTCCCGTTTCGAATGAATCGAAACGGGGCTCTAGAGTCCTGACTTGGTCGCTCTTCCTGATCGCCTGACTTGATCCAAGTCAGGCGGGAAACGCTCTAGAGGTCGGAGGTCTCGGCGGGCGGGCCCCGGGCCAACAGGGCCTGCAGGGCGCCCTGGTTCTCCACCAGGTCGGCCAGGCTGTAGCCGTCCAGGACATCGAGGAAGGCGGCGCGCGCCTCGTGCAGGGCGCGGCGGAGCTTGCAGGCCGGGGTGATGACGCAGGCGCCGTTCGCCGGATCGAAGCAGGGGACCAGGGCCATGTCCGGCTCGGTGCGGCGCACCACCTCCCCCAGGATGATGTCCTCGGGCGGGCGGCCCAGCCGCAGGCCGCCGTTCTTGCCCCGCACCGTCTCGATGTAACCGGCCAGGCCGAGCTGATAGACCACCTTCATGAGGTGGTTCCTGGAGATCCCGTAGCTGGCGGCGATCTCGGCGATGGTGGGCAGGCGGTCGCGGGGCAGGGCCAGGTACATCAGCACTCGCAGCGAGAAGTCGGTGTAGACGGTCAGTCGCATTCTCGTCTCTCAGGCGCCGACGACGAGGCTTGTCGGGGTCGCGCTCAACGCCATGCGCGGGCTCACCGGCCGATCATCATCGCCAGACGGGCGAGCGTGAGCTTGAGCATGAACACCGGCGGATAGCCCGGGTAACTGGGCAGGGGACCTGCGGGCCGCCGTGACGTCCCGCCCGTCTGGATGCGCATCTGAACCGGCGGCGCGTCCCGCCCCAGCCGGGCGCGGTACACCGAGAACCAGTGGCCCTTTTCGTAATCCAGGAACATCGGCGTGTCGCAGCAGGACGCGATCACCCTGCGGGTCGGGGACCCGGGGTCAAGCCGATGGTCGCGCAACCGCTCTTGCCCCTTCAGGCAGGTGACCTGATCCTTGCGAAACAGAATGCACGGGGTCCCCCCTTCCGTATCGCGCAGGGGGTCGGCTCCGCTGAGGCGTCCAAGCTGAACAGCGGCTTCACGGCAGTCGTCGCAGTGGCAGACGGCGCCAAGAATTGGCGGGCCGGATACGCGGTATTCTACGCCACCGCATTGGCAGGTGAGACGAAGATCCTTGGCCGGCTTGGGCGCCACTTGCGTCTCCCGTTTCCATCAGGCGTAGGCGTGCAGTCATTGTGTTGGCGGGCAAGTCGTGTCCAGAACATTTGCAGACCGATGTTTCTGGACCCCCGGCTTGGGACGATGGGCGGCTAATGCAGGGGGAAGACGAAGTGTTCGCACGCTTGCACTGGACTGGAACTGTGGCGGCGCTGCTGCTGGCTGTGGCGCATATCTTCATGACCACGCGCCTCTATGAAGATCTGACGATTCAGGCGCTTTGGTTTGCCGGAACCGGGTTGGGGGTCTTTGCCGTAGGCTTGGTCAATGTGCTCGCCTTGCAGGCCCCGACGATGCTTGGCCGGGCTCTTGCGCTTCTGGCGAACCTGCTGACCACCATCCTCATGATCTTGCTCTATTGGCTGCATCCGGCGGGACAGATCCTGTTTGGTCTTGCGCTCTTCGCCGTCCTCAGCGTCTGCACCCTCACGGCCTTCCTCCGCCCCATCCCGACCTAGAGCTGTTCCCGTTTCGAATGAATCGAAACGGGGCTCTAGAGTTCTGACTTGGTCGCTCTTCCTGATCGCCTGACTTGATCCAAGTCAGGCGGGAAACGCTCTAGGCCAACAGCTTGCCGATCGCGCCACCGATCGCCCCGGTGACCGCCGAGCTGAGCGTGCCCAGGGCCAGCACCATCGGCGGCACGTCCTTCAGGGCCAGGGAGACGCCGATGCCGATCAGGGCGCAGGCGCCGCCCACCAGGGCTCCGCCCGTGAGGCTCGGAACCCAGCCCTGGGCGGCCAGCCTCGCATAGGCCAGGCCCGCCGCCAGGGAGATGGCCATGCCGCCGAGGGCGAAGACGTTGTTCTTGATGACCGGCACATAGTGGCCGGCGATCACCATGGCGAGCTGGACGAGGGTGGCGATGGCCAGGGTGGTCAGGATCAGTCGAATGTTCATGGCTTGGCGGCCCCTTGCACCTTGCGATCGGCCGCGACGGCCTTTTCCTTGGCGGCGCGCTCGGCCCAGTCGATGGGACCCGACACGAAACGCGCCTTCAGCTCGGCCAGGGAGTAGGCGTTGGCCCACTCGAACTGGCGGTAGAGATTGTCGAACACCGGCCCCGCGCCGTACCCGACCCCCGACAGGGTGACCCGCGTGGTCTGGGGCGTCGGAGAGGCCAGCTCGATCACCACCGCGGTCTGGGCGAATTCCGCCGCGCCCGGGAAGCCGGCCGGCGCCTGGACGTTGCGCAGCACCAGCAGGCGCTCGGGCACGTAGGCGGTGATCTGGTTGCGGATATTGTCGGGCGAGCCCAGCCGGGCGGCCGGGTTGTAGTTGGTCTCGATGATCCCGCCGATCTTCAGGTCCACAGAGGCCAGGGGCGTGGCCCAGGTCCGGTAGCCCTCGGAGGTGGTGAAGGCGGTCCAGACCTGCGCCCGCGGGGCGGGCACGACGATGGAGAGTTGCAGGACCCGGTCGCCGTCGGTCTCCACGAAGCCGCTGTTCTCGACGCCGGGGAAGTCCTTCCAGCTGGCCGCCTGGGCCTGGGCCGCGCCCGCAAGGACGAGTCCCGCGGCGATGGCGCCGATCCGTCGTTTCATTGGGTGTTCCCCCGGCCGTCGTGATGGGCCCCGGCGGAGGCGGCCTGCTCAAGCCGGGTCAGGTAGTCGGCCAGCATGTCCACGCAGGCGTCGAAGGCTTCCAGGGTGCGGTGGGTGCGCGACTGCATCACGCCGCCCTCCATGGTGGTCAGGATGAACAGGGCCAGCTTGCCGCGGTCGAGGTCGGCGGGCAGGCGCGCGCCCGCGTCGTCCAGGCAGGCGCGCACATGGGCCGCCCAGCCGGTGAAGTTCATCGACAGAAGTTCTCGCACCGGCGGATCGGGCTCGTGCAGCTCCAGGGCCAGGGACCCGATGGGGCAGCCATAGGCGCAGTCGCTGGCCTCCAGCAGCTGGCGGTAGCGGGCCAGCAGGGCGAAGATCCGCGCGATGGGGTCGTCCTCGCCGGCCCAGGCGGGCGCGATCAGCATCGGATAGATGCCGTCGCGATAGGTCTCCAGCACCGCGATCAGCAGGTCCTGCTTGGTGGGAAAGAAGTGGTAGAGGCTGCCTGCATTGGCCTCGGCCGCCCGCAGGATGTCGGCGATGGAGGTCGACAGGAATCCCTTCTCCCCGAACAGCTGAAGGGCGGAAAAGAGGATACGTTCGCGCGTCGGTTCCATGCAGGCCCCCTCACTTGAATGCTCACTCAAATCTCGCTTGACTGAGCATTCAAGTGAAGTTTTGGTAATCTGCGGGCGCTCGCTTGCCGCTGGATCTAGGAGAGCGCCTCGGTGAGCAGCCGCGCCAGCAGGTCGGCCACCACGTCCTGGCCCGCCGGCTCGGCGATCAGGTCCTGGCGGACCTCGAGCTCCAGATAGTCCAGGCCGCGCGGGTCGGCGTGCAGGGGCACGGTGTTGTCGGTCTCGTCCATCCGGTAGGGCTGGTTGTCCCCGGCCTCGTCCCCGAGCTCCCGCTGCAGCAGGGCCAGCATCCGGCGCGAGAGGCGGGAATCGTCGCGGTGCAGCACCCCCATGCGCCAGGATCGCGACTGGCCCTGCATCACCGGGGTGAAGCTGTGCAGCGAAACCAGGAGGGTCGGCCGCCCCTGGCGCGCCCGGCGGTCGAGGGCCTCGGCGATGGCGTCCTGATAGGGCTGGTAGATCTCGCCGCGTCGGGCCGAGACCGCCTCGGGCGTCAGGCCGACATTGCCGGGAATGGCCACCCCGTCGCTCACCTCCGGAATGGCGGCGGGCGCGCCTGGCCTGCGGTTGCAGTCGATCACCAGCCGCGAATAGGCCTGGGCGATGAAGGTGGCGTCCAGGCGCTGGGCGAGGCGTTCGCCGAGGCCGGCGATCCCGATGTCCCAGGCGATGTGGCCGTCCAGGTCGGCGGCCGCCAGCCCCAGGCGCCCGAGGCCCCTCGGGATCGCGCGGCCCGCATGGTCGCCGATGAGCAGCAGGGGGCAGGCGCCGCCTGGAATCGTGACAGACACCGGGGACGGATCGTCGCGCCCGAGAATTCGTTTAGACCTTAGAGACAAATCGGCCCCACGCTCGCCCAATGCCGATCCTCTCGATCCGTCATGTCACCCGCTACCGCTACCGCAATCCCGTGGCGCTCGGCGAGCATCGCATGATGTTCCGGCCCCGCGAGAGTTATGACCAGCGCATCCTCACCTGCGACCTGACCATCAGTCCCACGCCAGCGCGCCTGCGGTCGGTGCACGACGTGTTCGGCAACTGCGTCGGGGTGGCGGGCTTTTCGGGCCGCGCCGAGGAGCTGGTCTTCGACAGCCATGTCCGCCTGGAGCACACTCCCCTGCCGGCCTTCGCCGACGTGGACGGGGAGGTGGAGGTCTATACGGGCGCCATGCCCTTCGACTACAGCCCCGAGGACCTGCCGGACCTTGAGCTGTCCATGCGCCGCCACTATCCAGATCCGGAGGGCCTGATCGACGCCTGGGCGCGGCGGTTCGTCAAGCCGGTGGGCAAGACCAGCCTGCAGACCCTGCTCAGCGATATGACCCAGGCCATCTATGCCGAGTTCAAGTACGGGACGCGGACGGACCGCGGCGTGCAGAGCCCGGTGGAAACGCTGGCCCTGGGCAGCGGCGCCTGCCGCGACTATGCGGTGCTGATGATGGAGGCGGCCCGCAGCCTCGGCCTCGCCGCCCGTTTCGTCTCCGGCTACATCTACAGCCCCATGACCGGGGCGGGCTTCAGCCGGACCAGCGCCGGTCACACCCACGCCTGGGTGCGGGTTTTCCTGCCGGCCTGCGGCTGGGTGGAGTTCGATCCCACCAACGGCATCGTCGGCAACGCCGACCTGGTCCGCGTGGCCATCGCCCGCGATCCCCGCCAGGCGGCGCCGCTGCACGGAAGCTGGTCGGGCCTGCCCACGGACTATCTCGGCATGGAGGTCGAGGTCGATGTGCGTGACGAAGGCGAGGTCGCCATGCAACCTGTCGCCGCCCGAGCCATTGGCTCAGCCGGATAGCTGCCTTTCGGAAAACAGATGCGTATCAAGTCGGGCTTCGAGATCATCTACGATTGCCCGGCGCCGGTTCCGATGCTGCTGATGCTCAGCGTCCACCCGACCCGGCGGCACGACCTGGAAACCCCCGACTGGCTGCGCACCGATCCGGTGCTGGACGTGCGCCAGTACCTGGACGCCTACGGCAACATCTGCAGCCGCATTCTGGCCCCTGCCGGCCGCCTGACCCTGTCGGCCGACTTCATCATCGCCGACGACGGCGAGCCCGACGTGATCTCGCCCTTCGCGCGCCAGGCCGCGGTGGAGGACCTGCCCGACGATGTGCTGATCTTCCTGCTGGGCAGCCGCTATTGCGAGACCGATCGGCTGAGCGACATCGCCTGGTCGATGTTCCAGACGACCGAGCCGGGTTGGCCCCGCGTCCAGGCCATCGTCGACTGGGTCCACAATCACATCAAGTTCGGCTACGAGCACGCGCGGCCGACCATGACGGCCTTCGAGGCCTATTGCGAAGGCCGCGGCGTCTGCCGCGACTACGCCCACCTGGCGGTCGCCTTCTGCCGCTGCATGAACATCCCGGCCCGCTACTGCACGGGATACCTGGGCGACATCGGGGTGCCCATCGTCGGCGAGATGGATTTCAGCGCCTGGTTCGAGGTCTATCTGGGCGGCAAGTGGCACGCCTTCGACGCCCGCAACAACCGCCCGCGCATTGGCCGGGTGCTGATCGCCCGGGGCCGCGACGCCACCGACGTGGCCATCGCCAACACCTTCGGCCCGGCCATCCTCAGCGGCTTCAAGGTGGTGGCCCACGACCTGCCGGACGCGGGCTGAGCGCGGCGGCTTGTGCGCGGTCGTGGCGCGGATACCCGTAGGCTTAGTCGCCGCAGGCGACGCGGTGATCAATCTTGTGCTTGCGGAGAAAAACGAGCATATTCGCCGCAACATATGCGGAGAATATGGCGACCTATATCCATCAGCTAGAGGAGTGGCCAGAGCTGCGCTGCAGCTTGGCGCTCTTGGAGGAGCAGCTCGGCTCAGTGCGTCATCGCCAGGGCCGACTGATCGGCCGCATGGAAAGCCTCGGCTTCTCGCTTCGTGCGGAAGCTGTCCTGCAAACCCTGACCGAAGACGTTCTCAAGTCCAGCGAGATCGAAGGCGAGATCCTGGACAAGGATCAGGTTCGCTCCTCAATCGCGCGCCGGCTCGGTATGGACATCGGTGGGCTGACGGCCGCGGATCGCGATGTCGAAGGCGTCGTCGAGATGATGCTCGACGCCACCCAAAACTATGGCGACCCGCTCACCGAAGAGCGCTTGTTCGCCTGGCATGCTTCGCTGTTTCCGACTGGGCGGAGCGGCATGCGCAAGATCACCGTCGGCGCCTGGCGCACGGCGGCGAGCGGGCCCATGCAGGTGGTCTCTGGCCCCCTCGGTCGCGAACGCGTTCACTATGAAGCGCCGACCGCCGACCGTCTTGCCCCCGAAATGTCTGCGTTTCTCGCCTGGTTCAATGATGGGCCGCCACTGGACCCGGTGTTGAAGGCGGGGATCGCCCATCTGTGGTTCGTCACCATCCACCCCTTCGAAGACGGAAACGGTCGTATTGCGCGGACCATCGCAGACATGGCGCTGGCGCGTTCGGAGAAAAGTCCGCAGCGCTTCTATAGCATGTCGGCGCAGATCCGTGCGGAGCGGAAGGCCTACTACCAAATCCCGGAGACGACCCAGGGGGGAGACCTCGATATCACCGACTGGCTGCTGTGGTTCCTGGCCTGTCTGGACCGCGCGTTCGACGGAGCGGAAACCATCCTGGCGAATGTCCTTCGCAAGGCCCGTTTCTGGGAGGCGCTGGAGGGACAAGTCCTCAACGAGCGCCAGCGCAAGGTTATCAACCGGCTGCTCGACGGGTTCGAGGGCAAGTTGACCTCATCCAAGTGGGCGACCATGGCCAACACCTCTCCGGACACCGCACTGCGCGACATCAGCGACCTGGTTGCGCGTCATATCCTCACCAAGGATGCGGGTGGCGGCCGCAGCACGAGCTACTCGTTGCAGGACAAACATGCCGACGGTTAGCGAGCCGACCTGCCGGACGCCGCCTAGAAGGCGCCGCCGGCCCGAGGGCGGGCCGTCAGCTTGACGAACTGTGAGGGCGGCCTACATTGTAGGCACATACCTACATTCAGGTGCGCGTATGGTCATCACTACTGTTTCCAGCCGATCCTTCAATCAGGACGCCAGCGGCGCAAAGAAGGCGGCCCAGCGTGGGCCTGTGTTCATCACCGATCGCGGCAGGCCCGCCCACGTGCTGCTCACCATCGAGGACTATGAGCGGCTCGCGGGGCGTTCGGTGACCCTGTCCGAGGCGTTGGCCCAGGCAACGGACTTCGATTTCGAGCCGACCCGGCTCGGCGACCTCGGATTGCGGTCGGCCGACCTAGACTGATGTTCGTCCTCGACACGAACGTCATCTCCGAGCTGCGGCGGCCCGCCCGCGCCGACCCCCATCTCCTCGCTTGGGCTTCAGGGACCCCGACCTCCCGCCTCTTCCTCTCAGCCATCACCCTCTTGGAGATCGAGATGGGAGTACTTCGCATCGCGCGGAGAGATCAGGCCCAGGGCCGGCTGTTGCGCGCCTGGATCGACGATCAGATTCTCCCGACCTTCGAAGACCGGATTCTGGCGATCGACGCCGCCGTGGCGCGCCGTTGCGCTCAACTGCATGTTCCCGACCCCCGGTCCGAACGCGACGCCCTCATCGCCGCGACGGCGCTGGTTCACGGCATGACGGTGGTGACCCGCAATGTGGCCGACTTTGCGCCGATGGGGGTCGCCCTGCTCAACCCTTGGCAGCCTGCAGGCTCATAGTCCCCAGCGCGCTCAGGCCGACGCCCGCAGCCGGGCATAGGCGTCCAGCGCGCGCTGGCGGGCGAAGGCGTGATCGACGATGGGGTTGGGGTAGTCGCGGCCCAGCCACACGCCGGCCTTCACCAGATCCCGCGGGGTCGCGGTCCAGGGCGCGTGGATCACCTTGGCCGGCAGGCGGGCGAGTTCCGGGACCCAGCGGCGGATGTAGTCGCCGGGGGGATCGAACTTCTCGCTCTGGGTGATGGGATTGAAGATGCGGAAATAGGGCGAGGCGTCGGCGCCCGAGCCCGCCACCCACTGCCAGCCGCCGGCGTTGGAGGCGTGGTCGGCGTCGGCCAGGGTGTCCCAGAACCACTGCTCGCCCAGCCGCCAGTCCACCAGCAGGTGCTTGGTGAGGAAGGAGGCGGTGATCATCCGCACCCGATTGTGCATCCAGCCGGTGGTCCAGAGCTGGCGCATCCCGGCGTCGACGATGGGATAGCCGGTGGCGCCGCGCGTCCAGGCCTCGAACCCGGCCGGGTCGTCGCGCCAGGGGAAGGGGTCGAAGGCGGGGTTGAAGCTGGCGCGGGCCAGGTCGGCGCCGGCCGCGGCGCGGGTGTGGGTGATGGCGGCGTTGAAGTCGCGCCAGCCGAGCTCGGCCAGGAACTTCTCCACCTCGCTCTCGCCGGCCTGGCCATGGTGGGCGGCGGCCTGGGCGGCGCGCCAGCAGGCCTTGGGACTGATCTCGCCGAAGTGCAGATGGGGGGAGAGGCGCGAGGTGCCCTCCACGGCCGGCCGGTCGCGGTCGGTGGCATAGGTCCTCAAGCCCGTCTCGACGAACCGATCCAGGGCCTCATGGGCGCCGGCCTCGCCAGGCCGCCAGTCGCCGAAGCCCTTCGACCAGTCCGGCGCCCTCGGGTGCAGGTCCCAGTCGGCCAGGCGTTCCGAGGCGGGCCAGGCGGCGGGGGCGGGCAGGGCGTCGGGCGGGGCGAGAGCGCCAGAGTCCGTCACCAGCTGCCGGGCGGTTCGCCAGAAGGGGGTGAAGACGCTGAAGGGGCCGCCGGTTTTGGTGCGCACGGCTTCCAGATTGACCAGGTGGCCGCCGTTGAAGCGGCGGGGCTCCACCCCATCGGCCTTGAGGGCCTGGGCGAGGTGGGCGTCACGCTCCGGGTAGCCGGGATCGAACAGGGCGTTCCAGGTGACGGCCGTGGCGCGGGTCTCGGCGGCCAGGGCGCGCACGATGTCGGCGGCGGGGCCTCGGCGCAGGATGAGCCGCGAGCCGAGGGCCTCCAGCGCCGCGGCCAGGGCGGCGAGCGACTTGTCCAGCCACCAGAGGGAGGCCGCGCCCGGCGACCTGAGGCCTTGGGTTTGGTCCAGCACATAGAGGGCGGTCACTGGCCCGCCCGCGCGAAGGGCGGCCTCCAGGGCGGGATTGTCGGCCAGGCGCAGGTCGCGGCGGAACCAGACGATCGTGGTGGCGCGGGTCATGGCCGACCTCTAGCCGAGCCGGCGCGCGGCGTCAGGAAAACCCGTCCCGCTCGCTTACCGGAAGGCGCCCTTGCGGCGCCCCACCCGATACGTCACCCCTCCGACCTCCGTGCCGGGTCAATTGCGAGGCGGGCCGGCGATGTCGGCCCGGTTGCGGGGGTTGATGAAGACGCAGGTCTGGCCCTGCAGCTGGAAGGGCCGCACCACGATGTTCTGGCCGTAGACGCCGATGGCGGGATTGTTGGGCGACTTGTAGCTCAGCTTGTAGGTCCCCTCCGGCACGGCGAACTTCCGAATCGTCGACGTGCTGGTGGGGGTGACGCTCGGGAACTGATAGGTCGGCCCCGTCGGCTGTTTGCGGAAGGTGTATTCCAGAGAGACATCGGAGAAGCTGAACAGGTTGAGCCTGACGGTGTTGATGCTGCCGCCGCCCGGGGCGATCTCGCAGATATTGACCGCAGAGGTGACAACCTGGGCCGAGGCCGCAGGCGCCCAGCAGAGCCCGGCGGCGGCGATCGCCGACAACAATGTGATGGGTTTCATTCGTTCTCTCCAAGTCTTCGCCGGGATGGCGCGGCCCGCCGGTTCGCGGTCAGTCAAGCTTCAACACGTCGCCCCGCAGCGGGGCCTCGCCGCTCACCAGGACCGCTGTGGAGAGCCTGTCGCGGACTCCGTCGATCTGAATTACCCCAATGGACGCCATCTCCACGTCGAGCACCACCCCGGTCGACGGATCGGTGAGCACCTTGCCCTTGCGATAGACGTGCAGGGTGGCGCCTTGGGCGACATTGCGGTCGGCGCCAGCGTTGACGTAGATCTTGCCGCCGGTCGCGTCGATCACCAGGGCCGACCAGGGCACGTTGCGCATGCTGGCGGCGATCTGCAGGACGGCCTTGGCGATGGCGTCTTCGCCGGCCTTGCCGATCGGGGAATTGCGGAAGGCGCCGCCGCTGGCCGATGCGCCGGTCCGGGAGTCCACCACGGTGGCGTCCACTGCCGACGATGAGGCCGAGCCCAGGGCCTTGGAGGTCGAGATCACCTGTCCGGTGGCCGCATCGACGAGGCGGAGGGAGATCTCCATGACCGCCTTCTGACTCTTGACCCCAGCGCGCGCGGCGAAGATCGATCCCATGGGCAGGCCGCCGATCCCCAGGCTCGAGCCGCCGGCGGCGGGGTCGTATTTGGTCACCGCGGCGCGCACGATGGCGCTGGCGCCGATCGCCTCGGCGCCAGGAGTGGCGGGGGGCTCCACCACCACGAAGCGTCCGTCCCGGACCAGGGCGTCGGTGAGCATGGCCGTCATGCCTTCGGCGGTGACGGTCCCGCCCACCGCCTCGGTCGCCAGGACCCTATCCACCGACACGGTCTTCTTCAGGCCGTCATAGGCGGCCGGCGGCGGAGGCTGGGCCTGGCTCGGCTGTCCAGCAAGGGTGGCCAGGCCAAGGCCAATGGCGAGCGCGAGGCGCGAGGTCATTCGATAGCCCATGGCAAGGTTCGCTCCCGCGCCGTCTGGGGAACGACGGCCTGCTCAGCCGGCGCTGCGCCGACCTGCCCCAGCCAAGGGTCGTTGGGAGCGCCCGATCGGTTCAAGGCGGGTTTCAAAATCTCGGGCGCGGGCCCGGGGCTCAGAGCCGACCCAGCAACTGCACCAGTTCGGTCTGTCCCTTCACGCCGGTCTTCCGGGAGATGCTCTGCAGATGGTTGCGCGCGGTGTTGACCGACATCTGGGCCTTGGCCGCCGCGCGCTGCAGGTCGGCGCAGCTGACCAGTTCGATGGCGAAGTCGGCTTCCCGCTCGGTCAGGCCAAACACCTCCTGCAACGCCTCTCGGGAGGGGAGCCTGACCGCGGCCAGATCCTGCAGATGAATGACGCAGCCGATGGCTCGCCCGGCGAGGAAACGCTCGGTGGGCGGCGAGGCCATCACCGAGACGACATAGGGGCGGCGTCCCGAGGGGCGTGTCACCAGGACCCGGCCGCCGGGCGCCGCCTCGCTCTGCTTCACCCCCGACAGCGCGGCCTTGACGAGGTGTTGGAGCCGGCGCGTTTCGGGCGGGCGGCGCGTCAGGAAGGTCCCCTCCGCCAGGGTCAGGCCGTCGCCGCTGGCGAGGATGGCGGCGGCCGCGTCGTTCATGAAGGTGGGCGCGCCCGCGGCGTCGAGCAGGATGACGCCGTCGGTCTTGCTGGCCAGCGTGTTGAGCAGTGCGGAGCGGGTCGCGGTCTGGGTCTCGATGACCTGTCCCAGGGTGCTGGCCTGCTCGATAAGGGGCGCCAGGCGTCGAAAGGCGGCGATCGCCTCGGCCGAGGCGTGCCCCTCGGCTTCGGTGCTGAGGATCGCCACGCATAGGGTCAGGTTATTGGGAAGCCTGATATGCGCTCCCAATTGATACGTCACCCCCAGAACCTCGCAGGCCTCGCGACACCAGCGGTTCTGATTCATCTCCTCAACGTTCCAAAGGAGATGGTCGTAATAGATGGACCCGAGAGGGGCGTTCAGGAGATGAGGGGATCGGGGATCCTTGCGGAAGAGCTCGCCGAGGTAATAGGCGCTCGCCTCATTGGGATCTGGTCTGGAGCTCTCAGCGGCGATGAACTCGCCGGAGAGATCGGCAAGTCGAAGGACGGCGGCGTCACTTCGAAACGATCGCGCCAGGAAGCTGAGGGTGTCGCTCCAGGACCCATCCCCCACGGCGGATGCGTAGATCCGGGACACGATGGCGTCGTGGTCACCCTGACCGAGCATGTGGAGTCCCCCCAATCCCGAAGACTTGGCGCATCCTCAACTGAAGTGGTCCAAATGGACTAGTCGAGGCGGTGCTGATCACCAGTTCCAAAGTCTACAAGATCTTGAGGGACATGATGAGTTGGGACTGAGGTCTGGGCAAGCTGTTCCGGCGCGACCGGGCTCGCAATGTCGCTGAAGACCTCAGGGCTGGGCAATGCTGACCGCAGATGCGCTCTATCGGATCGCCAGGGGTGATCGGGCCGCCTTCACCGATCTCTATCAGCGCGTGCAACCCCAACTCGTGGGCTATGCGGGCGCGATTCTCGCCGGGGACGTGGATGCGGCCCTAGACGTGGTGGACGAAGCCTTCCTCAATATTTGGCGCGAAGCCGGTCGCTATGGCGGGGAGGGCAGCGCCGACGGCTGGATTCGCCGCATCGTCCGCAACAAGGCCGTCGACTGGCTGAGAAGCCGCCGTGAGCGACCCGACGCGCGGCGGGCCGAGAAGATCGCCGAACTTGCCGATCTGTCCGACACTCCGGAGCGGGCGGCGGAAAAAACCTCCGCGGCGGATGAACTTCGCGGCGCGCTGGAGCGACTAAGTCCAGATCACAGAGAGGTTGTCTGGCTCTGCTACTTCGAGGAACGTTCGCTGGCGGAGATTGCGGTGATCGCGGGCTGTCCCGAGAATACCGTCAAGACGAGGCTCTTCCATGCTCGGAAGCAGCTTCGTCGTGAGCTGGAGAGGCTGCAGGCGGATTGAGGCGCACCCATGGACGGCGATGAACAGGACGACCGGTCGGGCGCGGCGCACCTCCTTCCCTTCTATGTGAACGGCACGCTCCCGCCGGCCGATCGGGCCCGCGTCGAAGCGGCCCTGGCCTGCGACCCCGATCTGCGCGCCGAATTGGAGGCTGTCTCCAAGATCGCCGCCCTGGTGCGGGAAGGCGGCGCCGATTTCACCGGTCCCGCCGAGGACGCCTCCCCCGAACGCTTGAAGGGTCTGCTGTCGCGGATCGAGGCCAGGGACGCCGCCTCGCCGCCCGTGCAAGCGACGGCGAGGCGCGTGCGGCGGGCGGGAACCGCAGTCGGTGCGGGCCGGGCTAAGACGCCCCAGGCCCTCTGGCGGCGCGCCTTCGCCGCCGCCGCCGTGGTGGCGGTCGTCCAGGCCGGCGTGATCGCCTACCAGATGAGCCCGCGCGGCGACTACGAGAGCCTCTCGGGGCCTCCGGCGCCGGCGCCGGTCAAGACTCCGCGCCTGCTGCTGCGCCTGTCGCCGGACGCCCGGTGGGGGGAGGTCCAGACGTTCCTGTCGAGCCACCATCTGACCATCGTGGGGGGGCCGCGCGGCGCGGTCATCGAGGTCGCCCTGGGCGCCGATGTGGCGCTCGAGGCCGAGATCGAGGCCCTGCGGGCCTCGCCGCTGGTGGACTTCGTGGGCGTTGAGAGCTGATGGCGCCCTCTCCCCGAGGCTGGGCCCTTCCGGCGGCCCTGGCCGCCCTGCTGGTCCCCCAGGTCGCCTTGGCCCAGATCAGCGTCGGACCGCACGGCGGCGATGTCGGTCGCCCCGCGAGCCGGCCCTCCGGCGGCTCGGGGCCCGTGTTCAGTCCGAGCCTGAGTCTCACCTTCACCCTGCCCAGGAAGCCCAAGCCGTTCGAGGCCCGGGACGCCAGCCTGGAGGCGCAGGTTCCGGACGCGGTGATCTTCATCGTGAAGGACGGCGCGGCCGATCCCCAGGCGATCGCGTCGCGCACCGGGGTGAGCGTCTTGGAGACAGTCCATCTGGAAAGCCTCCAGCTGCGGATGGTGGTGGGAAAGCTCCACCCGGGCGACACGCCGGAGGCGGCGAGCGCGCGGCTGGCCCAGACGCCGGGCGTCGCCTGGGCTCAGGCCGACCATGTCTACCAGGGGTTCGGCCTGGGCGGGCGATCGTCCAAGGCGCTGGAAGCTCAGGGATTGACCCCGGCCATTCTGGCGACGCCGGCGGCCGGGACCGTGGCGATGATCGACACGCCCTTAGACCTCGATCACGAGGCCCTGCGGGGCGTCGCCGTCACGCAAAGACTGTTCGTGGCCAAGGCCGGGCCCGGCGTCCACGGGACGGCGGTGGCCGGCCTGATGGTGGGGCGGGGTGACGTCGTGGCCCCGGGCCGCGGCGCCCGCCTGGTGAGTCTGGCGGCCTTCCTGCCGGCCGGAGACGGCGCCCGATCCCAGACGCGGTCCCTGGCGCGCGCCCTGGATGCGGCGGCCCTGCTGAGGCCGAACGTCCTGAATCTCTCCTTCGGCGGCCCCGATGACCGCCTGCTGGCCGCCCTGCTGAGCGTCATCGACGGCCGGGGTGTCTGTGTCGCCGCGGCGGCCGGCAATGGCGGCAAGGCGGGCCGCGTCCCGTTCCCCGCCTCCCATCCCGCCGCCCTGGGAGTCACCGCGGTGGATGAGCGCCTGCGGATCTATCCCTTCGCCACCCCCGGCCCGCAGGTGGATGTCGCCGCCATCGGGGTCGACGTGACCGTCGCGGCGCCCGGGGGATATCGCCAGGTCTCGGGCTCGTCCTTCGCCACCGCGGTGGTCTCGGGCGCGCTCCTGCGCACCGAGGCCTGCGCGAAGTCCCGCGACCCAGGCGCCATGCGCGCGGCTGTTTCGAATGCCGCGAAGGATCTTGGCGCGGTGGGCCGTGACGACGTGTTCGGCGGGGGCCTGTTCCGTCTGCCGGCGCGGTCTGCGCCGTAGAGGGAAAGCCGACGGAGCGGACGAGGCTCTAGGTCCACGGGTCTTGCGCCGGCGGCAGGCGGCGCGGCGAGACCGAATAACGAGTCGAGGCGAACGGCGCGCCGTCCGCCTCGCGCGTCTTCAACTACTTCAAGCAGCAGCGGCTGATCTGCAGCTTGGCCGAGAGGACGCGGGTGTCGTCCTGCACATAGAAGCTGATGCGATTATTGGCGTTCATGGCGGCCAGGGCGGCCGGGGTCATGACGTAGGTGCGGGTGGTGGGCTGGTTCATGGCCACCGGGAAGCTCGTATAGACCGGGCCGTTCAAGCCCGGGAAGGCGACCTGATTGCCCATGACGCCCATGGAGTCATTGCCCGAGTCCGAGGCCGTGGCCGACGTGCCGGGCTGGTTGGCCCGCAGGGTGATGGTCAGGGTGGCGCCCAGGATCTGGCAGCACTGGGGCGACTTCCACTGGAAGGTATGCAGGAAGAACTTGTTGGGTGCGGTGTCGTTCACGCCGGCCCGCGCGATGGCGAGCATGTCTGGCCGGAACTCCGAGTTGATGGGCGTCGGCGTGCTCATGTCGATCGTCTCATAGGACGGCTTGGGGCAGAGCATGGGACGGCCAGCCTCCTGGCCCAGGGCCATGCCGGCCGACAGCAGGCAGCCGATCAAGGCGGTCATGAAAATCGTGCGCTTCATAGGTCTACACCTCCAAAATGGTCGCCAAGGATTTGTGCGAACTGGAGAGAGGTCGTTGGAGCGGGGGCGGAGGTTCAAAGCCACCGGTGGGAGAAACCGGCGCTCGGCGCCGGGTCAGAAGAACTCGTCGAGGAGGCGGTAGCAGGCGAGCCGAGCCTCGTCCAAGGCGGCGAGGGGGTAGTGGGCCTGCAGCAGACCTACGGCGTCGACCTGCGGATGGTTGCGTTTGGCCGACCGAAGGAAGAGGGCCAGGTCCTGATAGCGGTCGGCGACGCCGAAGCGGCCAAGGTCGATCAGGGTCGTCCCCGCCCCACCGTCCCAGATGAAGTTGGGCAGGCTGGCGTCGCCGTGGGTCAGGACCAGATCCTCGCCGGCCGGGATCATGGGCTTGAGCTGGGCCCAGACCTCCGCCGCGGTCAGGCCCAGACGCTGGGCGTCGAAGTCGGCCTCGTCCACCAGGCCGGCGGTCAGGCGGGCTTCGGCCTGCGCCAGCTTGACCGCCAGCCTCTGGTCGAAGGGGCAGTCGCCCAGGGGCAGGGCGTGCAGGGCGGCCAGGGTCTTCAGGGCGGCGGTCAGCGCCGCCTCGGCCTGGTCCTCGGCGACGTGGGACACCGGCGTCCCGGGGGCCGCGGCCATCACCAGGGCCAGGTCCTCGCCGCAGTCCCCCGACCACAGGACGGCCGGGACCGGCGCCTTGCCCACCAGCCAGAGCAGGACGTCGGTCTCCCGGGCCAGGGTCTGGACGTTCCAGGCCTCGGCGCGCCGGGCGAGCTTGACGAAGGCCTCGCCGCAGCGGGCCACCAGGTCGCCGGACTTGCCGTGATCGATGACGACGCTCGGGGTCTCGGCCGCCAGGCCCGCCGCGGCCAACACCTGTTCGATCCGCGAGGCGTCCATGACCCAGAGTGGCGGCTGGGCAGCCCTTTGTTAAGCGCCCATCGCTAGGCTTGTACATTCAACGCCAACGACAGAAGTCAGATCGCGATGGATGGATCCCTGCCGGTCGAGGCCGCCTACCGCGCCGCACGCCGCACCACCGAACGCATCCACATCCTGGGGGGCGACATCGACCTGGTGCGGCCGCAGGAGGTGATGCACCACATCGGCCGCTTCATCGCCGCCAAGACCAAGGCGATCATCGCCAACCACAACAGCCACAGCCTCTACCTGCTGAAGAGGCGCCCGGAGCTGGCCAGCTTCTTCGCCAAGGCCGATCTCATCGAGATGGACTCCACCCCGGTGATCTTCTTCGCCCGGCTGCTGGGAATGCCGGCCCGGACCTTCCACCGTTGCAGCTATGTGGACTTCCGGCCGCTGTTCTGGAGCATGGTCGGCGCCAACCGCTACCGCGTCTTCTATATCGGCGGCGCGCCCGGCGTGGTGGAGACCGCGTCCGAACGGCTGATGGCCAAGTATCCCGGCGCGGTGATCGGCGGCCGCGACGGCTATTTCGACGCCACGCCCGGCTCGGCGGGGAACAGCGCCGCCCTGGAGGAGATCGCCGCCTTTGCGCCCGACATCCTGTTCGTCGGCATGGGCATGCCGCGCCAGGAGCTGTGGATCGAGGCCAATCTTGAGGCCCTGCCCAACTGCGTGATCATGCCGGTGGGGGCGGCCTTCGACTACGAGGCCGACGTCCAGGTCGCCCCGCCGCCCTGGATGAGCGATGCGGGTCTGGTCTGGGCCTTCCGCCTGGCGCAGGAGCCGCGGCGCATGTTCGCCCGCTACCTGCTGGAGCCCTGGGCCCTGCTGCCGCTGGCCATCAAGGACATCGCCGAGGCCATCGCGCGGCGTCGCGCGCCCGGCGAGGTCATCTCCCGGGCCTGAGAGCCAAGGCCGTCTGGCCCACCTCCTCCCAGCAGGCTAAGTCAGGGACCTGCCCCGCATGATCGTCATGATGCGGTTCCGGACCTGGGGCGCAATCCGCGCCCCCACCGCGGCAAGCCCCACCCAATCTCCCCACCTCTCACCATCGTGGGCGAACTTGGTCCGTGGCCGGGAACCATTCCCCGGGGCCGGTATTATCGGGGACGGCGAGTGCGCCAAGGAGCTCGAAATGATCAGGTTAGTTCTGACTGCCGCAGCCGCAGCGTTGATCGCGATGCCTGCCTCCGCGCAGATCACGGTTTCGCCAGGAACCGGTGGGGCTTCCACCACTGGGGCAGGCTCATCGCCCGGCGGCGTCGCCGCGCCCTCCGCACCGGTAAGCTCTCCCGTGTCGGGCGTTGGGGCGACCAGCCCGCTCACCGAAATGTCGGCGTCGGGAACGCAAGCGGCCGGCAACAATGCCGCGGTCGTGCGGATTCCGGTCCTGAAGATCGGGCAGGTCGTGAATGATCGCGACGGCGTTTCGCTGGGTGTGATCGAGCGAATCTATACGGTTCGGGGCAAGAAGCGTCTCGCCCTGCGTTCCGAGGACCGCAAAGCGTGGATTCTGGCTTCGACGGTGTTGTCCACATCGACCGCCGGTCTTGTCACCACCAAGAGCCGCGCTGAAGTCTACGGCCGCGGTCGCTGATCCGAGCGGAGCGCGGCGGGTGCGCCAAGCCCCCGCCGTTTCACGCCCTGTCGCGGGGGGCTCTCCTAAGCCGATGTATATGCGCGCTTGGGTGGCGGCCCTGACCCGGCGGGTAGGCGCGGACGTGGGCCATGGTTCAGGGGGAGCCGTAGCCTCTGGCTTCGCTTCGACCCATGCCCTAGCTTGCCGTCGTGTCACAGGCGGGCGACGTCACCGGGCAGTGCTACCTCCCGCTGGCGCTAATCGAGCAATCATCTCGCTCGGCATGGCCTGACGGCGCGGGGACATGGCGGAACTGGTAGACGCAAGCGACTTAAAATCGCTCGGAGTGATCCGTCCGGGTTCGACCCCCGGTGTCCCTACCAAGCCCGCCAGGGGGCGAGGTTACCCAAGTTGTGGCATGCGGGATGGCGTAATTGGCGGACCCGTGTTCTAAATAGGGTTATCGTCCGCGGCCTGAGGTTTGCAGACGGAATAGCTTGGGGGAGCTGTTCGTTTCGTGATGAGACCACTTTTCTATCAGAATCCGGTCGCGCTTCACCCGGCCGCGCATGGCGCGGCGGGGCTGGCGGACGCGCTTGACTACGGCTTCGCGCGCAAGACCAACGCCATTCCCATCAGCCTGTCGGAGATCCCGCTGGCCGCGCTCTCCTATCCCATCGCCTTCACCACCGAGGGCGGGGCCCGGCCGGTGGCGGTGGTGGGCTTGCGGGACGACGAGAACCTGTTCGTCGACGCCGACGGCGGCTGGCTGGCCGGGGCCTATGTGCCGGCCTATGTGCGCCGCTATCCCTTCATCCTGGCCGAGTACGGGGAGGGGGAGGAGCTGGGGGTTCAGCTGTGCATCGAGGACCATCCCGAGATCCTGGTGCACGGGGCCGGCCAGCCGCTGTTCGCCGACGGAGAGCCCTCGCGGCTGGTGAAGTCGGCCTTCGACTTCTGCAAGTCGTTGCGAGCGGCTGACCTCGCCACCGCGCCCTTCGTCGAGGCCCTGGTGGCCTGCGGGGTCCTTGAAGGCCGCGCCGCGACCGTCAAGCTGCCCACGGGCGGCGACCTGAAGATGGCTGGCTTCGCCACCATTGACGAGGCCAGGATGCGCGCCCTGCCCGACGAGGTCTTCCTGCTGCTGCGCCGCCAGGGCTGGATGAGCGCCATCTACGCCCAGATGCACTCGGCCCTGAACTGGGGCCGGCTGGGCGACATGCTGGTGAGCAACGACCGCTAGAACAGCCCCAAGGCCTTGAAGCTCGCCACCCCGTCACGGCCGACCACCAGGTGGTCATGGATGGCGATGCGCAGGGACCGGCCCGCCTCGACGATCTCGCGGGTCATCTGCACGTCCGCGCCGGAAGGGGTGGGGTCGCCGCTGGGATGATTGTGCACCAGGATCAGGGCGCTGGCCGACAGTTCCAGGGCCCGGCGCATCACCTCGCGGGGATAGACCGGGGCGTGGTCTACGGTGCCGTGGTTCATCACCTCGTCGGCGATCAACTGGTTCTTCTTGTCCAGGAACAGCACCCGGAACTGCTCGCGGGGTTCGTGGGCGAGCGCCGTGCGGACATAGGCCGAAAGCGCGCTGGAGGACGAGATCACCGTGCGCTTGACCACCGCGGCCTTGCCCACCCGCAGGGCGGCCTCCTGCAGCAGCTTGAGGTCCAGGGCCACGGCCTCGCCGACCCCGGTCACCGTCCTCAACTCGTCGAGGGTGGCGCCCAGCACCCCGGCCAAGGACCCGAAGCGAGCGATCAGGGCCTTGGCCAGCGGCTTGACGTCGCCGCGCGGGATGGTCCGGAACAGGCAGAGCTCCAGGAATTCGTAGTCGGGCAGGGCCCCCAGCCCGCCGGTCCGCGCCCGGTCGCGCAGCCGGTCGCGGTGGCCGAGATAGTGGGGCTTGGGCTCCGGCTTGGCGGGAAACAAGGTTCCGCCCCAGGCCTCCTGCAATTCACCGGCGTTCGACATGAAGGGCTCCGCGACCGTTCGTCGCGCTAGAGTTCCCCATTCGTTCCAGTTTGGCAAGCCCGCCGATCATCAGGATTGGGGCGGGGCCTGGCTTTGCGGCGTGAGTCGCCTGGCGCGGCGAGCATGTTCCAGCGTCCGGAGGCGCTGCTGCGCCTTACCGCTCAGTAACTACGCACAGAGAGGATTTGTTAGACTCAAAGGGGTCAAGGTTGAGTCGTTCGTGGAGAGACCCCAGCGATGGCCCGCCCCCAGAAACGCGCTGCCGAGCCCGCCCCCGAGGCGCTTGAGATTCCCGCGATCCCCGCCGAGGCCTGGGTCCTTGCGCCGTCGCCGGTGCGTCTGGCCGACGGCGCCTTCGAGCCCGTCGACAGTCCCGCCAGGGCCCTTCAGGCCGATCTGGCGGCGAGCTTCGCCGAACGGCAGGACGACGATCGGCGCTGGTCGCCCCGCCGGTCCCTGGCCTTCATCACCGCCGGCAGCCTGATCGGCTGGATCGTGTTGATCGTCACCGCCCGGGCGATCTTGTTCTAAGGCTTGGTCTCAGTCGCCCTGGACGGGCGGCTTGAACAGGCCCTGGGGCGAGAGGGTGAAGACCTCGTAGCCGGTTTCGGTCACCCCCACCGAATGCTCGCACTGGGCCGATAGCGACTTGTCGCGGGTCACCGCCGTCCAGCCGTCGGCCAGGACCTTCACCGGGTGCTTGCCCAGGTTCACCATCGGCTCGATGGTGAAGAACATGCCCGGCCGCAGCAGCTCGCCCGTGCCCCTGTTCCCGAAATGCAGGATGTTGGGGGCGTCGTGGAAGACGCGGCCCAGGCCGTGGCCGCAGAAGTCGCGCACCACCGAGCAGCGCTGGGCCTCGACATATTGCTGGATGGCGTAGCCGATGTCGCCGGTCCGGGCGCCGGGCTTCACCGCGTCCAGCCCCCGCTGCATGGCTTCATAGGTCACGTCGATCAGCCGCCTGGCCCGCGGCGCCACCGGGCCCACGCCGTACATGCGGCTGTGGTCGCCGTGCCAGCCATCGACGATGAGGGTGACGTCGATATTGGCGATGTCGCCCTCGCGCAGGGCCCGCTCGCCGGGGATGCCGTGGCAGACCACATGGTTGACCGAGATGCAGACGGTCTTGGTGTAGCCGCGATAGCCCAGGCAGGCGGGCAGGGCCCCGTGGTCCAGGATGAACTCCCGGGCCAGGCGGTCCAGTTCGTCGGTCACCACGCCGGGGACCACGTGCGGGGTCAGCATGTCCAGGCACTCGGCCGCCAGCTTGCCGGCCACCCGCATGCCCTCGAAGCCTTCCGGGCCATGGACGCGGATCTCGCCGGTGCGGGTCTCGGCCTCGAGGACGTCGTTGAGGGTCATGTCAGGACTCCGCGACGAGGGCGTCGCGCCAGGGGATGCGGTGGGTGATGCGGATGGCGTCCGCGTCGATATGGCAAGTATAGCACAAAACCTCAACGCCGGCCCGCGCCGCGTCGATCAGGCCGGCGGCGTATTTCGGATCGAGCTCGGCGCAGGCGGCGAAGGCGTCGCAGTCCGTGCGCTGGATGACGAACAGCATCACCGCCCGGTGGCCCTGCGCGGCCATGGCCTTCAGCTCGCCCAGGTGCTTCAGCGAGCGGGCGGCCACGCAGTCGGGAAATTCCGCGAGGCTCCCCGACCGCCTGAGGTGACTGTTCTTCACCTCCAGCCAGCACGGCCGCCGATCCGGCGCCTCCAGCAGGAAGTCGATGCGGCTGGCGGTCCCGTAGTTCACCTCGCGCCGGATCGAGGCGTAGCCCGCCAGTTCTGGAATGAGCTCGGCCTCCAGCGCCTCAGCCACCAGGCGGTTGGGATGCATGGTGTTGATCCCCACCAGGCCGCCGTCCACCTCGACGATCTCCAGGGTGTGGGCGAGCTTGCGCTTGGGGTTGTCGGACTTCGAGATCCAGACCGGGAAGCCAGGTGTGTTGAGGCCCAGCATGGCGCCCGGATTGGGGCAGTGGGTGGTCAGCTCCGTCCCGTCCTCCAACACCACATCGGCGAAGAAGCGCTTGTAGCGGCTCACCAGCCGGCCACGCTGGAGGGGTTGGGGAAAGTCCATGGGCGGGGGGCGTCCGATCGGCTATGCGGAAGCCTGATCTAGGTGAGGAGCGCAGCGATGGGTAGTCCGGCGGGCAAGGATGGTCAGGCGGTCACCGCCGCGGTGCTGATCATCGGCGACGAGATCCTCTCGGGCCGCACCCAGGACACCAACCTGCGCGACATCGCCCTTTATCTGGGCGTCCACGGGGTGGACCTGATGGAGGCGCGGACCGTCTCCGATGTCCACGAGGAGATCATCGCGGCCCTGGATGCGCTGCGCACCCGCTACGACTATGTCATCACCACCGGCGGCATCGGCCCCACCCACGACGACATCACCGCCGACGCGGTGGCCGCGGCCTTCGGCGTCGAGCTCTACGAACACCCCGACATCATCGCCATGATGACCGCCCGCTGGGGCGCCGAACCCAACGCCGCGCGCCGGCGGATGGCCCGGGTGCCGGTGGGCGGCGACCTGGTGAAGAACCCGGTCCAGGGCCCGCCGGGCTTCACCATCGGCAATGTCTTCGTCCTGGCCGGCGTGCCGCAGATCATGCGCGGCATGCTGGAGGACGTGGGTCATCGCCTGAAGGGCGGGGCCGTCGTGCTGAGCCGCACGGTACGGGTGGAGGGCTCGGGCGAGGGCGTCATCGCCGCCCCGCTGGAGGCGGTCGCCAAGGCGCACCCTGACATGAGCCTGGGGAGCTATCCGTTCTACGGCGACGGCGGCTACGGCTCGAACCTGGTGCTGCGGGGGCGGGATGCAGATGAGCTGCAGGCGACGGTGACGGAGTTGATCGCGGCGCTGGAGGCGGCCGGGGTGGCGAAGGTGGCCGAGCTAACGATCTGACGGATGCAGTTCAGCGTTATCGGACATCCCGCAGATAAGCGGGGGAAGCGGGATGGGGCGGGACCAGGCGGGATGTCGTGGGATGGGCGAGTTTCTTCAGTGGCCATAAATGGCTGAGGGGTCTTGAGAACCCCATCGGTCAGCCCTCGGCGCCGGCATAGAATGCAATTGAGTGAGGCCCGCGCGGGCGACCGCCGGGCCTCTTTGACGTCGCACTGGAGCCCCTTCGCCGGCGGCCACGACGCACAGTCAGCATGGCTCGACGGGTGGTGAAGTCAATAGACGCTCGTCAGGGAACTCTGCGCAGGCGGATGCCGGGGCCGTCGTCGGGCGTGCCGACGAACTCGATGCCCGCGGCCTCGAGGGCGGCGCGGATGTCCATGAGGGTGCTGGAGCGGCTGGGAGGGATGCCGTCGTGTTGCTCCAGGCGCTTGATTGTCCGGGATGCGACGCCACACCGCAAAGACAGGTCTTCAGATGACCAGCGGAGAGCGCCTCGAGCACTACGAATTTGGACGCCGGTTAGCATATTCGGACTGGATTTTTGGCCCAATTAGTGACACAACATTCCCAATTGGGGAATATAAGTGTTAACACAGTCACATTCGGCCGCACTCGTGTCGACCCTTGATTGGCGGGCCGCCATCCAGCGTCTCGAGGGGGCCTACTCGGAACACACCCTGCGCAGTTATCGCTCCGACTTTTCAATCTTCGAGGCCTGGTGTCTCAGCCAGGGCCGCCCCCCGCTGCCCGCCACACCGCAGCTGGTCGCGGATTTCATCGCCGCCGACGCCGTCAAGTCGGCGTCTTCCACCCTGAAGCGCCGCATGGCCGCCATCCGCAAGGTCCACCGGCTGCTTCGCCTGCCTTGCCCGGTCGATGACGAGGAGGTCGCGATCGCTCTGCGCCGCGCCATGCGTTCAAAGCGCCGGCGACCCCGGCAGGCCCTTGGGCTGACCGCGGCCCTGCGCGACCAGCTGATCGGCGCCTGCCCCGACACCCTGATCGGCCGACGCGACCGCGCCATGATCGCCATCGGCTACGACACCCTGTGCCGCCGTTCCGAACTCGTTTGTCTGAGGTTGGAGGACCTGACCCGCCTACCGGACGGCGGCGCCAAGATCCTGGTGCGTCGCGCCAAGAACGACCAATTCGGCGACGGCCGCTGGGGCTATCTGTCCGCCGTCGCCCTGGCGCACCTAGATCAATGGATGGAGGCCGCGGGCATCGACCAGGGCCCGATCCTCCGCGCCGTCATCGGGGGGCACCTCCAGCCCAAGGGCCTGCTCTCCGTCGCCGTCAGCTGCCGCCTCAAGGCCGCCGCCCCGCGCGCCGGCGTCCCCGCCCCAACCACCGCCGCCCTCTCCGGCCACTCCATGCGCGTCGGCGCCGCCCAGGACCTGATGACGGCCGGCAAGAGCCTGCTGCAGATCATGAGCGCCGGGGGCTGGACGTCGGTGAATGTGGTGGGGCGGTATGTGCGAGATGCGGACTGGAATGTTTGGGCTCCTTCCATTTCCACTCTCGGAGCTAGTCAAAACCGTCTCATTCGCTAGCTGCACTTTCGATCAGCGACGTCGACTTGAGCATCAGCTTGCGCATGGCCTGGCTCGCCGCCTCGGCATCGCCGGCCAGGATCGCCTCGGCGACGCGCTGGTGATCCGACACGCTGGCCAGGCGGGCGCCCTCGCGGCGGTTGGTGAGCCGGAACGAGGTGCGCAGGGCCACGTCGATCAGGTCCCGCATCTGGGTCAGGAACCGGTTGCCGCTGGCCCGCAGGATGGCGACGTGGAAAGCGATGTCGGACTCCAGCGGATCGTCCTCGCCGCGCTCGCCGGCCTTCATCCGGTCCAGGGCCGCGGCGATGCCGGCCTTGGCCTCGGGCCCCGCCAGCCGCGCGGCCATGGAGGCGGCCAAGGGTTTGATCTTCCCCCGAATTAGTGGACGGGGTTAAGCCGCTCTACGTTCCATCTCGGCTGGACTGATATAGCCTAGGGCCAAGTGCAGGCGGCGGGGATTGTAGAAGCCCTCGATATATTGGAACAGATCGCGCGGGGGCCTGATCGCGTGTGGCGTGGCCATCGTGGAGGCCCGCTAGACGCCCCACTTGACTGGGCGAACTAACCGAAGGGGCAGGGGATGATGCTGTGGGGCATCGTCGACCCGTCCATTTCGACCAGAAGCTTTGTCAAGTTGATCTGATCTTCGTGTCGGAGCGGCTCAAGTCGAACCCCGCGTTCCGCCCGTGGGCCGATCTGGCGTTCAAATACGCCTGACGGTCATCCGAACACGGCCGCCTCGCAACCGTGCGCGGAGAGGCCGGTGATGGCGAAAAGGCTTCCGGCGAGCACCTCATCCCCATCCACGCCAACGGACGCGGACGTGACGAAGAGGGTTGATAGGTCCGCGGCGCCAAACACGCAGCTCGTAGGCCTGCTGACCGGCAAGGCGACCTCCTCAAGGATGTCGCCGCTCACTGGATCGATCGCGCGCACGCAACCGCCGTCCCAGAATGCGACCCACAGCCGGCCTTCGCTGTCGATGGTCATCCCGTCCGGATAGCCATGCTCGCGTCCGAAGGTTCTGAGCGGCCGCTTCGAAGCGCAGGCGTTTGCGCTCCACCCTTCAAGCCTGAAGATCGTCTGCCGCGCGGAATCGGTCACGAATGCCCGTTGGCGCGGTGCGTCGAAGGCCGGACCGTTCGTCACCCGATAGCCGCGATCGACCACCGCCACCTGGCCATCGGCGGTGAAGCGCAGCCAATCCCCGAGGTCTTCCGCCTCATCGTTGTCCATGGTGCCGACCCAAAAGGCGCCATCCGGCGCTATCTTCCCGTCATTGAAGCGCACCTGCGGTGGGGCCGGCGGCGCGGCTGTAAGCCGCGTCGCAGTTAGGGGTTCCCCGTCGGAGAGGTGGAGCGTCGAAAGGCTGCGGTCACAGGCGCCGATAAGGCCATCGGCGTGGAGACCAATGCAGGCGAGCAGGCCTGGCGTGGTCCAGGACCGGCGGCCTCCGGCCGCCTCAAGGCGATGAAGTCGGCGGCCCTTGATGTCCAGCCAGGTCAGCGAGCTGTCGCGGTGGTCCCAGAGTGGCCCCTCCCCGAGGACTGCCCGCTGCCGCCAGACAAGATCAACGATCGCGCTCACCTTGGGTCGTGCAGCCGCGACAGCACCCCTCCGTCGAGCCACAAGATCGAGCCTGTCATGAACGCTGCCGCGGGCGACGCCAGCCAGACGATCGCCATGGCGGCTTCCTGCGGTGTGCCGATACGGCCTGCGGGATGGACGGCTTCGAGCTGGGCGAAAGCGTCCGGGTCGCCTTCGAAGCCTGCGCGCAGCATCGGCGTGTCGATCGCTGCCGGCGCGATGCCGACAACACGTACATCGGGCCCTAGATCGACGGCCAGCGCATGGGTCAGACCGTGTAGCGCCGCCTTGCTGGTGGCGTAGGCCACGAAGCCGGGCTTCGTGGCCCGGGCGTGTACACTGCCGACGTTGACGATGACGGCTTTGGCGGCGCGCAGTTTCGGCAGCAGCGCTTGGGCCAGGAAGAACGGTGCGCTGATATTGACGGCGAGGGTGTCGGTCCAGTCCTGCCAGGAGAGGTCGGCGGTCGAGCCGAGGCGCTGAGTCGCCGCGTTGTTCACTAGCGCGGCGACGGGAGCGTCACCGATGTGGTTCAAGATCTGAGAGGTGATGGCGCGACCGGCGGCTTCATCGGCGCTGAAGCTCCCAACGTCAGCAGTAACAAAGGCGTCGAATGCTACGCCCGTCGGGGGCCCAGCCAGATCGAGACCGAGCGTGCGATAGCCAGCAGCACGTAACGCCGCTGCTGTCGCCGCCCCGATGGAGCCGGCTGCTCCGCTGACGATGGCCCATCGAGGCTCGCTCATGCTCGCTCCTGCGCTTAGGAAACGCGGACCATATTCCAAGGCACCCCCGCTGGCGCTTCAAAAGAAAGCCAACCGCCCCGCCATTGAGATACCAACGCCGCGCTCGACGTCGGAGTCGCGAGCGAGCCTGTTCGGTAGTCTGTGCGTTTTCTAATACGCTTTGCTGTGGGCTTCGCCATGCAAACCACCTGCAGCGAGAGATCGCCCGCCGGATCCTGGCGAAGCGCGACCAAATCTCCCGCCGCGTCGCATTCCAGCACATCAGTCCGATGCGTAAACTCCTCCTCCTTAGCCGCAAGGAGTGTGAAGTCATCGAACCAGGAGGCATGCCTTCGGATTGTAGGAGAGGCGTGATGGCCGCGCCAAGCAGGCGACCGCGGAGCCTGGCCTCAGCGATGAATTCGGGAGACCGGTAGGTCCAACCGATCCGGGTCGTGAAATGCCTTTTCAAATTCGAAGACATCCAAATTCGGATTGCGTCCGAAGGGAGCGGAGAAGCTCACATCCGAGAGCTTGACCCGAGATCACTCGCGACGTCAGCAGAGGTGGTTGATGAGCTCAGAAACCCGGCCCCAGCTCCAGCGCACTGACGTCGTGCCAGCATTTATGGGGGCAGGCCTGGGCGCATAAGGGCCGTCCTAGGTTCTGTTGACGAAATGTCTGACCCACAGCCGAGCGGCTGCGACGAGTATGAAGCCGATATAGCTGTCGGCGGTCTTGTCGTATCGGGTGGCCAGTCTTCGGCTGTGCTTGAGCTTTGAGAAGCAGCGCTCGACCAG
>NZ_JAUSLW010000227.1 GCF_030645195.1 Phenylobacterium sp. | reverse complement strand
ACCACGTCGCGGACCAGCTTCTCGTCGTCGCCCTCGGCCATGACCCGGATCAGGGGCTCGGTGCCCGAGGCGCGGACCACCAGGCGTCCCGATCCATTCAGGCGGATCTCGGCGGCGGCCAGCACCTTCTTGACCTGCTCGTCCTCCAGCGGCTTGCCGCCGGCGAAGCGCACGTTCTCCAGCCTCTGCGGCACCGGCTCGAACTGGTGGGCCAGCTCGCTCATCGGCTTCTCGGTCTGTTTCAGCACCGCCAGCACCTGCAGGGCCGCCAGCAGGCCGTCGCCGGTGGTGGAGAAGTCCGACATGATCATGTGGCCCGACTGCTCGCCGCCGAGGTTGAAGCCGCCCTCGCGCATCCGCACCATCACCGCCCGGTCGCCGACGGCGGTGCGTTCCAGCTTCAGGTTCCGGGCGCCGAGGAAGCGTTCCAGGCCCAGGTTGGACATCACCGTGGCCACCACGCCGCCGCCGGCGAGGCGGTCGCGCTTGGCCCAGTTGTCGGCGATCAGCGCCATGATCTGGTCGCCGTCTACCACGTGACCCTTCTCGTCGCAGATCACCAGCCGGTCGGCGTCCCCGTCCAGGGCGATGCCGATGTCGGCGCGATACTCCTTCACCGCCCGCACCATGGCCTCGGGGTGGGTGGAGCCGCATTCCTCGTTGATATTGGTGCCGTCGGGATCGACGCCGACCTTGATCACCTCGGCGCCCAGCTCATAGAGCACCACCGGCGCCACCTTGTAGGCTGCGCCATTGGCGCAATCGATCACCACCCTCAGGCCCGCCAGGCTCAGGCGGCGCGGGAAGGTGGCCTTGGCGATCTCCACATAGCGCGCCTGACTGTCGTCGATGCGGGCCACCCGGCCCAGGCCCGCCGGGGGCGCCAGGCCCTCGGTCAACCCCTGGTCCATCAGGGCCTCGATCTCCAGTTCACGCTCGTCCGACAGCTTGTAGCCGTCGGGGCCGAACAGCTTGATGCCGTTGTCCAGATAGGCGTTGTGCGAGGCCGAGATCATTACCCCGAGGTCGGCGCGCAGGGACCGGGTCATCATCGCCACCCCCGGGGTGGGCAGCGGCCCCAGCAGGCGCACGTCCATGCCCACGCTGGCGAACCCCGCCACCAGGGCCGGCTCCACCATGTAACCCGAAAGCCGCGTGTCCTTGCCGATCACCACCATGTGCCGCCGGTCGTCCTGGGACATGAACAGCTTGCCCGCCGCCAGGCCGACGCGCAGCGCCACCTCCGCGGTCATCGGATGGCTGTTGGCTTGGCCGCGGATGCCGTCGGTCCCGAAATAGGCGCGTTTGGTCATCTGGGTGGGGCTCTCGAAACGAAACGAAACTGAGATTTAATCGACGCCCCGTTTGCGAATGCTAAAGGCGGCGCAGTCTTGAAGATTATCGCGGCTTAGGGCCACGGCAAAAGGAACTCCACGTCCATGTGCGGGATCATCGGCATTGTCGGCACGGCCCCCGTCCAGGACCGGCTGCTGGAGAGCCTCAAGCGGCTGGAATATCGCGGCTACGATTCCGCCGGAATCGCCGGGGTGGTGGACGGCCAGGTCGAGCGCCGCCGGGCCAAGGGCAAGATCCGCGCGCTTGAGGACGT
>NZ_JAUSLW010000215.1 GCF_030645195.1 Phenylobacterium sp. | reverse complement strand
GCCCCCCTAGAACCGCTGCGCGCCGTCCAGGCGGATGGTGGTGCCGTTGAGGAAGTCGTTCTCGCAGATGTGGGCGGCCAGCTGGGCGTATTCGTCGGGATCGCCCATGCGGTGGGGGTTGGGGACCATGGGCCCCCACTTGGCCTGGGCCTCCTCGTCGGTCATGCGGGCGGAATAGGCCAGGGTCAGGAAGGTGCCCGGCGCGATGGCCATGGCGCGGATCCCGATGGGCGCCAGGTCGCGGGCGATGGTCAGGGTCATGCCGATGATGCCGCCCTTGGCCGCGGAATAGGCCGCCTGGCCCGGCTGACCCTCGAAGCCCGCGATGGAGGCGGTGTTGATCACCACGCCGCGCTGGTTGGAGGCCAGCGGCTCGTTCTTCGCCATGGCCTCGGCGGCCTGGCTGGTGACCGCAAAGGCGCTGTTCAGATAGACCCCGACGGTGTGGGCGAAGTGGGCCAGCGGGATGCGCTTGCCCTCGCGATTGACCGTGCGGGCCGCGCCCGTGGCGCCCGGCGCCGGCGGGCCGCCATGCACGACGACGGCGGCGCGCAGGGGGCCGAGGTCCACGGCGGCCTGGACCGCCCTGGCGATGGAGTCCTCGTCCATGATGTCGGTGCGGACATAGACCGAGCCGTTGCCGAGCTCCTTGGCCAGAGCCTCGCCGCGGGCGTCGGCCACGTCGGCGATCACCACCTTGACGCCCCGCTGGGCGAGGCGACGCGCCGTGGCGCTGCCGAAGCCGCCGGCGCCGCCGGTGACCAGGGCCGAGGCGTTGGTGAGATCCATGGTGTCCTCCCTTGTCTTGCAGCCGCGCGCCCGCCGCGCCGACCCGCGTTTCGGGCATCCTGTCCGCACGCTTTCGAAAACGCGAGGCTGTCGTCGCGGCAGGCCTCGTCAGATCAAGCTCACCGCTTGGCCTGCTGCCTGGCGAGCTGCCTTTCGAAGTCGGCCTGCTGGGCGTCGATCAGGGCGAGGTAGCCGGCGCGGTCGATGAACGGGTTGGGGCCGGACTTTCCCAGGCGGGCCTGCTTGGCCGGCGCGTCGAAGAACTCCGGGTGCGGGGCCAGGAAGACATCGCCGGGCAGGGACCGGGCGATGGCGAAGGTGTGGCGGTAGTCGGCGACGATGCCGGGATGCTGCTCGGGGACCAGGCGGTTGGCCGCGACGCTGGCGCTGCAGAAATAGAGCGCGGTGTGGCGGCTCCCGTCCCTGTCGATGACCGGCCAGGACCAGCTGGTGCAGCCCTGGGTGTGGCCGGGCGTCAGGTGGGCGGTGAGCTTCAGCCCGCCCAGCTCGACGCTCTCGCCGTCCTTGACCGCGCGGTCGAGCTTCACCGGCGGGAAGTCGAAGCTCTTGGTGGTTTCGGAGCCCGGATAGACCCCCTTCTCCAGGGCGTAGCGCTCGCCCTGCGTGGAGATCAGTTGGGCCCCGGTGTCGGCCTTCAGCTTCGCCAGGCCGCCGACGTGGTCGAAGTGGGCGTGGCTGGTGAGCAGCAGCTTGACGTCGGTGAGCTTCACCCCGAGGGCGGCGATATTGGCCTCCACCAGGGCGGCGTTCTGCGGCAGGCCGACATCGATGAGCACGGCGCCCTTCGGCGTCTTGATCAGCAGGGCGCTGAGGCCGGCCGTGCCCACCTGATAGGTCTCGCCGATGATCCTGTAGGGGGCGGCGGGCTGGGCCCAGGCGGCGCTCTGGGCCAGGGCGGGGGCGGCGGCCAGGCTCAGGGCGGCGGCGAGCAGGATCGTCTTCATCAGGGGCTTTCCGGCGAGGGGGAAGTGGGCGAAGTCTGGCTGCGCGGCGGGCGTCTGTCGACGCCCGGCCGGCCAATTTCCAGTGGATCACCCCGCGCGGGCATCCCCCTTCGCCGGGGGAGATGTCAGTGACCGGCGGCGGGCGGCGAGAGGCGGGTGACGTCCTGCGCCGTCACCGGTTCGGGATAGGCGTTGCCGAAACTGGTGCGGACATAGGTGATCACCGCCGCGGTCTGGGCCGGGCTCAGCAGGTCGCTGAACCAGGGCATGGCGCCGCGGCCCTTGGTGACCATGACGATGGGATAGGCGGCTGTCTTGAGCTTGGGATTGCTGGCGAGGGACGGGAAGGCGCCAGCGCCCACGGCGCCCTTGCCGTCGGCCATGTGGCAGGCCTGGCAGACCATCTGGTAGACCTGCTGGCCGGTGACCGGGGTCGGAGGCTTGGAGCCGCCGGGGCCGGGTTCGTCGGCCAGGGCCGGGGCGGCGAGCAGCAGCGCGGCGGCGGCCGCGGCGAGGGCGAGCTTCATGGTCAGGCCTCCAGGGCGCGCTTGTGCAGACGGGTGATGGCGTCGATGGAGGAGAGCAGCGCCCCCTCCATCCAGCAGCCGACATAGGATGCGTGCTCGCCGGCCAGGACCACGCGGCCGTCCATGGCCACCAGGGTCTGGTAGTGGGCCGCGCGGGTCTCCTCGGTCCAGCGGGCGCAGCAGCCGAGGATCCAGGGGACGCGGTTCCAGGCCACCGAGGCGCCATTGGAGAACTCCTTGCGGTAGCTCTCCGGGTGGAAGACCGAACCCTGGGCGAGGGCCGCCTCGATCCGCTCCTCGGGGGTCATGCCGGCCAGGTGGTAGCCGCCCATGCCGCTGGCGAAGGCGCCCAGCAGGACGGCGGGACCGTCCTTGAGGAAGTTGTTGTTGGGGTAGGAGACCAGGCCGATCTCCTGATTGGTGAAGGAGTGGCCGCCATAGATGGCGGCGTCCTCCTCCCAGAACCGGCGCTTCATCTCCAGGCCGATCTTCACCGAGTTGGAATAGGGGACCGCGGCGATGGCGGCGTTCATCTTCGCCGACATGTTGTTCTCGATCTGGCTGAGCACCGTCAGCGGAATGGTGCAGACGCACCAGTCGGCCTTGGCCTCCGTCACCACACCCGTGCCGGTGTCGGCATAGGTGACGACGACGCCCTTCTTGCCCTGGTCGATCCTGGTGACCTTGGCGTTGTAGGTGATCAGGGGCTGGACCTCGCGGGCGAAGGCCTTGCCGATCATGCCCATGCCGCCGACCGGCTGGAACATGGTGGTCTGGAACTCGTCGTTCATGAAGAACGCCATGTTGCGCCAGATCCTGGAATCCAGGACGTCCTTCAGGCCAAAGAGGTCCGAGGGGGTGGGCGCGCCACCCACCCCGCCGCCGGGCGGCCGCTCGAAGCCACGGTGCTCCGAGGAGCGCAGGTTCTTGGCGTACCTCATGTCGCCGTCCAGCATGCCCCACTCGCGCAGGGCCTCCTTCAGGCGGTCGCGGTCCTCGGCGGTGACGGCGGCGTCGAGGCTCTTCTGGTCGAGCGCCTTGCCCAGCAGCTCGGCCACGTTGCCTTCGAAGTCGGCGGCGAGCGCCTTGAAGCGCTGCGGCTTGCCGCCGAAGGCGTCGGTGTTGTGGACATAGGCGTTGTGGTTGAACTGGATGAAGGGCTCCAGGGCCACGCCGAAGGCCTTGCAGTAGTGCAGCAGGGTCCGGTGGTGGTGCGGGATGCGCCAGGGGCCGGGGTTGAGATAGTTGCCCGCCGCGAAGCCTACCTTCTGGGTCGCCCCGCCCATCTCGGTGATGGTGTCGCCGCCATAGAGGGACCAGTTCCGGCCCCCCGCGCGGTCCTGGCATTCCAGCACCTTGACCTTGTAGCCGGCCTTGGTGAGCTCATAGGCCGCCAGCATGCCGGCCAGACCCGCCCCCAGGACGATGACCGAGGCGCCCTTCTTGGCGCCCGACAGGTTGGGCGGGCCCTTGAACCGGGTCTCGGCGGCGTAACCCAGGGTGGTCATCATATTGTACATGAGGGCCGAGCCGCCCAGCATGCCGATGGTGGACAGCAGCTGCCGCCGCGTCGTCCTCTGACCCGTCTGTTCCACGTGGGCGCCCTCCCCTGACCTCGACCAAGTCTGTGGGTTAAGGAGGCCGCCGCGCCGGCGCCAACCGACAGTGCGGGGGCGCGCGGCTTTTGGCCGGGCTGCCTGCGCTTTGACGGGCGGGGCGCGAAAGTGGCCAGGGATCGGGCAGTTGGCCGGTACGCTGGACGCTTGACCTTGACCATCCCGCGCCGCACAAACCGCGCGAAATTCGAACCCTTGTTTGGAGAGACTTCCATGGCGGACATCCGCTTCGACGGCAAAGTCGCGATCGTCACCGGCGCCGGCGGCGGCCTGGGCAAGCAGCACGCCCTGGAGCTGGCCCGGCGCGGCGCCAAGGTCGTGGTCAACGACCTGGGCGGCTCGATGGACGGGTCCGGCGGCTCCTCGGCCGCGGCCGACGCCGTGGTGGAAGAGATCAAGGCCATGGGCGGCGAAGCCTTCGCCAACGGCTCCTCGGTCACCGACGACGCGGGCGTCGCCCACATGGTCAAGCAGACCATGGACCAGTGGGGCCGCATCGACGTGCTGATCGCCAACGCCGGCATCCTGCGCGACAAGTCCTTCGCCAAGATGACCATGGAAGACTTCGAGCTGGTGCTGAATGTCCACCTGATGGGCACGGTCAAGCCGACCAAGGCCGTCTGGGAGATCATGCGCGAGCAGAACTACGGCCGCATCGTGGTGACCACCTCGTCCTCGGGCATGTACGGCAACTTCGGCCAGTCCAACTACGGCGCGGCCAAGCTGGGCATCATCGGGTTCATGAACACGATCCGCCTGGAGGGCCAGAAGAACAACATCCACATCAACGCCATCAGCCCGGTGGCCGCCACGCGGATGACCGAGAACCTGATGCCCCCCGCCATCCTGGAAAAGCTGAAGCCGGAATACGTCACGCCGGGCGTGGTCTACCTGGCCTCGGACGAAGCCCCCACCGGCGCGATCCTGACCGCCGGCGCCGGCGCCTTCGCCCTGACCCGCCTCTATGAAACCGAGGGCGTCTATCTCGGCGAGGGCGGTCTGTCGGTGGAAGAAGTCCGCGACAACTGGGCCAAGATCTCCGATCCCACGGGCCAACAGGCCTACCTCAACGGCGGCGAGCAGAGCGGGAAGTTCTTCCGCAAGATGCAGGGCGGCTAGATTTCCACCTGACATCGCCAGATGCTGCAAAGGGCGGCCCCGCAAGGGCCGCCCTCTCCTTTTGTTGCGGTGATTTCACTTGCTCCCGTCTCGCCAATCGAGCCTAACCTAGGGGCCAGCACGCCCCTTGAGAGGCGCGGCCTTTCGGGAGCAGGGATCTTAATGAGCGACTCTTCGGCGGTTCGAGCCAGACGCCTGCCGCTCTCGACGGCCGTGGCTTTCGCGGCCACCAGCCTGCCCATCTCGGCCGTCGCGATCGCCATCTCCGTCTACCTCCCGCGCCACTACGCCAGCCACCTCGGCATCGACCTGGCCCTGGTGGGCGCCGCCTTCTTCATCGTGCGGATGATCGACATCCCGGTCGACGGCCTGCTGGGCTGGACCATGGACAAGACCCGCACCCGCTGGGGCCGCTACCGGCTCTGGACCATCCTGGGCGGGCCCGTGCTGATGGCGGGGATCTACTTCCTGTTCATGCCACCGGAGGGGGTCGGGCGGACCTATCTGATCGTCTGCCTGCTGGTGATGTACCTGGGCAACTCGATCCTGGCCCTGTCCCACGCCGCCTGGGCCGCGACGCTGGCGCCGCACTATGACGACCGCTCGCGGCTGTTCGGTATCATGACCGGGATCGGCGTCCTGGGAGCGGCCTCGATCCTCGCCATCCCGATCATTAACGAGGCCCGCGGCGCCTCGGACGCCGGCAACATCGCCACCATGGGCTGGTTCATCTTCATCCTGACCCCGATCGCCGCGGCCCTGGTGGTCTGGCGAACGCCGGAGAAGATCGCCCCCGAGGTCCCGGGCCATTCGTTCCGGCTGCGCGACTATGGCGCCCTGATCACCCGTCCCTCCTTCCTGCGGATCTTGCTGGCCGACCTTTGCCTGTCGCTCGGTCCGGGCTGGATGAGCGCGCTGTATCTGTTCTTCTTCACCGACAGCCGCGGCTTCACCACGGGCCAGGCGAGCATCCTGCTGGCCATCTACATCCTGGCCGGTTTCGCCGGCGCGCCGCTGATGGGGCGGCTGGCCACCAGGATCTCCAAGCACCGGGCGGTGATGGTCGCTACCACCGGCTACTCCCTGGTGCTGATCTCGCTGATGGCCATTCCGCAAGGCAACATGCTGATCGGCGCGATCCCCATGTTCATGGCCGGTTTCCTGGCCGCCGGCTTCAACGTCCTGACGCGCGCCATGACCGCCGACGTCGCCGACGAAGTGCGCCTGGAACAGGGCAAGGAGCGTTCGGGCCTGCTCTACGCCATCACCGTCATGACCACCAAGATCGCCGGCGCCTTCTCCATCGGCCTGACCTTCTTCGTGCTCTCCAAGGTGGGCTATCTCGCCGCCGACGGCGCGCAGAACACGCCCGAGGCGATCCACAACCTGGAGCTCGCCTATCTCATCGGCCCGGTGGTGTTCGTGATGCTCGGCGGCGCCTGCATGATCGGCTACAAGCTCGGCGCCGATCGTCACGCCGAAATCCGCCGCGAACTGGATGAGCGCGACGCCCTCTATGACGAGGCGCCGATCATCGAGAGCGTGACCGCCGAAGCCGCCATCGCCACCCCGCCTGGCGCCAGCTGAGGCCCGCGCCGGGCGGATGTTGGATTCTGTCGCGTGCGGCCCCTTGAAACCACTTGCTTCGGCACAGGTGATCGCGCGTAACCTATCGCGGTGACTCAAGCCTCCGATGAGTGAGCTGGGTGCGTACGGAGGAAGCGGATTTTGACCCAGACCACGGCGGCGCCCAACCAAGGTCGCCTATCTCTCACCACCATCCTCGCCTTCGCCTGCACCAGCCTGCCCCTCTCGGCCCTGGGGGTTGCGATCTCGGTCTATCTGCCACGCTATTTCGCCAGCCACATCGGTGTGGAGTTGGCGGTGGTGGGCGCGGTGTTCGCCACCGTGCGGATGATCGACATCCCCCTGGACCCCGCGCTCGGCATGATCATGGACCGCACCCGGACCCGCTGGGGCCGCTACCGGTTGTGGACGGTGATCGGGACGCCGATCCTGATGCTCGCCCTGCTGATGCTGTTCCAGGCGCCGGAGGGGTCGGGTCGGCTCTATCTCGGGGGCTGGTTGCTGGTCATGTACCTGGGCACCTCGATCCTGGGCCTGTCACACTCGGCCTGGGCCGCCACCCTGGCCACCAACTACCATGAGCGCTCGCGCATCTTCGGGGTGATGACCGCGGTCGGTGTGCTGGGCTCGGTCCTGGTGCTGGCCATCCCAATCCTGCTGGAACAGCGGGGCATGACCGACGCCCAGAGCGTCCAGGCCATGGGCTGGTTCGTCATCGCGCTGACGCCCATCGCCGTCCTGTTTGTGGTGGCCCGGACGCCCGAGCGGATCACGGTGGACCTCCACACGGGCCACTTCACGCTCAAGGAATACTGGGGGCTGATCTCCCGGCCCAACATCATTCGCATCCTGGCCGCCGACCTTTGCCTGTCGCTCGGCCCCGGCTGGATGGCCGCGCTCTATCTGTTCTATTTCAAGGACGCCCGCGGGTTCAGCACCACCGAGGCCAATATCCTGCTGGCGGTCTACATCCTGGCCGGGTTCGCCGGGGCGCCGGCGATCGGCTGGTTGGCCGCCCGGATCAGCAAGCACCGGGCGGTGATGGTCGCCACCACCGGTTATTCGCTGATGCTGATGATGGTCGGCTTCCTGCCCAAGGGCGCCATGGGGCTGGCCCTGCCGGCCATGTTCGCCGCCGGGTTCCTGGCTGCGGGCTTCGGGGTCATGACCCGGGCGATCACCGCCGACATCGGCGACGAGGTGCGGCTGGAGGGCGGCAAGGAGCGGATCGGCCTGATCTACGCGCTGACCGTGCTCACCGCCAAGGTGGCCGGGGCCTTCTCCATCTTCCTGACCTTCACCGTGCTGGCTCGGGTGGGCTACAACGCCAAGGAAGGGGCGATCAATTCCGCGCAGGCGATCCACAATCTGGAGCTGGCCTATCTGATCGGCCCGATCGTCTTCGTCATGCTGGGGGGCGCCTGCTTCATCGGCTACAAGCTGGACGCCACGCGCCATGGCGAGGTGCGCCGCCAACTCGACGAGCGCGACGCCCTCTATGACGAGGCCGCGATCATCGAGAGCGTGACGGCCGAGCCTGCCAATGTTGTTCCTCGCCCCCCCCATTAGAGCGTTCCAAGGCCTTCCGAGGCATATTTTGACTTTTGATTTTTTGAGCCGGCGCGTTCTGCGCCACCCCATTTGGAGACTTTCATGACGGTTTCGCCCTCTGCGAGCCAACGGCTCCCCTTGCCCATTGTGTTGTCCTTCGCCTCGACGGCCCTACCCGTCGCGGCCATCGGTCTGGTGATGGGCGTCTACCTTCCCCGGTTCTTCGCCGGGCACCTGGGCCTGAGCATGGTGGCGGTGGGCGCCGCGATCACCATCGTGCGCCTGATCGACCTGGGCCTCGACCCGCTGCTGGGCATGGCCATGGACCGAACCAAGTCGCGGTGGGGACGCTACCGGCCGTGGCTGGTGGTGGGCGCACCCTTCGTGATGCTCGCCGTCTACATGCTGTTCATGGCCAATCCGGGAGTCACCGAGGGATACATCATCGGCTGGCTGCTGGTGCTCTATCTGGGCATCTCGATCGTCACCCTGGCCCAGGCCGCCTGGGGCGCAGCCCTGGCCACCGACTATAACGACCGCTCACGGGTCTACGGGGTGATCAGCGCGGTGGGGGTGATCGGCGCCGTGCTGATCCTGGTGGTGCCGCTGGCGGTGAAGGGCAGCTTCGCCAACGGCGTCCACGCCATGGGCTGGTTCTGCATCATCCTGCTGCCCATCACCGTGGTCATCTGCACGATGATCAGTCCCGAACGCGTGGCGCCGCGGGCCGCCAGCCCGCAGGCCAGCTTCGCCGACTACTGGAAGCTGCTCACCCGGCCCGAGATGCTGCGGCTGGTCTTCGCCGACTTCGTGCTGGCGCTGGGCCCCGGCACCACGGCGGCCCTCTATCTGTTCTTCTTCCACGACGCCCGGGGCTACACGACGCCCCAGACCTCGATCCTGCTGATGTTCTACATCGCCGCCGGCCTGGCCGGCGCGCTGTTCTGGAGCTGGCTGGCCCAGAGGATGGGCAAGCACCGGGCCCTGATCCTGGCCTCGGTCTGCTACGCCGTGACCCAGTCGATGCTGATGATCATCCCCAAGGCCACCATGGCGCTGGCCATCCCCGGCATGTTCGCCGTGGGCTTCGTCTCGTCCTCCTTCGTGCTGATCGTGCGCGCCATGGTGGCCGACGTGGCCGACGAGGTTCGCTTGGAGACGGGCGAAGAGCGGGCTGGATTGCTCTATGCGCTCGTCACCACCACCCAGAAGATCGGCTCGGCCATCACCGTGGGCATCAGCTTCACCGTGCTGGGCCTGGTGGGCTACAACGCCGCCGAGGGCGCGGTGAACACCCCCGAAGCCATCCGCGGCCTGGAGCTCTGCTACGTCTTCGCCCCCGTCATCCTAGTCTTCTTCGGCGGAGCCTGCTTCATCGGCTGGAAGCTGGACGCGGTGCGCCACGGCGAGGTCCGCCGTCAGCTCGACCTGCGCGATGCGCTGGCCGCCGAGGCCGAGTTGCTGCAGGCCGGCTCCGGGTCGAACCTGGCCGACGGCAAGCCGGGCGCCGGCTGAGCGGCCTTAGAGCACGTCAGGCGGAAGTGGATACCGGTTCCGCCGCCCGACGTGCTCTAATCTTTTGAATCTAGACCCTTCTTTCCGTTTCAAATGGGTCCATCTGAAACGGTCAGGGTCTAGAGCAGGGCCTTGGCGATCTGGTTGAAGACGTTGGCCGCCGGGCTCTGGGGCGCGGCGGCCGTCACCGGCCGGCCGTCGTCGCAGGCCTGGCGCAGGGCCTGGTCCAGCGGGATTTCGCCGAGCAGGGGCAGGCCCAGCCTGGCCGCCTCTGCCTTGCCGCCGCCCTCGCCGAAGATCGGGATGCGGGCGCCGGTGGCCGGGTCGGGGAAGTAGGACATGTTCTCCACGAACCCCAGGATCGGGGTGGCGGTCTTCTGGAACATGGCGACGGCCCGGCGGGCGTCGATCAGGGCGATCTCCTGCGGGGTGGAAACAATGAGAACCCCGTCGAGCTTGATCTTCTGAACCAGGGTCAGCTGGATGTCGCCGGTGCCCGGCGGCATGTCGACCACCAGGATGTCGAGAGGTTCGGCCTCGGTTCCCCAGGCCACGTCATTGGCCATCTGGCGCACGGCCGAGGAGGCCATGGGCCCGCGCCAGATCATCGGGGCGGCCTCGTCCACCAGGAAGCCGATGGACATCACCTTCATCCCCCAGGCCTCCAGGGGGATCAGCTTCTTGTCGGGGCCGAAGCCCGGGTCGCCGTCCACCCCCAGCATGCGTGGCGCCGACGGACCATAGATGTCGGCGTCCAGCAGTCCGACCCGCAGGCCCATGGCGGCGAAGGCGGCGGCCAGGTTCACCGAGATCGTGGACTTGCCCACCCCGCCCTTGCCGCTGGCCACGGCGATGACGCGGCGGACGTGGTCGGGCCGGGCGGCGTCCACCGGCGGCTTCGGCGCGGCGGCGGGATCCTGGGTGACACGGGCGCCCTTGACCACGCGGGTGACGCCGGGCGCCGGTGGCGGCGGGGCGTCGGCCTGCACGGTCAGCATCACCTGGGCCTGGGCCACGCCGTCGACGCGGGAAAGGGCCCGCTCGGCCTCGGCGCGGGTCGGTTCGTAGAGCGGGATGTCGGTGGCGGCGACCTCCAGCACGAAGCCGGCGCGGCCGGGCGCCAGGTTCAGGCCGTGCACCAGGCGGGCGGAGACCAACCCCTTGCCGGTCTTCGGGTCGAGCACCCGGTCCAGGGCCGCGAGGATAAGGGCCCGTTCAGGGGCGGTCGGGGTGTCCATGACGCCTGTGTGTCTTGCTTTGCGGGCTCGCGCGCCTCATATCCGGCTGACAGCGCCGGTTTACAAGCCCGACGACAGGCAGCCAACGCAGCCGCCGCGCCGAGACAAAAGAAGCAGACGACGCGACCATGCCCTGGAACGACAATGCGAACCCCGGCCCCTGGGGCTCTCCGCCGTCCGGCGAGGGCGGTGGCGGCGACAAACAACCTCCGAAGGGGCCCGGCCCCCAGCGCGGCGGCCCACGCCGTCCGGGCGGTCCCGGCGGCGGCCCCGACATCTCGGCGATCTTCGACCGTCTGATCGCCCAACTCCGCGCCACCTTCGGCGGCCGCGGTCCCGGCGACCCGGTGCGTCCCGGCGCGGTGGCCGCGGTGGCCGGCGCCGGCTTCGCCCTCTGGGCGTTGTCGGGCCTCTATATCGTCCAGCCCAACGAGGCGGCGGTGGTCACTACCTTCGGCGCCTATTCGCGCTCCGAGACGCCGGGCCTGCGCTACCGCCTGCCCGCCCCCATCGAGCATGTGGAGAAGGTGGCGGTCACCAGCCTCAACCGGATCGACATCGGCGGCTCGGCCGGCGCCGACGTGCCGGAAGAGAGCCTGATGCTGACCGGCGACGAGAACATCGTGAACCTGGACTTCAGCGTCACCTGGCGCGTCGCCGACGCCGCAAAATACGTGTTCACGGTCCGCGACCAGGAGGACGCCGCCAAGGCCGTGGCCGAGAGCGCCATGCGCGAGGTGGTGGGCAAGACGACCTTGCAGGACATCCTGACCACGGGCCGGGGCCGCGTGCAGATCCAGTCCGCCGAGCTGATGCAGAGAACCCTGGACGGCTGGGGCGCCGGCGTCAGCATCGTCGAGGTCCAGATCCGCAGCGCCAACCCGCCGCAGGAGGTGGTCGCCGCCTTCCGTGAAGTGGCCAATGCCGGCCAGGACGCCGAGAGCGCCGTCAACGAGGCCAACTCCTACCGCAACCGGGTGATCAACGAGGCCAAGGGGGACGCCGCCAAGCTGACCCAGTCGGCCCAGGGCTATCGCGAGCAGTCGGTCCGGGAAGCCATCGGTGAAGCCTCGCGCTTCAGCCAGATCCTGACCGAGTACAAGCGCGCGCCGGGCGTGACCCGCGACCGCCTCTATATCGAGACCATGCAGCGGGTGCTGTCGCGCTCCAACAAGGTGGTCATCGACGGCAAGGGCGCCAGCGCCCCGATCATCCTGCCCCCCGACGTCTTCCGCGCCAAGACGCCCACCGCCCGCGTCGCACCGCAGGCCGAGGGCGGCGAGACCGTCATTCCCAGTCCCGGAGCTCCGCGATGAACCGCCGCCTCACCATCTGGGGCCTCATCGCGCTCGGCGTCGTGGTCGTCCTGTTCAACACCCTGTTCATCGTCGAGCAGCGCCAGCAGGCCATCGTCGTCCGCTTCGGCGAGCCCGTGCGGGTGATCAACGCGCCCGACGAGAACGCACCGGGCCTGAAAATCAAGGCGCCCTTCCTCGAGAACGTCATCAAGCTCGACAAGCGCAACCTGAAGCTCGAGGCCGACAAGGAAGAGATCATCGCCGCCGACCAGGAGCGGCTGGTGGTGGACGCCTTCGTCCGCTACCGCATCTCCAACCCGCTGCAGTACTATCGGACCCTGCGCGACGAGCGGACGGCCAACGACCGCATCGAGCGGCTGCTGAACTCGTCCCTGCGCCAGATCCTGGGCTCGGCCACCTCCAGCGACATCATCTCGGGGCGCCGCGGCGCCTTGATGGCTCAGACCAAGGTGGACGTGGCCAAGCGCGCCAACTCCTCGCGCCTGGGCATCCAGATCATCGACGTGCGGATCAAGCGCGCCGACCTGCCCGCCGCCAACCAGGCGGCCGTCTACCGTCGCATGCAGACCAGCCGCCAGCAGGAAGCCGCCCAGAGGCGGGCCGAGGGCGAACAGAAGAAGCGCGAGATCATCGCCGGCGCCGACAAGGAGGTGGCCATCACTCTGGCCACCGCCACCGAGGAGGCCGAGACCACCCGCGGTGAGGGCGACGCCCAACGCACCCGGATCTTCGCCCAGAGCTTCGGGCGCGATCCCGGCTTCGCGGCCTTCTATCGGTCGATGCAGGCCTATGAGGCCTCCCTTGGCCAGGGCGACACGACCATGGTGCTGTCGCCCGACAGCGCCTTCTTCAAATACTTCCAGCGCGGGCCGAGCGCGCGGTAGGGGGCGCGAGCCCCCAACCGCGTTTCCCGACTCAGCCGCAGGCCGCGCCCACGCCGCAGGCCTGGGCCGCCGGCTGGACCGCCAACAGCTGCTCATCCTCGCCATAGCTGGTGGCGCCGCCGAAGGTGAAGAAGGTCTCCCAGCGCACCCCGGCCGGGTCGTTGACCCAGGCCTTGTCGGACTTGGCGTAGCAGCAGGTGGCGGCCTCCTGATCCAGGGTCGTCTCGCCCGCCGCCTTCAGCCGGCCGGACAGTTCGTCGAGCTCGGCGCGGCTGTCGACCTGGATGCCCAGGTGGTCGATCCCTGGCGCGCGCTCGCGGGCCGAGATGGCGAAGTTCACCCGGGGGTCTTCCAGCATCCACTTGGCGTAGTCGGCCTCGACGACGCTGGGCTGGGTGTTGAACAGGGTGGAGTAGAAGCCGATCGACTGGTCGAGATCGGCGACACCGACGTGGATGTGTAGGCGCTTCATGGCTGGCTCCTGGTGTTTGATTCCATATTTCGAGAATTATGGAACTATATGAGCGGCGTCAAGGGGCGGGCGTTGGGCGAGCCCGTCATGGGTCAGGGGTGAAACAGTCCCCTCACCTCGTGCAGGTCCGCGGCGATGCGGACGCAGAGGCCGTGCATCTCCTCGGTGGGGTCCAGCAGGTCGGGGACCATGATGGTCATCATGCCGGCCGAGGACGCGGCGCGGACGCCATTGTGGCTGTCCTCCAGGGCCAGGCAGAGGTGGGGTTCGATCTCCAGGCGCCCGGCGGCCTTGAGGAAGGGGTCGGGATGGGGCTTGCCCTTCACATAGTCGCCGCGGGCCACGACGGCATGGAAGCGCGGGATGATCCCGGACTTGCCCAGGTGGGCCTCCACCGCCCGGTGGCTGGAGGAGGTGGCGATGGCGCGCGGCAGGCCCAGGGCGTCCAGGGTATCCAGCAGCTCCAGCACCCCCGCCTTCAGGGCTATGCCCTCTTCGCAGGCGCGATCGACATGCTCCATGACCCGGCTGTTGAAGGCGATGATCGGGAAGTCCTCGCCGAAGTGGTTGAGCACCTGACGGTCGCTCATCGGGCTGGGCAGTCCGATCATGCTCTTGAACAGCGAGAGCGGCATGTCGTGGCCGTGCTCGGCGGCGGTGGCGAACATGGCGTCGCGATAGACGACCTCGGTGTCGCAGAGCAGGCCGTCCATGTCGAAGACAACGGCCTTGGGGATGCGGGGCAGGCTCATGGCCTGGCCATAGCGCGCTTGGCCAGGCTACGCCCAATCAAGCCTGGCGTCAGTCTGTAACGAAGTCCTGGATGGCGTAGCCCTGGAAGTGCAGCAGGGCGGTGAGGTCGAAGTGGTCGACCTTGGCGTCGGCCTCGGCGGCCACGATGGGCTTGGCGCGGTAGGCGACGCCCAGGCCCGCCGCGTTGATCATGGCCAGGTCGTTGGCGCCGTCGCCGACGGCCAGCGCCTCGGCGGGGGTGAGGCCCAGGGCGGCGGTCTCCTCGCGCAGGGCGGCCAGCTTGGCCTCGCGGCCGAGGATGGGGCGGGCCACCTCGCCGGTCAGCAGGCCCTCGGCCTCGATCAGGGTGTTGGCGCGGTTGGCGTGGAAACCCGCGGCCTCGGCGACCCGGCTGGTGAAGAAGGAGAAGCCGCCGGAGACCAGGAAGGCCCGCGCGCCGTGGGCGGCCATGGTGCGCACCAGGGTCCGCGCCCCGAGGTTCAGCTCGACGCGCTCGTCGTAACAGCGCTGCAGGACGTCGACGGAGAGCCCCTTCAGCATGGCCACCCGCTCGCGCAGGGCGGATTCGAAGTCGAGCTCGCCGCGCATGGCCCGTTCGGTGATCTCCGAGACCTTGTCCTTCACGCCGGCGAAGTCGGCCAGTTCGTCGATGCACTCGCAGCCGATGATGGTGGAGTCCATGTCGGCGATCAGCAGGCGCTTGCGGCGACCGTTCCAGTGCTGGACGCAGGCGTCGACGGGCAGGCCCTCGAGCGCGTTGGCGACGGCGATGCGCACCGGGGCGATGGCCTGCGCCTCCAGGGCCAGGTCATAGGCGCCGGGACCGAGGAGCCGGGGCTCCTTGACGCGGGCGCGTACGCCTGCGAGCGCTGCGTTGACGAGGTCGACACCGGCCTGGGCCGCTTCGGGCGTGGGACTGACGAGGGTAAGGGCGAGCTGCATGGAGCCCCGCATCTGGCTGATCGCCGGGCCCACGGCAAGCGGCAAGTCGGCCCTGGCCCTGCGTTTGGCGCAGAAGACCGGGGCCGAGATCGTCGGCGCCGACGCCCTGCAGATCTATCGCGACCTGCGGGTGGTGACCGCCCGCCCTTCCCGCGAGGAGGAGGCCCGGGTCCCGCATCACCTGGTGGGGACCGTGGACGCCGCCGACGGCTGGTCGGTGGGGACCTGGTCGCGAGCGGCGACCCAGGCGCTGGCCGAGATCACCGGGCGAGGCCGCTCGGCCGTGGTGGTGGGGGGCACCGGCCTCTACTTCCGCGCCCTGACCCACGGCCTGGCGGAGATTCCGGCGACGCCGCCGGAGATCCGCGACCGGGCCGCCGCCGACTATGAGGCGATGGGCGAGGCCGCCTTCCGCGAGCGGCTCGCCCAGGCCGACCCGGCCGCGGCCGCCCGCATCAGCCCCGGGGACCGCCAACGGCTGGCGCGGGCCTGGGAGGTGTTCGCCGCCAGCGGCGTGTCGCTCTCCGACTGGCAGGGACGCACCGATCCGGTCCTGCCCGAGGGCGCATATTCCGCCGTCGCCCTGGAGCCTGACCGCAAGTGGCTCTACGACCGCTGCGACCTGCGGCTGGAGACCATGCTGGCGGCCGGCGCCCTGGAGGAGGTGGCGCAGCTGATGGCGCGCGATCTCAACCCCGCCCTGCCGATCCTGAAGGCCGTGGGGGTGCGCGAACTGGCCGCCCAGCTGCGCGGCGAATTGACTCCGGCCCGGGCCCTGGCCGCCGCCCAGCAGGAGACCCGCCGCTACGCCAAGCGCCAGTCCACCTGGCTGCGGGGGCAAATGGCCGAATGGCCAAAGATCACCGCGTTGGACCCCGACGCCCAATGGAGGCAGTTTCTTGCGCTCGACCCCGGCTTGACGCCCTGACGGGGGCATGGCATCAGCAAGGAGCTTCGTTTCGGAGAATGCTCGTGCGCGAGATTCTTGTACTTGTACGGCGACCTGTCGCGGGCTGACGATCACGTCAGCCTGACCAAGGTCGCTTGCACCAGGCCCTCCGAGGGCCTTTTTTATTGCCCAACCTAGGCGCTACCCAAATGACCGCCCACCAGACCATCGAAGCCGACATTGAAACCCTGACCGGCGCCGAGATCGTCGTGCGCGCCCTGATCGACCAGGGTGTCGAGGTGCTCTTCGGCTATCCGGGCGGCGCGGTGCTGCCGATCTATGACGCCCTGTTCGACGAGCCGCGCCTGCAGCACGTCCTGGTCCGCCACGAACAGGGGGCGACCCACGCCGCCGAAGGCTATGCGCGGTCCACCGGCAAGTGCGGCGTGGTCCTGGTGACCTCCGGCCCCGGCGCCACCAATGCGGTCACCGGCATCGTCGACGCCCTGATGGACTCCATCCCCATGGTGGTCATCACCGGCCAGGTCGCCACCCATCTGATCGGCACCGACGCCTTCCAGGAATGCGACACGGTCGGCATCACGCGGCCGATCACCAAGCAGAACTATCTGGTGAAGTCGGTGGAGGAGCTGCCGCGCATCCTGCACGAGGCCTTCCATATCGCCACCTCCGGCCGCCCGGGCCCGGTGGTCATCGACATCCCCAAGGACGTGCAGTTCTCCAAGGGCGCCTATCGGGGCCCGGGGGCGGTCAAGCACAACCACGAGTACAATCCCCGCACCAAGGGCGACGCCGGCAAGATCGCCGAGGCCGCGGCCCTGATCGCGGGCGCCCGCAAGCCGATCCTCTATACCGGCGGCGGCGTGATCAACGCCGGCCCCAAGGCCGCCCAGCTGCTGCGCGACTTCGCCAAGCTGACCGGGGCGCCGGTGACCTCCACCCTGATGGGCCTGGGCGCCTTCCCGGCCTCCGATCCCCAGTGGCTGGGGATGCTGGGCATGCACGGGGCCTATGAGGCCAACCACGCCATGCACGACTGCGACGTCATGGTCTGCATAGGCGCCCGCTTCGATGACCGGGTCACCGGCCGGCTGGACGCCTTCTCGCCGGGGTCGAAGAAGATCCACATCGACATCGACCCGTCGTCGATCAACAAGAACGTCCGCGTCGACATCCCGATCATCGGCGACGTCGCCAACGTGCTCGCCGACATGCTGACGGTGTGGAAGGCCGAGAAGCCGGCGATCGACCGCACCGCGCTCGCGGCTTGGTGGCAGCAGATCGAGACCTGGCGCGCGGTCGATAGCCTCGCCTACCGCAACC
>NZ_JAUSLW010000201.1 GCF_030645195.1 Phenylobacterium sp. | reverse complement strand
GGGCCTGCGGGAAGAGTTGTTCGAACTGGCCCAGGGCCTGGGCGCTCAGCTTGACAGCAAGGCGCGTGCCACCGTCGTCCTCGGTGGCGCGTTCCATCACCCGGCCATGGCGATAGAGCCAGGCCACCGCCGCGCCCTGGCTGGGTGGGGCCACGATCTCCACCGCCGGCGCCTCGTCCACCATCTCAGCGACCATGGCCAGCAGCTCGTCGCAGCCCTCGCCGGTGACGGCTGAGACCGTGACCGCCGGGGGATGGGCCCGGCGCGCGTCGCCGATCAGGCGCTCGCGAGCCTCGGGCTCCACCAGATCGACCTTGTTCCAGACCTCGATCAGGCGGCGCTCCTCCATGTCCACGCCGAGGCGTGAGAGCACGGTGCGCACGTCCTGGGCCTGGGCGTCGGTCTCCTCGCTGGAGATGTCGCGCACGTGCAGGATTACGTCGGCCTCCTTCACCTCCTCCAGGGTGGCGCGGAAGGCCTCCACTAGTTCGTGGGGCAGTTCGGAGATGAAGCCGACGGTGTCCGACAGGATGGCGGGCCGCCCATCGGGCAGGTCCAGCATCCGGATGGTTGGATCCAGGGTGGCGAACAGCATGTCCTCGGCCACCACCTCGGCCTTGGTCAGGCGGTTGAACAGGGTCGACTTGCCGGCGTTGGTGTAGCCCACCAGGGCCACCGACGGGTACGGATGCCGCTGCCGTGCGCCCCGCTGCAGGTCCCGGGTGCGACGCACCTCCAGCAGGTCCTTCTTCAGCTTGACGATCTTGTCGGCGATCAGCCGGCGGTCGGTCTCGATCTGGGTCTCACCAGGCCCGCCCATCACCCCGGCCCCGCCGCGCTGACGTTCCAGGTGGGTCCAGGTGCGGACCAGGCGCGACTTCTCGTAGGAGAGCCTAGCCAGCTCCACCTGCAGGCGGCCCTCGCGGGTCCGCGCCCGGCGGGCGAAGATCTCCAGGATCAGGCCGGTCCGGTCGATGACCTTGACCTTCCAGGTCTTCTCCAGGTTCCGCTGCTGGACCGGACTCAGGGCGTCGTCGATCACCGCGACATCGGCCTCGGCGTCCTCCAGCAGCTTGCCGATCTCCTCGACCTTGCCCTTGCCGAACAGGGTCGCGGGCACGCGTTTGCGCAACGGCGCGACGAAGGCGTCGCAGATCTCCAGGTCGAGAGCCTGGGCCAGGCCGACAGCCTCCTCCAGCCGCCCCTCGGCGGTCCGGGACGTGCCCCGCTCATCACGGGCGGGGTGGATGACGATGGCCTGCTGGGCAGGCGCCTCGCGATCTATGGATTTTGAACTCAATCGGCCTCGTCTTCCGCCGGCTCATACAGCTGCACGGGCTGCGCCGGCATGATGGTCGAGATGGCATGCTTGTAGACCAGCTGTGACTGGCCGTCGCGACGGAGAAGCACGCAGAAATTGTCGAACCAGCTCACCACACCCTGCAGCTTGACGCCGTTCACCAGGAAGATGGTCAGCGGCGTCTTCGACTTGCGCACGCTGTTCAGGAACGTGTCCTGCAGGTTTTGTTTCTTTTCGTTCGACATGGCTTTTCGCCCTTTGTTTTGGATCGGCGTCCGCAAACCGGTCGCCACACACAAGTTGGACGCTAGACCCCTCTCTGTGACCGGCGCAATCGCGCCGTTGGCCTCAGATCGCAGTTGCTCGCGCACGCTCGATATAGAGGCTCCGGAGCTTCATCGCCACCGGACCGACGGTTCCATCGCCCACCGGCGCCCCATCGACGGCCACCACGGGCAGGACCAGGGCCCCGGCGCCGGTGATGAAGGCCTCCTTGGCCGCTTTGGCCTCGTCGGGGGTGAAGGGGCGTTCATCGACCTTCATCCCCTGCTCCCTCAGGATGTCCAGCAGGCTGTAACGGGTGACGCCACGCAGGATGTTGGCGTTGGTGGCGCGGGTCCGCACGGTCCCGTCGGCGTCGATGATCCAGGCGTTGGAGGACGCGCCCTCGGTCACCAGACCCATCTCATCGACGAACCAGGCCTCGGCCGCCCCGCGCTCCTTGGCCGCCTGCTTGGCCATGGCGTTGGGCAGCAGACCCACGGTCTTTATGTCGCACCGCCCCCAGCGGTTCTCCGGCAGGGTGATCACCGAAACGCCCTTGGCCGCCTTGGCCTCGGTCGCGCCCCGGTCCACCGCCTTGACGGTGATCACGATGCTGGGCGGGGTGTCGGGATGGGGGAAGGCGTGGTCGCGCGGCGCCACGCCGCGACCGACCTGCAGATAGACCATGCCTTCACGGATGCGGTTCTGCCGCACCGTCTCCTTCAGAACCATGGTCAGGGCGCGGCGGCTCATGGGCATGACGATCTTCAACTCGCCGAGGCTGCGCTCCAGGCGGGCGAAATGCCCCTCCGGATCGGCGAGCTTGCCGTCGAACAGCGACCAGACCTCATAGACCGCGTCGGCCAGCTGATAGCCCCGGTCCTCGATGTGGACCACGGCGTCGGCATGGCGCGAAAAGCGCCCGTTCACATAGGCGATGCGGCCCATCCTATTTCGCTCCCTTCGTGAGCTTCAAAGGATTGTGGATGCGGCCTGCGAAGCCTTGGCGTAGCAGTCCCATCAGGCGTCCTCTTCTTCCACGGGGCGGGCGCCGGACAGGCCCAGCGACTTCAGTTTGCGGTGCAGGGCCGAGCGCTCCATGCCGATGAAGGCCGCGGTGCGCGAGATGTTGCCGGAGAACCGCAGCATCTGGGCGTTCAGGTACTCCCGCTCGAACACCTCGCGGGCCTCCCGCAGCGGTAGGGCGATGATCCGGTCGGCGCCGAGGGACGACCCCTGGTCCGACGGAGATGAATCCCCCGGCAGCATGTCGGCGCTGATCGCCTCATTGGGATCGCCCGAGGCCAGGATCAGCATCCGCTCCACATTGTTGCGCAGCTGGCGCAGGTTCCCCGGCCAGGCCTTGACCTGCAAGGTGGCGAGCGCGTCGTCGGCCAGCCGGCGGCGCGGCATGCCGGTGGCCTCGCAGATGCGCTGGATGAAGTAGTCCACCAGCTCGGGGATATCCTCCCGATGCTCGGCCAGGCCCGGCACCGTCACCGGCACCACGTTGAGACGATGGAACAGGTCCTCCCGGAAGCGTCCCGCGGCGATCTCCTCGCGCAGGTCCCGCGAGGTGGAGGAGACCACGCGGACGTCTACCTGGACATCATTGTCCCCGCCCACCCGGCGGAACCTCTGCTCCACCAGCACGCGCAGGATGCGGCTCTGGGTCTCGAAGGGCATGTCGGCCACTTCGTCCAGATAGAGGGTGCCCGTGTGGGCGCGCTCGAAGACGCCGATCTTGGCCGGGCGGCCGTTCTCCGCCTCCTCGCCGAACAACTCCAGGTCCATGCGTTCCGGGGTCATTCCGGCGGCGCTGATCACCACGAACTCGGCCTTGGCCCGGGGGCTGGCCGCGTGGATCATGCGGGCCACGGTCTCCTTGCCAGCGCCGGGAGGGCCGGCGATCAGGACGCGGCTGTTGGCTCCGGCAAGTTTCGGAATCAGGCTGCGCAGCTGTTGGGTGGCCATGGACCTGCCCACCAGGCCGTCGGGCATGATGGCCTGGGTCCGCAGCCGGCGGTTCTCGCGCTTGAGGCTGGTGGCCTCCAGGGCCCGCTCCACCGTCAGCAGCAGCTTGTCGGACTTGAAGGGCTTTTCCAGGAATTCGTAGGCGCCGCGCTTGATGGCGCTGACCGCGGTCTCGATGTTGCCGTGGCCGGAGATCATGATCACCGGGATGTCGGCGTCCAGGGTGCGGAGCATGTCCAGCAACTCCAGGCCGTCCATCCCCCCGCCCTGCATCCAGATGTCGAGGATCAACAGGGCCGGCTTGCGGGCCCGGATGGCGGCCAGCGCCGACTCCGAGTCGTTGGCCGTGCGCACCGCATAGCCTTCGTCCGACAGGATGCCGGCCACCAGCTCGCGGATGTCCGCCTCATCGTCGACTACCAGAACATCAGCCGCCATTGGTCACCTCTAAGCCGTGATCGTCGGTGACGGCGCTCACCCGCGCCGTCGTCGGAAGTTTCAGAAGCGCGCGCGCGCCGCGTCCGCGCTTCGCATCGGTCAGAATCAGTTCGCCGCCGTGGTCCTCGAGGATCCGCTTGACGATGGCCAGACCAAGGCCCGTGCCCTTCTCGCGGGTCGTCACATAGGGCTCGGTCAGGCGATCGCGGTCCTTCTCGGGCAGGCCCACCCCATTGTCCTCGATGGCGACGCAGACGCCGTTCCCGTCGGAGATCAGTTCGGCGACGATCCGGCCCTGGGGTTCGGGCTGGTCGGCCACCCGGGCGGCCACGGCCTCCGAGGCGTTCTTCAGGATGTTGGTCAGGGCCTGGGCCAGCATGCGGCCATCGGCCATCAGGGTGGTGGCGGGCAGCGGCTCCACCAGGTCGATCTCGATGTCGGGGGTGGCCACCCGCTGGGCGAAGACCCCGGCCCGCAGCAGCTCCACCAGGTCCTGCTCGGCGAACTTCGGCGCGGGCATGCGGGCGAATGCGGAGAACTCGTCCACCATCCGGCCGATGTCCCCCACCTGGCGCACGATGGTGTCGGTACAGCGGTCGAAGATCTCCAGGTCCTCGGCGGCCACCCCCTTGCGGAACTTGCGCTGCAAGCGCTCGGCCGAGAGCTGGATGGGGGTGAGCGGGTTCTTGATCTCGTGGGCGATTCGGCGGGCCACGTCGCGCCAGGCCGCGTTCCGCTGGGCCGAAACCAGGCGGGTGATGTCGTCGAAGGTCAGGACCAGGCCGCTCTCGCTGCGGCTGGCGCGCACCCGCAGGCGGCGGGTCTCGCGCTCGCGCTCGACGTCCACCTCTTCCTCGGCCTCGCCGGCCTTGCGGGCATTGTCGGCGATGGTCGCGAACTCCGGCGCGATCTCCACCAGCTTGCGGCCCCGTATCGGAGCGTCGTCCAGACCCAGCAGCTCGCTGGCCTGGCGGTTGGCCGCCGAGATGCGGCCCTCGGAATCCAGGCCGATGACCCCGGCCGAGACCTCGGCCAGGACGGTTTCTATGAACTGACGGTCCTGGTCGGCCTCGTCCCGGGCCCGCTGCAGGGCGGCCTGCTGGACCTGAAGATCATGTGTCATGCTGTTGAAGGCGCGGGATAAAACCGCGATCTCATCAGGATCGTTCTCAGCATCCACGCGCGCCGTCAGGTCGCCGCCGGCCACCCGGCCCGCGGCCTGCACCAGCCGGCCCACAGGTCCTGAGATGGCGTTGGCCGCGGCCATACCCAACCAGACCGCCCCCACCAGCACCAGCAGGGCGGTCTCCATGTAGGACAGGGCGAAGACCGCCTGAATCCGCTGCCGGCTCTGGGCGGCCTCGCGATAGGAGACCAGGGAGGCGTCGGCGTCGGTGAGGTGGTTGATGATCCCCTTCTCCACCGGCCGGGCCACGTAGAGATAGGCGTCGGGATAGGCCGACAGCTTGTAGACCGCCCGCATCAGGTCGGCCGAATCGAAGGCCGGCACCGAGATGTCGCCCTCGTCGGCGGCCTTGAAGCTGGAATCCGGGGGCGTGACATAGGCCGGGGCGTCGCCGGCCTCGGCGCGGGCCAGGACCCGGCCCTCGCGGTCGATGAGATAGGCCGCCGGGAAGGCGTGGTATGAGGCCTGGTAGGCCAGGAAGTGGCTGAAGGTGATGGGACTCGACTGCAGGGCCGGAGCGGCGCGGTTCAGGTCCACGGCCATCAGGGTCACGTGGTCGCCGATATAGCGCTTCTGATCCTCCACATAGGACCTCGCCACCGTCGCGGAGTTCTCCACCACAGTCTGCACCCGTTCGGAGAACCAGTTCTCCACCCCGCGATTGACCAGGACGCCGTAGAACAGCGCCACCACCACGGCCGGCGCCACCGCGGCCAGGGCGAACAGGGCCACGAACCTCAGATGCAGGCGGGCGCCGGCGTCCATGGAGCGAGCGTCCAGCAGGGCCACCAGCCGCGCGCCCATGATCCCGGCCAGGCCGAGGATCAGCACCAGGTTGAAGCCCAGCAGCACCAGGATGTTCTTGCTGGCCGGCGCCAGGGGGCCGGTTTCGGGAGGCGAGGCGGCCAGCAGGATGGCCACGCCGGTCAGCAGCAGGGCCAGCGCATAGCCCCCGCCAAGCACATAGCGTGACTGTATCGCCCGCCACAGCCGCGCGGCCGGCGCTCGAGGATTCTCGCCGTCGTGGGTCAGGGACGCCATAACGCGGCGACCCTAGGCGGAACTGTGCCCCCAACTCAACAGGTTGTTGCGAGAATGCTTCACATCCGCGTCAGGAAGCCGGGCCTCAGCGGCGTCCGCGCGCCATCTCCACCCCGAGGTCCTGGATCTTCTTGCGCAGGGTGTTGCGGTTGAGACCGAGAATCTCGGCGGCGCGGACCTGATTGCCCCGAGTCGCCGTCAGGGTGAGCTGGATCAGCGGGCGTTCGATCTCCTCGAGAACCCGGTCGTAGAGCCCCGCGGGCGGCAGGCCGTCCGGCTGCTCGGCGAAGTATCCGCCGAGGTGGCGCTCCACCAAGGTGGCCAGGGTGACCGGCCCCTCCTGCCCCTGGACCTGGGGCTGCTGGTCGGCCAGTTCGCGCTCGACGATGCGGGCGCTGATCAACTCCTCCGCGTAGAGGGCGCAGATGCGGCGGATCAGGTTTTCCAGCTCGCGGACGTTGCCCGGCCAGAAGTGCAGCTTCAGGCGCTCCAGGGCCGCGGCGTCGATGGTCTTGGAGGGCAGGCCCTCGCGGTTGGCCCGCAGCAGGAAGGCCCGCGCTAAGTCCGGGATGTCCTCCACCCGGTCACGCAGCGGCGGCAGGCGCAGGGGGGCGACATTGAGCCGGAAGAACAGGTCCTCGCGGAACAGGCCCTGCTGGATGAGGCCGCGCAGATCGCGGTTGGTGGCGGCGATGATCCGCACATTGGGCCGGCGGCCGGTCTTGGGATTGAGCGCCGGTTCCGAACCGTCGATCACGCGCAGCAGGCGGGTCTGGGCGTCCAGCGGCATGTCGCCGATCTCGTCCAGGAACAGGGTGCCGCCATCGGCCTCCACCAGCTTGCCATGGTCGCCGTCCTCGCGGCCGAACAGCTCGGTCTCCACCCGCTCACGCGGCACGGCGGCCAGGTTGATGACCACGAACTTGCCGTCCTTGCGGCGTCCCATCTCGTGCAGGGCCCGGGCCACCAGCTCCTTGCCGGTGCCCGATTCGCCCAGGATCAGCACGGTCAGGTCGGCCCCCACCAGGCGGGCGATGGTGCGGTAGACGTCCTGCATCGGCCCCGAGCGGCCGATCAGCGGCAGGCGCTCGTCCCGCACGGCGCGGGCCTGGGCCTTGGAGGCCTCGGAGTCCGCGGGCTTGGCCAAGGCCCGGCGCGCGGCCGAGGTCATGTCGTCCAGGTCGAAGGGCTTGGAGATGTAGTCGAAGGCGCCCACCTCGGCGGCGTTGACCGCCGTCAGCAGGGTGTTCTGGGCGCTCATCACGATGACGGGCAGCTTGGGGCGGTCCTTGCGGATGCGCGGCAGCACGTCGAAGACGTTCTCGTCGGGCATCATCACGTCGGTGACGACGAGGTCCCCTTCCCCGTCCGACACCCATTTCAGCAGGGTCGTGGCGTTGCCGGTGGCGCGAACCTGATAGCCGAGACGGGTGAAGGCCTGGCTGAGAACCAGACGGATCGAGGAGTCGTCATCGGCGATCAGGATCTTCTTGTTGGCGTTGGCGATCGCGTTCATGCCGAGACGTCCTCTTCAGATGCGATGGGAAGCAGCACGCGGAAGGTCGTGCGGCCCGGCTCGGACTCGAAATCGATCAGGCCGCCGTGTCCGGAGACCAGCTTGGAGACCAGGGCCAGGCCGAGGCCCGCGCCGTTGACCTTGGTGGTGACGAAGGGCTGGAACAGGCTCTCGCGCAGGTGGGCGGGAATGCCCGGGCCGTTGTCCTGGATGCGGATCTCCAGGGGCGCGCCGCGCAGGGCCTGGCCCTTGGCGGCCCGGACCCGGACGCCATGCCGGTAGGCGGTATGGATGGTGACCTCGCCGCGATTGTCGCCGCGGCTGTGGGCGGCCTCCGAGGCGTTCTTCACCAGGTTCAGGAAGATCTGGATCAGTTGGTCCTCGTCGCCATAGGTCAGCGGCAGGGAGGGGTCGTAGAGGTCCTTCAGCACCAGGCCGTCGGCAAAGCCGTTGACGGCGAGCGCGCGGACGCGGTCCAGCACCTGGTGGATATTGATGGGCGAACAAACCGGCAAGGCGTCGTCGGAGAAGGCCTCCATCCGGTCCACCAGGCGGCGGACACGGTCGGTCTCGTCGACGATCAGCTGGGCGAGCGGGGTGTCCTCGGCCTTGGCGCCGGCCTTCAGAAGTTGCGCCGCGCCGCGGATGCCCATCAGCGGGTTCTTGATCTCATGGGCCAGCATGCGGCCCAGGCCCACGATGGTGCGCAGGCCCGCGGCCTCGGCCCCAGTGCGCTCGCCGCCCAGGGCGCCGCCCTTGACGTGCAGGGTCAGCAGCACCGAACCGTCGCCCAGGGGCGCGGCGGCGCCGTCGGCCTCGAAGGAGGGATGGCCGAACAGGCTGATCTCCACCCCGCGCTCGCGAACCGGAGCGTCCTCCTCCAGGGCCCGGTTGAGCAGGGAGACCAGGGCCGAGCCCTCCGGCAGAGCCGCGCCGAAGCGGCCCCGGGTCAGCAGGCTGAGCCCCTGGCCGAACAGGGCCTCGGCCGCCTCGTTGACCGCGACCAGGGCGCCGTCGGCGTTCACCACCAGGGCCGGTTCGGGGGAGAGGTCGAAGGCCGCAGCCTTCAGGACATCCAGGTTGACGCCGCTGTTCGCGGCCCGTGTTCGACTGTTCATGCCGCCAATCTCGTTTGAGGATCGCGCCAGAGCGCGATCAGGCCTTCCTCGACCAGGGCGGGATCCTCCAGGCGGCAGAGCGCCGAACGGGCGCTCTGCCTGGCCTCGACCTGCATGGGCCAAGGCGCGTTATCGACATAGGACGCCAGGTGCTTGCGGAAGATCCGCAGGCCCAGGCGGTCGCCGTAGAAATTCAGACTGTCCCGGAAGTGCTCCAGGGCGATGGCAAGCCGGGCCTCGGCGTCAGGCTGGACAAAGGTCCCGCCATTGAGCTCGGTCTCGATCTGAGTGGCGACCCAGGGCCGGCCATAGACACCGCGGCCCACCATGACGCCGTCGGCGCCGGACTGGGCCAGCGCCTCGCGGGCGGTCGCGCCATCGACGATGTCGCCGTTGACGATCACCGGGATGGAGACGGCGTTCTTCACGTCGCGGACGGCCGACCAGTCGGCGACGCCCTTGTAGAACTGGCTACGGGTGCGGCCGTGGATGGTGACGGCCTTGGCGCCGCGGGCCTCCGCCATGGCGGCGATCTCCGGCGCGTTCCGGGAGGCGTCGTCCCAGCCCAGGCGCATCTTGACGGTGACGGGCACGTCCACGGCGTCCACGGCGGCGGCGATCAGGGCCTCCGCCAGGGCCGGTTCGCGCATCAGGGCCGAGCCCGACTGGGCGCCGCCGGTGACCTCCTTGGCCGGGCAGCCGAAGTTGAGGTCGATGATCTGGGCGCCGGCCTGGGCCGCCAGGATCGCGCCGCGCGCCATGTGGACCGGGTCGCGACCGACCAGTTGCACCACCATCAAGGGCAGGCCCTCGCCCACGGCGGCGCGGCGCACGACGTCGGGACGGCCGCGGGAGAACTCGGCGCAGGCCACCATCTCCGTCGCCACATAGGCGGCCCCGAGCTTGCTAGCGGCCTTGCGGAATGGAAGGTCCGAAACGCCGGTCATGGGCGCGATCCACGCCCGACCCGACACCTCGACATCCCCGATCGCGAGCGTATTGCTCATTTTGTAATCAACCCCATCGCCGCCTTTTTAGGCACATTGTGCGGCGCCGTAAAGCCTAGACAGGACACGTTCGCCCTCTAAACAACGTCGCCATGAACTTTTCCGCCGTCATCGTCGCCGCCGGCGCCAGCACCCGGGCCGGGCCCGGAGCTCCCAAACCCTGGCGCAGCCTGGGGGGGCGGCCGATTCTGCGCTGGTCGGCGGAGGCTCTGGCCCGCGCTGGAGCCCGAGAAATCATCGTGGTCACCGCCGGCGAGCGCTTGCAGGATGCCACCGAGACGCTTGCCGGACTGGCGGGCTGGAAAGCTGTCGCGGGCGGCGCCACGCGGGCTGAGTCGGTCCAAGCCGGTCTCGCTGCGCTTACGGCCGCCGATGATGAGCCGGTCCTGATCCACGACGCGGCCCGACCCTTCGTGACCACGGCGCACGTCGAGCGCCTGCTGGCGGCTCTGGCCGAGGCCGACGGTGCCGTCCCGGCCCTCCCCGTCGCCGACACCTTGAAGCGCGTCGCCGGCGTGATCACCGAGACGGTCTCCCGCGATGGCCTCTGGCGCGCCCAGACGCCCCAGGCCTTCGGCTATCGCACCCTGCGGAACGCCTACGCCGCCTGGCCCGCCGGCGCCGAGCCCACCGACGACGCGGCCGTGGTGGAGCGGGCTGGCGGCAAGGTAGCCCTGGTCGCCGGCGATCCCCTGTTGATGAAGCTGACCTATCCGGAGGACTTCGCCATGGCAGAGACGTTGGCGGGCGGCCGCCGGATCACCCGCACCGGCTTCGGCGTCGACGCCCACCGCTGGGGGCCCGGCAAGGCCGTCTGGCTCTGCGGGGTGAAGATCGATCACGACCAGACCCTGATCGGCCACTCCGACGCCGACGCCGGCCTGCACGCCCTCACCGACGCCATCCTCGGCGCCATCGGCGAAGGCGACATCGGCGAACACTTTCCGCCCAGCGATCCCCAGTGGAAGGGCGCGTCCTCCGACCGCTTCCTGGTCCACGCCGCGGGCCTGGTGGCGGCCAAGGGCGGCACGATCGTCAATGTCGACGTCACCCTGATCTGCGAGCGCCCCAAGATCCGCCCACACCGCGACGCGATGCGCGCGCGCATCGCGGAGTTGCTGGACCTACCCCTGGACCGCGTCAGCGTGAAGGCCACGACGACCGAGGGCATGGGCTTCACCGGCCGCGGCGAGGGCCTGATGGCCCAGGCGATCGCGACCGTAGAAACGCCTCTCTAGGGCAGCCAGGCCCAGCGTTCCTTCATGCGCCCATAGAGCGCCCCGACCAGGTTGGTGTAGTCGTCGGTCCAGGGCCGGACCAGCACGGGCTCCGTCGGCTTCCAGCGCGGATCGGCGGCGAAGGCGGCGAGCGCCTTTGCGTTGCGGGCCACGATCAGCGCGTCCTCGGAGGACTCCCACAGCATGGGCGAACTCTTGGCCGCGTCGTGCCGCTGCAGCAGAGCCTCGCCGCCGGCGGCATAGGCCACCGCCATGGCCGGGCTGCGCAGGTCGAGGTTGCGGTTGGACAGGTGCAGGATGAGCACCCCGTCCGGCTTGATGCGGGAGAGGTAGCCGCGCATGGCCTCGACAGTCAGCAGGTGGGCCGGAACGCTGTCGGAGGAGAAGGCGTCGATCAGCAGGATGTCGAACTGGTCCCTGGGCTGCTTGGCCAGGGTCAGGCGGGCGTCGCCCACCACATAGTCGATCTTCCCCCGGGCGCAGGCTGTCGTGTAGCTGAAATGGGCCGGATCGGTTGAGATGCGGATCACCAGCGGATCGATCTCGAAGAAGGTCAACCGGTCTGCGGGCCGTGTATAGGCGGCCACCGCGCCGGTCCCCAGGCCCACCGCGCCGATGCGCAGGGCGGGCTTGTCGCGCGCCGCCTGGGTGAAGACCTGGCCGATCGGCGTCTCCGGCGCGTAGTAGACCAGGGGCCGGCAGCGGAAGCGCGGATCCTGGGCCTGGGCGCCGTGCAGGGTGGTGCCGTGCGACAGCAGGCGCACCGTCCCGCCCAGGGGCGCCAACTGCAACTCTGACTGGCGCACCACGCCAAAGAAGCTGCGCCAGCTTTTCAACACGTCGACCTTGTCGCCCGCGCCCTCCGCGGCGAGCGAGATGATCACGATGATCCCGAAGAACACCAGGCCACGCCGACGCACGATGAAGGCGCAGACCACGGCGGCGGCCAACAGCAGCCTGACCAGCAGAAGCATCAGGTCGTGGCCCGTGGTTCCCAACAGATTGGCGCGGCCGATCTCGCCGTTATAGGCCGCCAGGACGGCCAGAGGCGCGCCGGCCGCGGCGACGCACCCGATGGCGAAGGTCACCCAGCGCCAGCGCTCCACTGGCCCGTCGCCCCAGGGCCTGACCAGGCAAGCGAGCGCCAGGACCAGCGGGTACTCCCAGACATTGTTGAAGATCACCGGGGCGACGAAGGCGTTGAAGCCGCCACCCACCACCCCGCCGAGCGACATCCACAGGTAGAATCCGGTCAGGTGCGCCGGCGTCGGTCGCCGGGCCACCAGGGCCTGATGGCACATCAGCGCCGTCAGGAAGAAGGCCGAGAGGTGGACGAAGATCTGCAGGAAGAAATTGCTGACCCTGAAGGGCAGGATCGAGGCGCAGGCCGCCACCGCCGCGGCCTGCAGGATCAGGGTGGTCTGCTCCGACATCACGGGCTTGGTGGAGAATGCGATGATGAAGGTGACTAGGTAGAGCGCCAGCGGGATCACCCATAAGAAGGGCGCGGAGGCCACGTCGGTGGCCAGGTGGGTGGTCACCCCCATCATCAGGCTGGAGGGGATGGCCGCCAGCACGATCCAGGTCAGCCGATCGCGCCAGGTGGGAACCGCCTCGGGGACGTCGCCCTCCACCACGACGATCGGCGCGGCCTCCCCGCCGACCCGGGTGACGAAGATCATCAGCGCGGCCATCAGCAGGACGAAGGCGCCGTAGCCGAGACTCCACCCCACGGCCTGGCCGTGCAGGGTGGCCAGGGGCTCCACCACGATGGGATAGGCCAACAGGGCCAGCAGGCTGCCCAGGTTGCTGGCGGCGTAGAGGACATAGGGCTCGGAGCCCGTTTCGGCGTGCAGGGTGCGGGCGTGCCAGGCCTGCGCCAGGGGCGCGGTGGCCGAGAGCACCGCGAAGGGGGCGCCAATGGATACGGCCATCACCCCCAGCAGCCATAGGGCCGGGTGTTCCGAGCTTGGCGCGCCGAATACCCCGGTGACGTGTAACGGCAGGACCAGCGCCGCCAGCACCATGGCGGCCAGGTGCAGTCCCGCCTGCAGGCGGATGGACCGAACCCGCTGCAGCAGGTGGGCGTAGCCGTAGCCAGCCAGCAGGGCGGCCTGGAAGAAGGCCAGGCTGGTGTTCCATATCGACGGCCCCCCGCCCAGCAGGGGCAGGACCAGCTTGGCGATCATCGGCTCGACCAGGAAGACCAGGCAGGCGCTGGCGAAGACGGTCAGGGCGAACAGGGCCGGCGAGCGGGCCGCGGCGGGATTGGCGGCGGCGTCCTGCGTGGTCATGTCTCGAATCGTCTTGTGTCTGGGGTCGCGGCGATGTTGTGGTCTCGCCTCACCCTTGCCTAGCTTTGTCGGAGTCACGCCGCATGTTTTCCCTTGAGATCGAGACCCTGGCGCGCCTGCTGATCGACGAGGCCCGGGAGCGGAACTTGCGGATTGTCACCGCCGAGAGCTGCACCGGGGGCCTGGTGGCCGGCGCGATCTGCTCGATCTCCGGCGCCTCGGACGTCTTCGAACGCGGCTTCGTCACCTACACCAACCGCGCCAAGCAGGAGCTGTTGGGGGTGCCGGGCGACCTGATCGCCGACCTGGGGGCCGTCTCCGAGCCCGTCGCCCGGATGATGGCCGAGGGCGCCCTGGAGGCCTCTAACGCCCACATCTCCGTGGCGGTGACCGGCGTCGCCGGCCCGCACGGCGGCACCTCGTTCAAGCCGGTGGGCACCGTCCACATCGCCACGGCGCGGACCAATCACGGCCTGATGCACCGCCAGGAATTTTTCCAGTACGAGACCCGCTCGGAGGTGCAGCTCGCCGCCGTCCAGGCCGCCCTGCAGGCCCTGCGGGACCGGATGACCTAGCCGTAGAGGGTCTTGGCGCGGGCTTCGAAGCAATCCATCAGCTTGTCGACGGCGTGGCTGAAGTTGGCGGCCAGCAAGGCCTCCAGCATCCGAGACTTGAAGGCGAATTCGATGTCGAACTCGACGCGGGTTCCGGCGGGGTCGGGCTCGAACCGCCACTGGTTGCGCAGGGTCTTGAAAGGCCCCGACAGCAAGGTGACGTCGATCTGGCGGCCGACCGGATCGCGCCGCACCCGAGTGGAGAAGCTCTCCTTCAGGAAGGCGAAGCCGACCCTGGCCTCGGCGTCCACCCAGCTCATGCCCTGGCTGTCGGTGCGCGGGTTCCAGGTCCGCATGCCGGTGACCCAGGGGACGAACTGCGGGTAGGCCTCGACATCGCCCACCAGGGCGAAGAGCTGCTCGGGCCCATAGGGCAGCGTCTTGGTGACGTGATGGCGCAAGTCCCTAGGCCGCGGCGTCCTTGGCCCGACGGGCGGCCTGCAGCCTGGCGAAGTCCTCGCCGGCATGGTGCGACGAGCGGGTGAGCGGGCTGGCCGACACCATCAGGAAGCCCTTGGCCCGGGCGATCTCCTCATAGGCGTGGAACTCGTCGGGGGTCACATAGCGGTCGATGGCGGCGTGCTTTCGGGTCGGCTGCAGGTACTGGCCGATGGTCAGGAAATCGATGCCGGCCGTACGCATGTCGTCCATCACCTGCATGACCTCTTCCTTGGTCTCCCCAAGGCCGACCATCAGGCCCGACTTGGTGAACTGCTCGGGGTCGCGCTCCTTCACCCGCTCCAGCAGGCGCAGGGAGTGGAAGTAGCGGGCGCCGGGACGGATCGAGAGGTAGAGGCGCGGCACGGTCTCGAGGTTGTGGTTGAAGACGTCGGGCTTGGCGTCGATCACCAGTTCGGCGGCGGCCACCGGCTTGCGCAGGAAGTCCGGGGTCAAAATCTCGATGGTGGTGGCAGGCGCCGCCGCGCGGATCGCGCGGACGACGGCGGCGAAGTGCGCCGCGCCCCCGTCGGCGAGGTCGTCGCGGTCCACCGAGGTGATGACCACGTGCTTCAGCCCCATCTTCGCCACGGCGTCGCCGACGCGGGCGGGCTCGGTGGGGTCCAAGGGCTGGGGCTTGCCGGTGATGACGTTGCAGAAAGCGCAGGCCCGGGTGCAGGTGTCGCCCATGATCATCATGGTGGCGTGGTTGATGGACCAACACTCGCCGATGTTGGGGCAGGCGGCCTCCTCGCAGACCGTGGTGAGGCCGTGTTCCTTCACCGTCGCCCGGGTCGCCGCATAGCCCGGGGAGCCCGGCGCGCGTACGCGCAGCCATTCCGGCTTGCGCAGCATCGGCGTGTCGGGCCGGGACTGCTTTTCTGGGTGTCGCGGCCTTGCGCCGGTGACGGTGTCGATGACGGTCGCCATGGCCCCTAAATCGGCGTTCGAGGCTCGCGGATCAAGCCGTGATTGAGCGGCCTTGCGCCACAGCGGCGATCTGGGCTCAAACAAGTCATGGTCCGCGCGTTCGCCGTCGCCGCTCTGCTCCTGTTGCTCGCGGCGTGCGGTCGGAGCGATGTGCTGGGCCCGTTCGCGGAGAGCCGGGCCCCGCCGTCCCTCAGCCCCCGCTTCTATCCCCCCGAGGGCTGGGCCTGGGGGCTGATCGAGACGGGCGGAAAGCCCACCCAGCGTTATGGCGTCGCCGCCGGCTGGCGGGCGCCGCGGGCCACGGTCGTCATCCTGCCGGGCTACGGGGAATCGGCCGAGGCCTGGTTCGAGACCGCCGGTGAGCTGATACGCCGGGGCTACACGGTCTGGATCCTGGAGCGCGCCGGCCAGGGCGGATCGGCCCGTTACACCCTGCCCCGCGACCTGGGCTTCGTCCCCAGCTTCGATCCCGACGTCGCCAACCTGCGGGCCCTGGTCAGCGTGGTGATCCGGCCGACGGACAACACGCCCCTCATCCTGCTCGGCCACGCCGACGGCGCGGTCGTCGCCCTGCGTGCGGTGGAGACGGGGCTGAAGGCGGACGGGGTGATCGTTTCCTCCCCGGCCCTCGCGCCCCTGGCGGTGAGCGCCGATTCCGCCCAGGCCCTGGCCGGCCGGGCTGGGCTGGGCCGTCTGCCCTCCCCCGACTGGCGGCCCTGGAGCCGTTCGTCGCCGGACGACCGCGCCCAAGGCCTCACCCACGACGCCTGGCGCGGCCGGGTGCAGCAGGCCTGGCAGACCGCCAATCCCGACCTGCGCATGTCCTCGGCCAGCCTGGGTTGGCGCGGCGCGCACCAGGCGGCAAGCCGCGCGGTCGAGGCCGGCGCCGCCCAGGTGAAGGCCGACGTCCTGATGTTGCTGCCCGCGCGCACGGCGGCCGCTAACCTGGCCCTCTGCAAGGCCCTGCCCCGTTGCCGATCCGTGGCCATCCCCGGCGCCTGGCCCGCCCTGCATCTGGAGCAGGACCGCTTCCGCCAACCCTGGATGAACGAGGTGAGCGGCTACATCGCCGCCAAGGTCGACGCCGAACGCGCCGCCGAAGTCGCGCCGCTGGCAGCCGCAACCCCCGCCCTCGCCGCGATTCCCGAGGAAAATTCTCCGCCTACCCCGTGAAACCAGCTCACGGTTTGTAACGTATCCTTGCAATGGCGCCCCCCGACGATAGGCTTAGGTTCCAAGAAACGGCGATCCGATCGGGGAGGTCTTCGCCTTTGTCGCGTACATTTGATCCGCTTGAGAGCGAACGAACCCTGTTCGACGCTCTGCTCGACGCTCGCGCCAGGTACGGCGCGAAGAAGCTCATCCTGGAGGACCAGGAGCGCAATCCGCTGTCCTATACCGATCTTGTCCGAGCCGCCTTCGCGCTCGGCCGCAAGATCGCGGCGATGACGGAGAAGGGCGAACGGGTGGGCGTCATGCTGCCCGCCAGCTCGGCCGCCGTGGTGACCTTCTTCGCCCTGCACGCCTTTGGCCGCGTGCCCACCATGCTGAACTTCACGGCCGGAATCCGGAACCTGAAGGCCGCCTGCAAGCTGGCCGGGGTCAAACGGGTGCTGACCGCCAACCGGTTCATCGAGCAGGGCCAGCTTCACGACCTGATCGACGCCCTGGAGGAGGTCGCCACCGTCACCTATCTGGAGGACGTGCGGCAGAAGATCGGCCTGGCCGACAAGCTGTTCGCCGCCACGGCGGCGGCCTTCCCCAAGCCCTTCGTGGCCGAGACCAAGCCCGGCGATCCGGGGGTGATCCTGTTCACCTCGGGCAGCTTCGGCGCCCCCAAGGGCGTGGTGCTGAGCCAGGCCAATCTGGTGGCCAACGTCTACCAGATCGCCGCCCACATCCCGCTCGATCCTGACTGGGTGATGTTCAACCCCCTGCCCACCTTCCACTGCTTCGGCCTGACCGGCGGCGTCTTGCTGCCCATTCTGACCGGCATGAAGGCGTTCCAGTACCCCTCGCCCCTGCACACCAAGGTCATCCCGCCCCTGCTGAAGGACTCCAAGGCCTCCATCCTGCTGGCCACCGACACCTTCCTGAACCAGTACGCCCGGGTCGCCGAGTACGACGAGCTGGCCAACCTGAAGTTCATCGTCTGCGGCGCGGAAAAGGTTCGGGAAGAGACCCACAACCTGATCCGCGACAAGTTCGGCGATGTGCCGGTGCTGGAGGGCTACGGCGCCACCGAGGCCGCCCCGGTGATCGCGGTGAACAAGCCCATCGACAACCGCCGCGGCACCGTCGGCGGCCTGCTGCCGGGTATCCAGACGCGCCTGGAGCCGGTGGAGGGCATTCCCGGCGGCGGCCGCTTCTACGTCCGCGGTCCCAATGTGATGAGCGGCTATCTGCGGCCTGACGGCTCGGTGGAGCCGCTGGTCGACGGCTGGCATGACACCGGCGACGTCGTCGACATCTCCGACGACGACTGGGTCACGATCCGGGGCCGGGTGAAGCGCTTCGCCAAGGTGGGCGGCGAGATGGTCTCCCTGACCGCCGCCGAGGACCTGGCCATCGCGGTCTGGCCCGACAGCCGCCACGCGGTGATCGCCATGCCCGACGCCCGCAAGGGCGAGCGCCTGATCCTAGTCACCGACCGCCGCGACGCCGATTCAACGGCCCTGGTGGCCCACGCCAAGGCCATCGGCGCCTCGGAATTGAACGTGCCCAAGAAGATCATCAAGGTTCCCGAGGTGCCCGTCCTGGGCACCGGCAAGACCGACTATGTGGTGATCCAACGCATGGTGGAGGCCGAGGGGCGCCGCGCCGCCTAGCGCCCGGGCAGAGGAACAGCGCGCCCAAACGGCGTCATCGCCGGTGATGGGGAGCGTCGATGCGCTGGTCCGCAAGAATCCCTGACGAATAAACTCTTGGCTGCCGTGGGGTCGCCGGGTCCATGCTCAGACCTCGATCGGCGCTTGCGCGCAAACTGAGCTTGAGAGGACCACCCCATGACCGAGGCCTGGATCATCGACGTCGCCCGCACACCCCGTGGCGTGGGCAAGCCTGAGAAGGGCGCGCTGTCGGGCGTCCACCCGCAGCGCATCCTGTCCACGGTGCTGAAGGCCCTGGCGGAGCGGAACAACCTCAATACGGCCGACATCGACGACGTGATCGCCGGCTGCGGCACCCAGTTCGGCAAGCAGGGCTCCTGCATCGCCCGCATGGCGGCCCTGGACGCCGGCTACGCCAATGAGGCGGCCGGTATGTCCCTGGACCGCTTCTGCGGTTCGGGCCTGACGGCGGTGAACCTGGCGGCCATGGGCGTGATGTCCGGCGCCCAGGATCTGGTGGTGGCCGGCGGCGTTGAGTCGATGTCCTACGGCTCGACCCTGAAGCGGCCCGTGGGACCGACCCTGGACTCTGGCAATGCCCACCTGCGCGCGATCCACCCGCAGCCGCACCAAGGCGTCTGCGGCGACGTGGTGGCGACCCTGGAGGGCATCACCCGCGAGGACGTCGATGCGCTGGCGCTGGAAAGCCAGCGTCGCGCCGCCCACGCCATCGCCAATGGCTATTTCGACCGCAGCCTGGTCACCGTCTACAATGACGACGGCAGCATCGCCCTGGACCGCGAGGAGTATCCCCGCGCCAGCACGACCGCCGAGGGCCTAGCGGCCCTGAAGGCCGCCTTCGCCACCCTCTATGACGTGCCCCTGGACGAGGAGGGCCTCTCCTTCCGCAAGCTGGTGGAAGCCACCTATCCGGACCTGAAGATCAACCACGTCCACCATGCCGGAAACTCGTCGGGCGTCGTGGACGGCGCCGGCGCCGTGGTCATCGCCTCCCCGGAATACGCCCGGGCCCATGGCCTGAAGCCCCGCGCCCGAATCCGGTCGGTCTCCACCGCGGGCGATTCGCCCGAGCTGATGCTGAACGCCCCTGGCCCGGCGGCCCGCAAGGCCTTGGCCAAGGCCGGCATGACCATGAAGGACATCCAGCTCGTCGAGATCAACGAGGCCTTCGCCGTGGTGCCGATCAAGTTCATGCGCGACCTGAACGTCGACCCGGCGATCGTCAATGTGAACGGCGGCGCCATCGCGCTGGGTCACCCGATCGGGGCGACCGGGGCGATGATCCTGGGCACCCTGCTGGACGAGATGGAACGCCGCGACCTCTCGGTCGGCATGGCCACCCTGTGCGCCGCCGGCGGCATGGCCCCGGCGGCGATCATCGAGCGGATCTAGATATGTAGGACCCGACCATAGGCGTCGAGCGAGGCCTCATGCATGGCCTCGCTCATCGTCGGGTGGGGGAAGACGGTGGCGATCAGCTCGGCCTCGGTGGCCTCCAGCGTCATGGCGAGCGCAAAGCCCTGGATCATCTCGGTGACCTCGCCGCCGATCAGGTGGGCGCCCAGCAGGGCGCCGGTCTTCTCGTCGAAGATGGTCTTCACGAAACCCTCGGTCTCGCCCGAGGCGATGGCCTTGCCGTTCACCCGGAACGGGAAGCGGCCGACCTTGACGGCGATCCCCTTCTCCCTGGCCTGGGCCTCGGTGATCCCGACAGAGGCGATCTGCGGGGTGGAATAGGTGCAACCGGGGATCGGGGCGTTGAGGTTGGCCGGGGCGAGGCCCGCGATGTGCTCGACGCAGTGGACACCCTCGTGGCTGGCCTTGTGGGCGAGCCAGGGGGGACCGGCGACATCGCCGATGGCGAAGAGGCCAGGCACGCCGGTCGCGCCGTGGGCGTCGGTCACAACGTGGGTGCGGTCGATCTTCGCGCCCAGGGCTTCGAGGCCCAGATCCTCGACATTTCCGACGATGCCGACGGCGACGATGGCCACCTCGGCCTCGAGGGTTTCGGAGGTTTGGCCGCTTGATGCAGTGATGCGGACCCCCCCCGATTTCGGCTTCTCGAGCCCCTGGACCTGGGCTCCAATGCGGAATTTGATTCCGCGTTTTTCGAAGGCTTTGCGGGCGGTTGTGGAGATTTCCTCATCTTCCACAGGAAGGATTCGCGGCAGGGCTTCAATCACCGTCACCTCGGCGCCCAGGGCGCGGTAGAAGCTGGCGAACTCGATGCCGATGGCGCCCGAGCCGATGACGATGACCGACTTGGGCGCGGCCTTGGGGGCCATGGCCTCGCGATAGGTCCAGACCCGGTCGCCGTCCGGCTCCAGCCCCACGGCGGGAATGGTGCGGGCCCGGGCGCCGGTGGCCAGGATGACGTTCTTGGCGGTGAGGGTGCGCGAGCCGCCGGCCTTCAGGGCCACGACGACATTGGGCGCGGGCGTCCCCTTCTCCAGCCGGGCGGTCCCCTCCACCACCTCGATCTTGTGCTTCTTCATCAGGAAGGCGACGCCGGAATTGAGCTGGGCGGCGACCTTGCGGGAGCGCTTGATGATGCCGGCGAAGTCGAAGGAGGCCTTCTCAACCTTGATGCCGTAGTCGGCCAGGTGGGAGAGGTTCTCATAGGCCTCGCCCGACTTGAGCAGGGCCTTGGTGGGGATGCAGCCCCAGTTGAGGCAGATGCCGCCCAGGGCCTCGCGCTCGATGATGGCGGTCTTCAGGCCGAGCTGGCTGGCGCGGATGGCGGTGACATAGCCGCCGGGGCCCGAACCGATGACGATGAGGTCGAAGGTGTCGGCCATCAGAGCCGAGCCTCGATGGCGCTTTCCAGCGACCGCGGGGTCACGGTGGGGGCGAATCTCACGTCACAGATGCTCATGGCCAGTCCCCTAGACGATCATGGTGATCGGATCTTCGATCAGCACCTTGAAGGCCTGCAGCCAGCGGGCGCCGATGGCCCCGTCGACGACGCGATGATCGCAGGTGAGCGTCACGGTCATGACGGTGGCGACGGCCAGCTGGCCGTTCTTCACGACGGGCCGCTGTTCGCCCGCGCCCACCGAGAGGATGGCGCCCTGGGGTTCGTTGAGGATCGAGGCGAAGGCCTTGATGCCGAACATGCCGAGGTTGGAGACCGAGAAGGTGCCGCCCTGGAACTCCTCGGGCTTCAGCTTGCGGGTCCGCGCCCGGGCGGCCAGGTCCTTGGCCTCGGTGGCGATGACCGCCAGGCCCTTGGTCTCGGCGGCGCGGATGATCGGGGTGATCAGGCCGCCGTCGATGGCCACGGCCATGGCGATGTCGGCGTGGTGGTGCATCGCGATCCCCTCCGGCGAATAGGAAGCGTTGGCCTCGGGCACCTGCTTCAGGGCGATGGCGCAGGCCTTGATCACCAGGTCGTTGACGCTGACCTTCACCCCCTGCTTTTCCAGCATGGCGTTGATCTTGGCGCGGCCGGCCAGCAAGGCGTCGATCTCCAGGTCGATGGTGAGCGGGAAGTGCGGCACGTCGCGGAAGGAGTCGGTCAGCCGGCGGGCGACGGTCTTGCGCATGCCATCCAGGGGCGTGAGGTCGTAGGAGCCGTCGGGTATGCCCATCTGGGCCAGGCTGAGGACCTGGCGCGGGGCGGCGGTGGCGGCGCCGGCCGCCGCCGGCGCCTTGGCGACCCCAGGGCTCGCGCCCTCGACATCGCGCTTGATGATGCGGCCGTGGGGGCCGGAGCCCTTCAGGGCGGTGAGGTCGAGGTTCTTCTGGGCGGCGATGCGGCGGGCGAGCGGGGAGGCGAAGATGCGGGCCCCGTCAGAGACTTGGGCGGGCGGGCCCCCTCCACCGCTTCGCGGTCCCCCTCCCCCAGAGGGGGAGGATCTTGGCGCAGCGCTTTCCGCAGGCGCCGGCGCCAGATGCTCCCCTCTTGGGGGAGCTGGCGCAGCCAAAGGCTGCGACTGAGGGGGACTTTGACTCGCGGCCGGTGACGCGGCCTCGCCCTCCCCCGACAGCCTTGCGATGGGGGCGTTGACCTTGACGTTCTCCGTGCCCTCGGGGACCAGGATCTCGTCCACGGTCCCCTCGTCGACGGCCTCGACCTCCATGGTCGCCTTGTCGGTCTCGATCTCGGCGATGACGTCGCCGGACTTCACCACGTCGCCCTTCTTCACGTGCCACTTGGCGAGGGTGCCCTCCTCCATGGTGGGCGACAGCGCGGGCATCAGGATGTCGATGGGCATGGTCAGGCGCTCGGGCGGTTGTGTTGGGCGCAGGCGCGCAGAGGGGTCATGAGGGCTCCAGCGACAGGTGGGCGAGCTGGTCGGCGTTGGCCTCCCAGTTCTGGCCGTCGAAGGCGGTGAGGTCGAGCCTGGCGGCCTCGTCCAGGCAGCGGGCGTTGACCGACCAGCCGTCCGGGTTGGAGCGCGGGCGGTAGAAGCTCTTGATCCCGCATTCGGCGCAGAACAGGTGCTTGGCCACGCGGGTGTTGAAGCTGTACTCGGCCAGCCGCTCCATGCCCTTGGTCACCCGGAAGCGGCTCTCGGGCACGATGATGTGGATGAAGCCCGACTTGGCGCACATGGAGCAGTTGCAGCTCTGGGCCTCCACCACCTCGGGCAGGGCGACCTCGAACCGCACGCCGCCGCAGTGACAGCCGCCGGCGCGCCAGGTGAAGCCGTCCCCGCTCATCGGTAGCAGACCGCCTTCACCGCCTTCACGATCTTGTCGACCGAGGGCAGGGACAGCGCCTCCAGATTGGCCGCGTAGGGCATGGGCACGTCTTCCTGACAAACCCGGGCCGGTGGGGCGTCGAGATAGTCGAAGGCGTGCTCCAGGACGCGCGCGATCACCTCGGCGCCGACGCCCATGGGGCCCCAGCCCTCCTCGACCGTGACCAGGCGGTTGGTTTTCTTGACGCTCTCGACGACCGTCTCGTGGTCCAGGGGGCGCAGGGTGCGCAGGTCGATGACCTCGGCCTCGATCCCCTCGCCCGCCAGGCGCTCGGCGGCCTCCAGGGCCAGACCGACAGCGCGCGAGTGGGCGGTGATGGTGACGTCGGTCCCCTCGCGGCGGACGCGGGCCTTGCCGATCGGCACGACCCAGTCGCCCTCGGGCACGTCGAACTCCACCCCGTAGAGCATCTCGTGCTCCAGGAAGACCACGGGGTTGGGGTCGCGGATGGCGGCCTTGAGCAGGCCCTTGGCGTCGGCGGCGTCATAGGGCGCCACCACCTTCAGGCCGGGCACCTGGGCGTACCAGGCCGAATAGTCCTGGCTATGCTGGGCGCCGACCCGGGCCGCCGCGCCGTTGGGCCCGCGGAACACGACCGAGCATTTGATCTGGCCGCCGGACATGTAGAGCGTCTTGGCCGCCGAGTTGATGATGTGGTCGATGGCCTGCATGGCGAAGTTGAAGGTCATGAACTCGATGATCGGCTTCAGACCCGCCATGGCGGCGCCGACCCCCAAGCCAGCAAAGCCGTGCTCGGTGATCGGGGTGTCGATCACCCGGCGGTCGCCGAACTCCTCCAGCAGGCCCCGGGAAACCTTGTAGGCGCCCTGGTACTGGGCGACCTCCTCCCCCATCAGGAAGACGGTCTCGTCGCGGCGCATCTCCTCGGCCATGGCGTCGCGCAGGGCGTCGCGGAGGGTGGTCTTGACCAGCTTCACGCCCTCGGGGAGCTCCGGATCGCGCAGGGCGGGCTTGGGTTTCCCTTCGGAAGTCTGGGGCGGCTGGCCCCCTCCACCGCTTCGCGGTTCCCCTCCCCCAAAGGGGGAGGATCTTGGCTCGGTGACGGCGGCCGGCGGAGCGTCAAGATGCTCCCCCTCTGGGGGAGCTGGCGCAGCCGCAGGCTGCGACTGAGGGGGTGCGGCGGAGGCCTCGCCGGAGAGACGAGCGATGGGGGTGTTGACCTTGACCTCCTCGGTCCCTTCCGGAACCAGGATCGCCTCGATCACGCCCTCATCGACGGCCTCGACCTCCATGGTGGCCTTGTCGGTCTCGATCTCGGCGATGACGTCGCCGGAGCGGACGGAGTCGCCGACCTTCACGTGCCACTTGGCGAGCGTGCCCTCCTCCATGGTGGGGGACAGCGCGGGCATCAGGACGTCCGTCACTGGGCGGCCTCCAGATAGACGTCGGTATAGAGTTCGGAGAGCTCGGGCTCGGGCGAGGTGCGGGCGAACTCAGCGGCGTCGGCGACGATGCGCTTGACCTCCGCGTCGATGGCCTTCAGCGCAGCCTCGTCGGCCCAGCCCTTCTGCTCCAGCAATTCCTGAAGATGATCGATGGGATCGCGAGTTTTCCTCACCTCGTCGACCTCTTCCCGGGTGCGATACTTGGCCGGGTCGCTCATGGAGTGGCCCCGGTAGCGGTAGGTCTTCATCTCCAGGATGTAGGGCCCCTCGCCGGAGCGCGCGTGCTCGGCGGCCTTCCGCGCGGCGGCCTGCACGGCCAGGACGTCCATGCCGTCGACCTCTTCGCCCGGGATCCGGAAGGAGGCGCCGCGCTTGTAGAGGTGCGTCTCGGAGGACGACCGCTCGATGGAGGTGCCCATGGCGTACTGGTTGTTCTCGATCACATAGACGACCGGGAGCTTCCAGATCGTGGCCATGTTGAAGCTCTCATAGACCTGGCCCTGGTTGGCCGCGCCGTCGCCGAAATAGGTGAAGGCGACCTTCTTGTTGGCCTTGTATTTGTTGGCCAGCGCCAGTCCGGTGCCGAGGCTGACCTGGGCGCCGACGATGCCGTGGCCGCCGTAGAAATCGGCCTGCGTCGAGAACATGTGCATCGACCCGCCCTTGCCCTTGGACGAGCCGGTGAAGCGGCCGGTGAGTTCGGCCATGACCTCCTTGGGATCCATGCCGCAGGCCAGCATGTGGCCATGATCGCGGTAGCCGGTGATCACCTGGTCGCCCGGCTGCTTGATGGACTGCACGCCGACGGCGATGGCTTCCTGGCCGATATAGAGGTGGCAGAAGCCGCCGATCAGCCCCATGCCGTAGAGCTGGCCGGCCCGCTCCTCGAAGCGGCGGATCAGCAGCATGTCGCGATAGAACTTGAGCAGGGATTCCTGGGTCATCGGGTCAGTATTATCACTGATGACACCGGTGTCATTCTTCTTCCGCTTGGAAGTCGAGCTTGCCTGCCCGCGCGCCATTCGTTTCTCCGTGGAGTTCGCCACTGGGGCCTCGTTCCCGAGTCAGTCGTCCTGTGGAGCGTCATCGCTTCAGGGTCGAAGCTATAACGCTCCAAACCTTCTGTAGAGCGCGATAAAGGCCAAAGGCCAGTCTGCGGTCACAGCCATCGCGCCCTAGAACGAACGAATCCGCCCTACGGCTTCACCCGGATCACATAGTCTCTCGGGTCGGCGAAACCTAGCAGGGAACGAGCCCGCTCTTCCAGCAGATCGGCCGAAAGACTGGTGTCGCGCAAGAGTCGGGCGCGGGACTCCAGATCCTGCCTCTCGATGCGCACCTTGTTCAGTTCGGCGATCTTGGCGGCCAGGGTCGCGTCGCGCAGATTCGAGGATAGCAGGCCGCGATCGCCCGTGAAGGCGTGGAACCCGAAATAGAAGATCAGGAAGGCCAGGGCGGCGGTCGGCAGATAGGGGCGAATTCGTGCGAGCACTGGCTTGGAATCAAACGCGTTTCAGACCGCGTCAGGGTGACGCTTCATGTTTAACATTGCGTTGCGGCCGAGCTTGAGATCGCCCGGCCAAGGGTCGCATCGGATTGGGGATATTTGGGCTGGCTCCGACACGGCTAGGATCGGAGTCCAACAGAGTTGGCTCCAGCCACGTCCTTCTCCCCTTGCGGGAGAAGGTGGCGCGCCAGGGCGCGCCGGATGAGGGGTCGCACTCCCCTCTCCATGTTTCGGCAATGGGGTTGGCCGGATAGGTCTATCGACCCCTCATCCGACCCTGCTCCGCAGGGCCACCTTCTCCCGCAAGGGGAGAAGGAAAACCAAGAACGCCACTCGTCAAGCTGGATGCAGGCCTTAGGCCGCGACACCGAAAATGGCTCCGACGCCGGCTGTCAGGGCCATGGCCATGGCGCCCCAGAAGGTCACCCGGGCCACCGCCTTCCAGATCGGAGCGCCGCCGGCCCGCGCGCCCACCCCGCCCAGCAGGGCTAGGAAGGCGATGGAGGCCGCCGAGACGGCCGGAACCAGGGCCGGAAGGGGCGTGACGATGGCCAGGACCAGCGGCAGGGCCGCCCCGGCCGCGAAGGTGAGCGCCGAGGTGATGGCCGCCTGCACCGGCTTGGCCGTGGTCATCTCCGAGATGCCGAGCTCGTCGCGGGCGTGGGCGCCCAGGGCGTCCTTGGCCATCAGTTGCCGGGCGACCTCGCGCGCGAGGTCGGGTTCGACCCCGCGCTCGGCGTAGATCCCCGCCAGCTCCGCCAGTTCGAGCTCCGGCTGGGTGGCGAGTTCGCCCTTCTCCCGGGCGAGATCGGCCCGCTCGGTGTCGGACTGCGAGCTGACCGAGACATACTCGCCGGCGGCCATGGACATGGCGCCGGCCACAAGGCCCGCCACGCCGGCCACCAGAATCTCGCTGCGCCCCTGGGCGGCGGCGGCGACGCCGACGATCAGGCTGGCGGTGGAGACGATGCCGTCATTGGCGCCCAGGACCGCGGCCCGCAGCCACCCGACCCGCTCGATGAGGTGCATTTCGCGGTGAGATCGAACCATGCTGACCCTTTGGAACTGAGGCGCCGGCGCGGCCGGGGCGAAGGCTGCCAGGGCGAGGTTAGCCCTATCCGGCGCGCTTGACCCAGAGGATCCGCTGCAGGGTCCCGTCGCGGTCGATCACCAGGTGCTTCAGGGCGCCGGCGACGTGCAGGACGATCAGGGGCCAGAACAGCTTGCTGGCCGCGCCGTGCACCTCCTCGGCGGCTTCGTGCAGCCAGTCCAGGCGCACCGGGAAGGGGCTGGGGATGGCGAAGAGGTCGAAGACCTGGATCGGCCGGGCGGCGGACCAGATGGCGAGCGGCCCGGTCACCAGCAACACCGCGATCATCAGCAGGAACAGGACCTGGACCGCCATGGCGGCCCGATGCAGCCAGACATTCTGCTCCAGGGGCCGCGGATGGGGCTGGGAGAGGCTCCACAGCAGGCGGGCGGCCAGGAAGGTGAAGAGGAGGACCGCGACCGAGACGTGCAGGTTCTGGGCGGCGATCTTGGCGGCCCGGTCAGGCGCCTCCTCCATCTGCTCGCCCAGCAGGTAGAGGGCGGTGACGCCGATCGCGCTGATCCAGTGGAGGGCGATGGCCGCCCAACCGTAGGCGGCGCGGGTGTTGCGAAGGGACATGGCGGGACTCCGGTTTCCTGTCCGCCATGCCCTGGGAATTCAGGCGCCGCCTTGACCGGGGTCAATAGCGACGCTTGAAGTCTTGGGGGTTCTGCTCAGCCCAATTTTCGTCATCCCGGACGGCCGCCAGGCCGATCCGGGACCCAGGGGCGGAGCGCACCGCCCCTGGGTCCCGGCTCTCCGCTGCGCTGCGGCCGGGATGACGGAGTGGGGTTTGCTTGAGAGGCACATCGACCCCTCATCCGACCCTGCTCCGCAGGGCCACCTTCTCCCGCAAGGGGAGAAGGGATTTAGACGCAGCGCCCCGCCCTATCGGATTGGGATCCTAGCGGCCCTTGAGGGCGGCGCGGCCGAGATAGACCGCCTGGTCACCCAGCTCTTCCTCGATGCGCAGGAGCTGATTGTACTTGGCGGTGCGGTCGGAGCGGGCCAGCGACCCGGTCTTGATCTGTCCGCAATTGGCGGCGACGGCCAGGTCGGCGATGGTGGAATCCTCGGTCTCGCCCGAGCGGTGGCTCATCACCGAGGTATAGCCGGCGCGGTGGGCCATCTCCACGGCGTCAAGAGTCTCTGACAAGGTGCCGATCTGATTGACCTTCACCAGGATGGAGTTGGCCAGGCCCTTGTCGATGCCCATGGACAGGCGCTTGGGATTGGTGACGAAGAGGTCGTCGCCGACGATCTGGATCTTCGCCCCCAGCTTGTCGGTGAGCAGCTTCCAGCCGTCGAGGTCGTCCTCGCTGCAGCCGTCCTCGATGGTGACGATGGGGAACTGGGCCACCAGATTCGCCAGGTAGTCGACCATGCCGGCGGGATCGAGGGTCTTGCCCTCCCCCGCCATCACGTACTTGCCGTCCTTGAAGAACTCGGTGGCGGCGACGTCGAGGCCCAGCACGAAGTCGCGGCCGGCCTTGTAGCCGGCGGCCTCGCCGGACTTGACGATGAAGGCCAGCGCCTCCTCGGCGGTGGCGATGTTGGGGGCGAAGCCGCCCTCGTCGCCGACATTGGTGTTGTGGCCGGCGGCCTTCAGCGCGCTCTTCAGGCCGTGGAAGATCTCCGCGCCCATGCGCAGGCCTTCGGCGAAGGTGGCCGCCCCGGTGGGCAGGATCATGAATTCCTGGATGTCGATCGGGTTGTCGGCGTGGGCGCCGCCATTGATGATGTTCATCATCGGCACCGGCAGAACCCGCGCCGAGACCCCGCCGACATATTTGTAGAGCGGCAGGTCGGCGGCCGTCGCCGCGGCCTTGGCCACGGCCAGGCTGACCCCGAGGATGGCGTTGGCGCCCAGGCGCGACTTGTTGGGGGTGCCGTCCAGCTCGATCAGCAGGGTGTCGAGGCGGCGCTGGTCCTCGGCCTCGAAACCGGAGAGCGCGTCGTAGATCTCGCCGTTGACGGCGTCGACCGCCTGCAGGACGCCCTTGCCGCCGTAGCGGCTCTTGTCGCCGTCGCGCTTCTCCATCGCCTCGTGGGCGCCGGTGGAGGCGCCGGAGGGGACGGCGGCGCGGCCTATGGAGCCGTCCTCCAGCACCACGTCCACCTCGACCGTCGGGTTGCCGCGGCTGTCGAGGATTTCGCGGGCGGTGATGTCGACGATCTCGGTCATGACGTTCCTCGGGCGGGCGCGTGTGGAAAAAGGCGCGCGACCCTTAGCCAGCTTCGGCGGCCGGGGCAATTCCTGAGGGCGAGCAGGCCGCCGGGGATCAGCAGTTCGGCGGACCGCCCAAGGCAAAGCCACCCGCCGCGGAGCCCGCGGCGGGTGGCTTTTCGATCTTCAAGCTCGAAAGACGCCGCGCGCCCGTGAGGGCGGCGAGGAAGACTAGTCTTCCTTCGGCGTGATGACCTGGCGGCCCTTGTACATGCCGGTCTTCAGGTCGACGTGGTGCGGGCGCTTCAGTTCGCCGGTTTCCTTGTCTTCGACATAGGAATTGGCGCCCAGGGCGTCGTGGCTGCGGCGCATGTTGCGGCGCGAGGGCGAAGTTTTGCGTTTCGGAACGGCCATGGGAGAATCTCTCAGGCGTGGAAATGGAAGCGGCGGCCCCGGGGCCGCCGACGTGAGCGCGGGTGTATGACGCAAACCCCGCTTCGTTTCAAGCGCCGAAGCCCCTGAAACCGAGATCGCGTCTCCACCCCCGATCTAGACCAGCCGCGAGCGGTCCCGGGCGGCGCCGATGAAGCTGGCGA
>NZ_JAUSLW010000200.1 GCF_030645195.1 Phenylobacterium sp. | reverse complement strand
GCCGCCCAAATCGTTGACGACGACCTTCGCGCCTTCCTGCGCGGCGATCAGAGCGCAATCGCGGCCGATACCGTTGCCGCCGCCCGTAACAAGAACAACTTTGCCTGAAAGAGCACCCATGAACCAATCTCCCTGAAATATTAATGCGCAGACTGTTATTCGAGCCGGTCAGCCTTGCGCAAGGCTGGAAACAGTTTCGCCCAGACGCCGGTCACGATCAACGCACCCACGCCGCCGAAAATCGCCGCCCCCACCGGTCCGAGGAATCGGGCCACGACCCCGCTCTCGAACTCCCCCAGTTCGTTGGAGGCGCCGATGAACAGGGAGGAGACCGCCGCCACGCGGCCGCGCATGTTGTCCGGGGTCACGATCTGCACCAGGGTCTGGCGGACATAGACGCTGAGCATGTCGGCGCCCCCCAGCACCGCCAGGGCGAACACCGACAGCGGCAGGGACTTCGACAGGCCAAAGACGATGGTGGCGGCCCCGAACACCGCCACCCCGGCGAACATGGTGATCCCGGCATGGGAGCGGATCGGCCGGCTGGCCAGGACCACGGCCACCAGGGTCGCGCCGATGGCCGGGCCCGCCCGCAGCAGGCCAAAGCCGTCGGGGCCCACATGCAGCACATCGCGGGCGAAGACCGGCAGCAGCGCCGTGGCCCCGCCCAACAGCACGGCGAAGAGGTCCAGGGAGATGGCGCCGAACACGATCTTGTTGGTCCAGGTATAGACCATCCCCTCCTTGATCAGGGCCCAGCGCGAGCCGGCCTGGACGACGGGCTGGGTGTCGCCGCGGATCAGGAACACGCTGACCAGGGCCAGGACATAGAGGACCGTGGTCACCGAATAGGACAGGCCGGTGGAGTGGCTCAGCAGCAGGCCTCCCACCGCCGGGCCGATGATCGAGCCCCCCTGCCAGGCCAGTGAGTTCCAGGCGATGGCCCGCGGCAGCAGGCTGCGGGGCACCAGCATCGGGCCGAGCGCGGTGGAGGAGGGGCCCATGAAGGCGCGGCTGGCCCCGAACAGGGCCGACAGCAGCAGCAGCAGCGGGATGCTAGCGAAATCGAAGATGGAGGCCGCGGCCAGGGTGACCGCGGTGCCGATCTCGCCGATGTAGCAGATCAGCAGCACCTTGCGCCGGTCGTGCCGGTCGGCAGTCTCCCCGGCGAAGGGGGAGAGGAGCAGGACCGGGATGAAGGCGGCCAGTCCGATCAGCCCCACATAGAAGGCCGACTGCTTCACATCCATGCTCTCGCGGGCCACGGCGTACATCTGCCAGCCGAGCGCCACGCTCTGGATTTGCACCCCCAGGGTGGCCGCCACCCGGGCGATCCAGAAGCGGACATAGTCGCGTCGCTTGAGCAGCTCGCGGAGGGTGGTGGGTTCGGCCGCGCCGTCGGAGGGAGTCGTTGTCATGGGCGGGGCGACCTTGCGGCGCCGCGCCCCGCCCCGCAACGCGCGATTGACGCCGGCGACGCATGGCCCTATGCGCCGCGTCGCGTTGAACAAATTTCCGGGCCGAGGTCATGCGACGACTGCGACGAACCGGGCGCGCCCGCCGCGCCGACTAGAACCGCCCGCCGGCCGGCGCATTCGTGCGTGGCGGCGAGATCGCCGCTCATCGCACAAGACCAGACGCCCATGACCCTCCCCGACGCCCAGGCGCCGACCCTCAAGCTCGAGCAACCCCAGGACGGTCCCGCCGTGGACGCCCTACTGGACCACGCCTTCGGGCCCGGACGCTACACCAAGGTGTCAGAGCGCGTCCGTGAAGTGGCCGAGTTCCGCCCCGACCTGTCCTTCTGCGCCTGGGACGGTGGCCGGCTGGTGGGCAGCGTGCGCATGACCCGCGTGCGCATCGGCGCCGACGAGGCCGTCTTCCTCGGGCCGCTCGCCGTCCAGGCCGAGGTCCGCAAGTACGGCACGGGCGGCCTGCTGGTGCAGCGGGCCTGCGAGGCGGCCCAGGCCGCTGGCTTTCCCCTGGTGCTGCTGGTGGGGGACGAACCCTATTTCAGCCGCTTCGGCTTCTCGGCCGCGCCGGCCAGGGACGTGCGCCTGCCGGGACCGGTGGACCAGAGGCGGGTGCTGGTGCGGGCCCTGCGCGAGGGCGGGGCCGAGGGGCTGGCGGGGCTGGTCGGCGCGCCGTGACGCGCCGTGACGCGCCGTCGCGCTTGAGGCGGGGCGTGGCGCACCCTACCTTCACCGCATGACCGACGCGCCCAGCAAGCCCAGCCTCGAAGGCGTGATCGCCGCGGCCAAACAGGCGCCGGGCCGCGGCCTGCCGCCCGTGCACCTGTGGAACCCGACCCACTGCGGCGACATCGACATCGTCATCAAGAAGGATGGGCTCTGGTTCCACGAGGGGACGCCCATCGGCCGCGAGGCCCTGGTGCGGCTGTTCTCCACCGTCCTGCGCAAGGATCCCGACGGCTTCCACCTGGTGACCCCGGTGGAGAAGATGAAGATCACCGTCGAGGACGCCCCCTTCATCGCGGTGCGGGTCGACAAGGTCGGGGACACCCTGAAATTCCTCACCAATGTCGGCGACGAGGTGGAGGCTGGGCCGGAGAACGAGATCCGCGTGGAGATGGACCCCGCCACCGGTGAGCCGCGCCCCTATCTGCATGTCCGCCGCGGCCTGGAGGCCCTGATCGCCCGCCCGGTCTTCTACGAGTTGGTGGAGCTGTCGCAGGAGCGGCAGACGCCGGAGGGGCCCCGCCTGGGGGTGGCCTCCAAGGGCGCCTGGTTCCCGGTCGGGCCGGCCGGAGCTCATCGCCTGTGAGTCCGCATCGCGCGACCGCCGAGACCCGCGACTGGATCGTCCGCCATCTCGACCCCCTGGAGGAGCGTGATCCCGTGGCCGGGGGCGCCGGCTCGGATTTCGACCTGTCGGGCCCGTATGGGACACCCCACGCCGACCTGACCCCGGCCTCGGTGCTGGTGGCCCTGATCGAGCGGGAGAGCTCCTATTCGGTGCTGCTGACCCGGCGGTCCGACACCCTGCGACGCCACACCGGCCAGATCGCCCTGCCGGGGGGGCGCCGCGATCCCGGCGAGACCCCCTGGGGCACGGCCCTGCGGGAGGCCCACGAGGAGGTGGGGCTGCACCCCGACTATGTGACCCTGGCGGGGCTGTCGTCGCCCTATGTCACGGGCACCGGCTACCTGATCACCCCGGTGGTGGGCTTCGTGCGCCACGGCTTCACCCTGGAGCCCAATCCCGACGAGGTGGCCGACATCTTCGAGACCCCCTTCGGCTTCCTCATGGACCCGGCCAATCACGAGGAACATGAGCGCGAGGCGCCGACCGGGGAAAAGCGTAGGTTCTACGCCATGACCCACGACGAACGTTTCATCTGGGGGGCCACCGCCGGCGTCCTGCGAGCGCTGTACGAGCGGCTCTACGGCGCGGCCGTTGCTTGAGGTCATCGCCACGCGGGCCCTGCTCGTGGCCTTGCCCTTCGGTCTCTGGTTCCTCTGGCGGGAGGTCGCGAAGCGCTCGGGACGGGAGATGGGCTCCACCCCCTGGGCCTGGCTGTTCGCCGCCGGGGCCGTGCTGTTGGGGCTTTCTCTGATGGCCACGGCGGTGTTCCATGGCGATAATCGCGGCGAGGTCTATGTGCCCGCCGAAGTGATGCAGGACGGGCGCGTGTCGCCTGGCCATTTTGAAGAGAGAGCGCCCAAGACGCCATGACCGACAGTATCGGCCACAGACCCTGGATGAAGACCCCCGGGGCCGTCGCGGTGATGGACGCGCTGGAGGCCCGCGGCTTCGCTGGCTGCGCCCGCTATGTCGGGGGCTGCGTGCGCAACAGCCTGCTGAACCGGCCGGTCGAGGACATCGACATCGCCACCACCCTGACGCCGGACCAGGTCACCGAGGCCCTGAACGAGGCCGGCCTCAAGGCGGTGCCGACCGGGGTCGAGCACGGCACCATCACCGCCGTGGCCGACGGCCAGCCCTTCGAGATCACCACCCTGCGTCGGGACGTCTCCACCGACGGCCGCCGCGCCGTGGTGGCCTTCACCCAGGACTGGAACGAGGACGCCCAGCGCCGGGACTTCACGCTCAACGCTGTCTATGCCGACCGCGAGGGGACCCTGTTTGATCCCACCGGCCGTGGGGTCGCGGACGGCAAGGCCGGGCGCATCGTCTTCGTGGGCGACGCCATGACCCGCATCCGCGAGGACTATCTGCGCATCCTGCGCTTCTTCCGGTTCCTGGCCTGGTATGGCAAGGGCGAGGCCGACGAGAAGGCCCTGGCCGCCTGCAGGGCCCTGAAGGAGACTCTGTCGGGCCGTCCGGCCGAGCGCACCGCCAAGGAGCTCACCAAGCTGCTGGCCGCCGAGGAGCCGCGCCCGGCCCTGGCCTTGATGGCCCAGGCCGGGGTGCTGGGCGCCGTCCTGCCCTGCGCCACGGACCTGACCGCCTTCAACATGCTGGTTGAGATCGAGACCGACCAGCTGTTCGAGAACGACCCCATCCTACGCCTGGCCACCCTGATCCCCGAGGACCAGGTGGGCGCCGCCCAGATCGCCGAACGCCTGCGCCTGTCCAACGAGGTTCGCGACCGGCTGGTGGCGGCCATGGGCAAGACTCCGCGCATCACCAGCTGGATGAGCCCCCGGGAGACCCGGCGGGCGGTCTACGCCATCGGCCTGCGGGCCTTCACCGACCGGGTGAAGCTGGCCTGGGCCAAGTCGGGCCGCACCGCGGCCACCCACCAGTGGCGGGGCCTGCTGGCGCTCGCCGAAAGCTGGTCGCCGCCGACCTTCCCGCTGACCGGCGACGACGTGATCCATTCCGGCGTGCCCAAGGGCCCCATGGTGGGCCAGGTGCTGCGCGAGGTGGAGGACTGGTGGGTCGACCACGACTTCCTCGACGACAAGTTCTCCGCCATCGAGAAGCTGAAGGCCGTGGCCCAGGGCATGGCCTATTGAGGCTGGGGATCCTCGAGACCGGCGCGCCGCCCCCCGGCGTCGACCAGTTCGGCGACTATCCCGCCATGTTCCGCGCCCTGCTGGGGCCGCAGACGCACCACTACACGACCTTCGACGTCCAGGCCGGGGCGCTGCCCGCCACCGCCCAGGCCTGCGAGGCCTATATCGTCACCGGCTCCTCGGCCGGGGTCTATGACCCGCTGCCCTGGATCGCGCCCCTGTCGGACTTCCTGCGCGCGGCCAGGGGGACGCCGATGGTGGGGATCTGTTTCGGTCACCAGATCATGGCCCAGGCCTTCGGCGGCAAGGTGATCAAGTCCCCCAAGGGCTGGGGCGTCGGCCTGCACCGCTACGAGGTCCAGGCGCCCCAGGCCTGGATGGACGCCCCGCGCCTGACCATTCCGGCCTCGCACCAGGACCAGGTGGTGGAGCCGCCGCCGGGGGCCACGGTGCTGGCCGGCAGCGGGTTCACGCCCCTGGGCATGCTGGCCTATGACGACCAGCCAGCCATCTCCCTGCAGTTGCATCCGGAGTTCGAGCCGGCCTATGCCCGGGCCCTGATCGAGGCCCGGCGCGGGACCCGCTACACCGACGAGGAGGCCGACCGGGCGATCCTCTCGTTCGAGCAGCCCGACGACCGTTCCCGAGTCGGCGGCTGGATCGCGCGCTTCCTGGCGCAGGCAACGCTTCGCCGACCCTGACGTTCTGGGCTGCGGCGCGCCTCCCCCGCGCCGGCCCAGGAAGTCTCTCGTGCGCCACGCCAGCGCCGTCGTTCTCGCCCTCGTCGGCGCGGCCGGTCTCGCCGCCGCCACCTTCGGCGCCCAGGCCCAGACCGTCCCCAGCCAGACCGCCGCCGCGGTCCTGGCGGAGATGGCGCAGCGGACCTCCCTCAAGCCCGCGGCGTCCTTCAGCCGTATCGCCGACAAGAACGCCCGCTCCGTCGCCCTCTTCCAGGAGGCCGGCAAGGTGATCACCCACCCGCGCTGTTCCAACTGCCACCCGGTGGACCGCCCCGTGCAGGGCGACGACCGCCATCCCCATATGCCAGTGGTCTCCCGCGGCCCGGACGGGCACGGGGAGGGGCTGCGCTGCGCGGCCTGCCATACGGCCAAGAACGTCTGGGTGGGCGGGACCCACATCGTCACCATCCCGGGTAATCCCAAGTGGGCGCTGGCCCCCGCCGAGATGGCCTGGCAGGGGAAGTCGCTGGGCGAGATCTGCGCCCAGCTCAAGGACCCGGCCCGCAACGGCGGCCGGACGCTCGTCCAGATCCAGGCGCACATGGCCCAGGACGAACTGGTGGCCTGGGGCTGGAACCCGGGCCTGGGCCGCACCGCCGCGCCCGGGACCCAGGCGCAGCTCGGCGAGCTGATCCAGGCCTGGATCGACACCGGCGCCAAGTGCCCCGCGCCGGGCGGCGTGAAGGCGCCGAGCCGTGACCTCAAGGCCGCGGCCGGGGCGATGAAGCCGGTCGTCTAGGCCCTGAAGGGATTGAGGATCGTCGGCGCGCCCTCGATCCTCAGGCCCGCCTGCATGTCTTCCGAATAGACCACCTCGCAGCCCGCCAGCTGCGCGGCGGCGAGGATCAGTCCGTCATAGAGGTTGAACTGATAGCGCTCGGCGATCGCCACGCCCCGCTGGTGGGTGTCCAGCGTCATCGGCTCCACCTCCAGGGTCGCGCTCAGGATCTGCAGGCTTTCGCGGATCGCCGGCCAGGGCGCCTTGAACTTCCGCGAGGCGACGGCGGCGAACTCGTTGAGCACCTGGACGCTGATGACGCCGCCCGCCGCCAGCAGGTTTTCCGCTCGATCCGCCCTGGCGTCGTCCGACAGCAGATACAGCAGGACATTGGTGTCGAAGAACGCCCTAGCCGCGCTCATTGGCGTCCAGCCGGTCGAACCGGAAACCGGCCGGCATCAACCCGCGATACTTGCGCAGGCGCGCCAGGAGCTCCGTCCGGGACGGCGACTTGGCGATCTCGAAATGGCGGGCGTCGGTGACGCTGATCACGATGTCGTCCCCAGCCTTCAGGTCCAGGGCCTCCACGACGGCGCTGGGCAACCGCACGGCGAGGCTGTTGCCCCATTTGGCGACCTGCATGGCGCATCTCCAAAGATATACGTGTGAAGATGTATATCTTTCAGGCTTCGATGCAAAGGCCGACTCAGAGGTCGGTGACCATCCAGATCGTCCCCGGCGTCGCCTGCGCCTCGAATCGGCGGAAGCCGTAGGTGTCGTAGAAGCGCTGGGCGCGGGTATTGGCCTCGCTGACGCCCAGGTGGACGCCGGGCGCGCCGGCGGCCCTGGCGGCGCCCAGCCAGGTGTCGATCAGGCGCTGGCCCATCCCCTGGCCCTGCAGGTTCGGCAGCAGGTTGATGTGCAGGTGGGCGGGGTAGGGGCCCACCAGGCTGTCGGGTGTGAGGGCCGGCTTGTGGAACAGGCGCTCCAGGTGCTGGTCCGGCGTCCGCTCGACCCAAGGGACCCCTTGGGGATCGGGGTGGGCGGCCCGCAGCACCGGCCACCAGCGGTCCTCCAGCAGGGCCTCGAAGCTCCGAGTGTCCGCCGTGCCGACGATGTAGCCCACCACCGCCCCGTCATCCTCCACCACGAAGGCCAGGTTCGGGTTCAGGCGGCCATAGGGGGCGGCGTAGATGGCGCCCAGCAGGCGCCTGTCGCGGTAAAGGCTTGTGGCGTCCTGGCCGCTGTCCCCGGTCCTCAGGCAGACCTCGTAGAGGCTGTCGAGGTCCTCCGGGGCGAAGGGGCGGATCTGGGCCATCAGGCGGCCTGTCGCTGCAGGTCGCGCAGGGGGCGGAAGCTGATCAGCCTGGCGCCGGCGACCTCCACCTGCGCCTTCAGGGTCGGATCGAGGAGACAGGCGCGGTCCTTGATGCGGATCTCGGCGTGGGTCCTGTCGTAGCCCCGCAGCTCGGGGCCGTCCTCCACCGGATGCAGGTAGATCTCGGTCACGCCCGGCCGCAGGCGCGCCAGGCTGTCGGCGAACACCTCGCGGGCGGGCAGGCCCCACAGGCTGACGAAGTGGTCGGGATAGAGCCGTCCCGCGGCGCTCGCCTGGGCGCGGCCCGGGAAACCCAGCTGCCGCTCGGCGCCGACCCCGAACATCCGCATCGGCAGGTCGTAGTCGGCGGCCAGCTCGACGAAGAGGGCGAAGTAGCGCGGGTCGATCTGCATCGTGCCCATGTGGGCGTCGAGATGGGTCACGTCGACGCCCCAGGCCAGGGCCTGGTCGATCTGGGCCCGGCACTCGGCGGCCACGTCCTCCAGCCGGGCCTGGGCCCAGACGGCCTCGGCGGTGGTGGGCATGTAGCCCTGGTCATCGTGCAGGGAGGCCGCTCCGGTCAGCGAGCGCCACCGATAGCCGGGATACTCCGCCGTGAGTGTTAGGTGCACCCCGATGTCGGCGCCCGCGCAGCGCTCCAGGCCGTCCAGGGCCCAGGGGCAGGGGACCATCAGGGTGGCGCTGGTGGCGATCCCGAAGGCGAAGGCCTCGGCGGTGGCCCGGTTGGCGGCCTCGCTGGAGCCCAGGTCGTCGCAGTTGACGATCAGCAGCCGCTCGCCGGATCCGTATCCCAGGCGTTCGACAAGGCTGGGGCCGGTCACGGGCGCCTCCGGGTCAGAGCCAGGCTACGAGCGGCGGCATGGAGGACAGGATGGTGTCGATATTGCCGCCGGCCTTGAGGCCGAACATCGTGCCGCGGTCGTAGAGCAGATTGAACTCCACGTAGCGGCCGCGGCGGACCAACTGCTCCATGCGGTCCTGCTCGGTCCAGGGCTCGCTCATCCGGTGGCGCACGATCTTCGGATAGACCTCAAGGAAGGCCTCGCCGACGGCGCGGGTGAAGGCGAAGTCCTTCTCGAAATCGCCGGAATTGTGCCGGTCGTAGAAGATACCCCCGACCCCGCGGGTCTCCTTGCGGTGCGGCAGGTAGAAATATTCGTCGCACCAGGCCTTGTACTTGCCGTGCCACTCCGGATCGAAGGCGTCGCAGGCCGCCTTCATGGCGGTGTGGAAGAGCACCGCGTCGTCGGCCTCCTGGCTGCGCTGCTCGTCCACCATGGGGGTCAGGTCGGCCCCGCCGCCGAACCAGCTCTCGGCGGTCGACAGGAAGCGGGTGTTCATGTGGACGGTGGGCACCCGCGGCGAGCGCGGATGGATGATCAGGCTGATGCTGGCCGAGACATAGGATGGGTCCTTGTCGGCGCCGGGCATCTGGGCGGCCATCTCCGGCGAGAAGCGGCTCGCAGCCGCCGAGGTGTGGACCCCGGCCTTCTCGAACAGCCGGCCCTTGAAGTGGCCGCCGATCCCGCCGCCGACGCCGGTCTCCCGGGTCCAGGGCCGCTGGTCGAATCGGCCGGGCTCCTCCGGATAGAGTTCGGGCGGGGCCTCCTCCTCCAGCTGCTCCAGTTCGGCGAAGATGCGCAATTGCAGGTCTTCGAACCATTCCTTGGCGCGGGCGCGGCGGTCTTGGATCTCTTGCGGCAGGCTCGTCATGGCGCTGGCTTAGGAAATTGACCGGTCTGGCGCAACGCCTCCGAAAGGCCGATCGCCGCCGAGACCGTGACATTCAGCGACCGCATGCCTGGCACGAGCGGAATATAAACCCGCGCGTCGGCGCTCTCGTGAACCTCGTCGGGAACGCCGGCGCTTTCGCGTCCGAACAGCAGCACGTCGTCGGGCTGGAAGACGAAGTCGCTCAGGGGCAAAGCGCCCTTGGTTGTGAACAGAACGATCCTTCCGGGCTTATTTTGTGCAAAATCGGCCCATCCGGCGTGCCGCGTCACTTCGCCCGGTTCGCCGTAATCCATGGCCGCGCGGCGGATCGCGCGGTCGGAAAGCGGGAAGCCACAGGGCTCAATGACGTGGACTCCGACCCCCAGACAGGCGCCAAGACGAAGGGCCGCCCCAAGGTTTTGCGGAATGTCCGGTTGAAAAAGCGCCAGCAGCATTCTAAGCGATCCAGCCACGGGATTGGCCGGGGCTTGGCGCGAATCACGGAAGGGGCGACCGCAACGCGCGGTCACTGGTCTTTCCGGGATATCGGCCTGCTCCAGCATTGGGTTCCGAGAGGCCTTTACCAGAGCGTCTGGAAAGGTCGAAGACGGGTCTCGGCGCAAGGCCGCGACCGCAAACGAAGGGTAGCTTTAAGGTGGCCGACACCGTCGTGGGCGCAAATCCCGATCCTCATGCCGCGGGCGAAGACCCGAACCGGCGTGATTTCATTCATATCGCCGCGGCCGTCATGGCCGTGGGCGCGGTTGGGGCGCTTGCCTGGCCGTTCATCGACCAGATGAACCCGGCCGGCGACACCCTCGCCCTCGCCTCGGTGGAATTCGACCTGACAAAGGTGGAAGCCGGCCAGCAGGTCACCATCAAGTGGCGCGGCAAGCCGCTGTTCATCCGCAACCGGACCGGGGCGGAAATCGCCGCGGCCATCAAGGATGACCACGCCGACCTGCGCGATCCGCAGACCGACGAGGAACGCCACAAGCCGGGCAAGGCCCAGTGGCTGATCCTGGTGGGCACCTGCACCCACCTCGGGTGCGTGCCGACCTTCGGGGGCGGTGAGTACGGCGGCTGGTTCTGCCCCTGCCACGGCTCGCACTACGACACCTCCGGCCGAATCCGGAAAGGTCCCGCGCCGAAGAACCTGGCGGTGCCGGACTACGCCTTCCTGTCGGACACCAAGGTCAAGGTGGGCTGAGGACGATGAGCGGACATTCAAACTACGAGCCGAAGACCGGCTTCGAGCGCTGGCTCGACACCCGCCTGCCGATCGTGCGCCTGGCGTACGACAGCGTGATCGACTTCCCGACCCCGAAGAACCTCAACTACTGGTGGACTTTCGGCGGCATCCTGGCGGTCTGCCTGGGCATCCAGATCGTGACCGGCATCGTGCTGGCCATGCACTATGTCCCGCACGTGGACTACGCCTTCAACTCCGTCGAGCGCATCATGCGCGACGTGAACTACGGCTGGCTGGTGCGCTACATGCACTCCAACGGGGCCTCGATGTTCTTCATCGCGGTCTACATTCACATGTTCCGCGGCCTCTATTACGGGTCCTACAAGGCCCCGCGCGAAGTGCTGTGGATTCTCGGCTGCGTGATCTACCTGCTGATGATGGCCACGGCCTTCATGGGCTACGTCCTGCCCTGGGGCCAGATGAGCTTCCACGGCGCGGTGGTGATCACCAACCTGTTCGGCGCCCTGCCGATCGTGGGCGAGTCCATCACCACCTGGCTGTGGGGCGGGTTCGCGGTGGATAACCCCACCCTGAACCGCTTCTTCTCGCTGCACTTCCTGCTGCCGTTCATGATCGCCGGCGTGGTGATCCTGCACATCTGGGCGCTGCACGTGCCCGGCAACGGCAACCCCACCGGCGTGAACGTGAAGTCCAAGGAGGACACCGTTCCCTTCCACCCGTACTATACGGTGAAGGACGGCTTCGCGATTTCGGTCTTCCTGCTGATGTTCGCCGCCTTCGTGTTCTTCATCCCCAACGCCTTGGGCGACGCGGTGAACTATGTTCCCGCCAACCCGCTGGTGACCCCGGCCCACATCGTTCCCGAATGGTACTTCCTGCCCTTCTACGCGATCCTGCGGGCGGTGCCGGACAAGCTGGCCGGCGTTCTGATGATGTTCGGCGCCATCGCCATGCTGTTCGTCCTGCCATGGCTCGATACCTCCAAGGTGCGCTCCATGCGCTACCGGCCGACGGCCAAGCTCTACTTCGGCCTCTTCGTCCTGGCCTGCCTGGTGCTGGGCTTCTGCGGCGGTCGCCTGCCCGACGATCCGGTGATCCCCGGCCTGTCGACCTTCCAGCTGCTCGACGCCGACCTGAACTCGATGGTCTGGCTCTCCCGCGTCGCGACGGCCTACTACTTCTCCTACTTCCTGGTCGTCCTGCCGATCCTGGGCCTCACCGAGACACCGCTGCCCCAGCCGGAATCGATCTCCGCGCCGGTGCTCCCCGCCAACGCGCCCGCCGGCGCCGCGGCTTCGCCTGAAAAGAGGGGCTGAGCCTCAGATGCTGCGCAAAGGTTTCATTCTCGCGGCGTTCGGGCTCGCTTTCGTCGCCGGTCCGGCGCTCGCCTCGGCCGGGCCCGAAGCGCCCAAGGACGTCCACTGGAGTTTCGAGGGGCCGTTCGGCAAGTTCGACCAGGCCCAGGTCCAGCGGGGCTACAAGGTCTATCGGGAGGTCTGCTCGGCCTGCCACGCCATGGACCTGATGAGCTTCCGCAACCTCGGCCAGAAGGGCGGTCCCTTCTATGTCGAGGGCGTCAGCGCCAACGACAACCCGACGGTCAAGGCGATCGCCAAGGACTATCAGGTCAACGATATCGACTCCGAGACCGGTGACGTCGTTCAGCGTCAGGCCACCTCCGCCGACAAGTTCCCGAGCCCGTTCGCCAACGAGGCGGCGGCGCGGGCCTCGAACGGCGGCGCCCTGCCGCCGGACCTCTCGGTGATGATCAAGGCCCGGGCGCAAGGGCCGCAGTACGTCTATTCGATCCTGACCGGCTACGGGACCCCGCCGGCCGGGCTCGAAGTGCCGCCGAACCAGTTCTACAACCCCTACATGCCCGGCGACGTCAGCGCCTTCTACAAGGGCAAGGGCCACGTTCCGAAAGGCGGCTTCATCGCCATGACGCCGCCCCTGGAGGCCGACAAGGTGAGCTTCGACGACGGGACCAAGTCCACCGTCGACCAGCAGGCCAAGGACGTCGTCGCCTTCCTGGCCTGGGCCTCGGAGCCCAAGCAGACCGAGCGCAAGCAGTTCGGCGTCGCCGCCATGATCTACCTGCTGGTGTTCGCGGGCCTGCTGTTCGTCAGCTACCGCCGCATCTGGCGCAACGTCGCCCACTAGACCCTGACCGTTTCAGATGGATCCATCTGAAACGGGAAGAAGGGTCTAGATTCAATAATTTAGAGCACGTCGGGCGGCGGACCGGTATCCACTTCCGCCTGATGTGCTCTAGGGTCGGCGCCTGCGCAAGACGATCCAAGGCCCCGGCGCAAGCCGGGGCCTTTTTCGTTCCTGTCCTGGAGGTCATGACGAATCGCTAAGTTGCCCGCGCCTTCGCGCCAGCCGATAGCAGCCTGGAGTTTCAATCCAAGGGGGCGGGCATAGTGGCTACTGGGACCGGGCGCGGACGCGCCCTTGCATATTTGGCGCTTTATGCGGGCCTCTGGGGCGCCGCCTTCGCATATCTCTTCTATCGTCAGGCTGACTGGACCTTCCCGCTGGTCTCCCTGGGGATCTTCGGGATCGCGCTGTCGGGCCTGGCCTGGGTCCTGACCCGCAAGGCCGCGCCGCCGCCCGTCCCGGTCCGCAGGCCGGGGCTCGAACTGGCCGCCGTGCTGATTTTCCTGGCGGTCTACGCCCTGGGCTTCCTCGGCTGGGGCATGGGGACGCTCAAGGATTCCCTGCCCGAGGGCCAGACCAAGGAGCTGGTGGTGCTGGGGGTCAAGCTGGCGGTCCACGTCGTGGCGCCGGCCCTGCTGCTGGCCCTGCTGGGCGCCAAACTGGCCCCGCTGTTCTCAACCGGCCTGGCCCGCAAGGGGTTCTGGCCGACCCTCATCGTCATGGGCGCCATCTTCATCGCCCTGCTCAGCGTGGTCAGCCCCAGCCTCAAGCAGATCGCCGCCCTGGAGGCTCCGGTCCAGGTCCTGGCCTGGGCGGTCCCGGCCGCCTTCGTGTGGGTCGCCCTGGAGGCCGGCCTGTCGGAGGAGTTCCTGTTCCGCGCCGTGCTTCAGACCCGCCTGGCCGCGGTGCTGCGCAGCGAGACCGGCGCGGTGGTGCTCGGCGCGCTGCTCTTCGCCGTGGCCCACGTCCCGGGCCTCTATCTGCGCGGCGCGCCGGGGGACGACGGCTACTCCACCGACCTCCTGCAGGTCGTCGCCTTCACCATCGCCTCCCTCTCGCCCCTGGCCCTGATGCTCGGCGTGGTCTGGGCGCGCACCCGCAGCCTGCTGCTGGTGGTCCTGCTGCACGCCGCCATCAACATCCTGCCGTTCCTGCCGGAGTTCCTCGTCACCTGGGCAGGGATCGCGCCGGCCGGTTAGGGCCGCTTCAGCAGCAGGCGGCCGCGCGCGAAGTCGAACCTCAGGCGCCAGCGCGCCAGGACCGGCGCGCCGACCGCCCCCACGGCGCCCTCGACGGGCGGCGTCAGCCCCACCGGCAGGTTCTCGAACAGCTCTCCGGCCAGGGACAGGGCCCGCAGGCGGGCCCGGCGCGGGCCGTAGGGCGCAACATCCTCCGCCCTGGCCCCTGGGACGCCCGCCAGGGCCCCGTCGAGGCGGACGGGGGCGTCGAGGCCGGTGGAGGCCACAAAGCCGCCTGCGGCCGTCCTGGGGCCGTCGGCGACGGCGCCCATGACCGTCGGAAGGCCACCGTTCAGCCGCATCGCCAGGATCTTGTCGGACCGGAAGCTGGACGCGCGCCCCGGCGCCAGGATCTCCACCCGGCAAGGGGCGAAGCTGACGTCCACCACCTGGCCCGCCAGGACGTCGGCGCCGATCACCCCGGCGATGGGGGTGGGGAAGGCGTAGGTGCGCGCATCGAGGTCGGCCACGGCGACGGGCCGGTCGGCGAGGCGCAGGCCCGCGACCCGCACCTCGCCCCGCAGGGCGGTCCCGGCCTGGCCCTCCATCTGGGCCCGGGTCTCGTGCAGCAGGGTGGCGGGCGCGCCGGTGTCGAGGATGTAGTCGCCGGCCACCCCGGCGACCTGGGCGGGGACCACCACCACCCCGTGCTCGAACCAGCAGCCCGCCGCGCGGGCGGGCGTCGGGGCGAGGCTCAGCGCGGCGAGGATCAGGGCGGGCTTCAAGGGCTAATCCCGGAGGGAAGGTCCCCGACCATAGCCAAGCCGCGCGCCCTCGGCGATAAATGCGCCATGTCCGGTTCGCGTCCCGCCTGCTCCTCCGTCCCCGTCACGGCGCCGGGGCGCTAGATGGCCTTCACCAAGGCCTGGCGCGATTTTCGGCGCATGCAGGACGTGGCCGTCGCCGCCTCGGCCCTGATCTATGCCGGGGCCGTGATCCACGCCTTCAGCGTCCTGCCGGGCGGGGGCGCGCTCATCGCCCGCCACGCCCTGGTCTGGCCGGCCGGCGCGGCCCTGGCCAGCTTCGCCCTGCCACTGCTGATCCTGCCGCTGAGGCGGGGGCTGGCCCGCTATGTCTGGATGAGTTTCGTGGCGGGCTTCGGCCAGACCGCGGTCTCGGTGCTGACCGGGGTCGGGCTGCTGATCGCCGCGGCCGGCTTCATCTACTGGCAGGTGGCCGCGGTGGCCACGGGCGGGCGCTATCCCACCGCCGTCTTCGCGGGCTACGCCGCCGGCATCGGCATCCTGGCGGCACAGTCGGTCCTGGTCCGCTGGCTGGAACGCGACCCCGAGGCCCGCAAGCGGATCGAGGAATAGAATCCCTACATCTCTCCGCGCCCGCCGCCGTTGTTCATGAACAGCTGCAGGGTGCGCAGGCGGGCCAGGCGGGCGGCGTCGGGGTGATAGTCGGCGCGGCGGTCGGAGACGAAGCCATGGCCCGCGTCATAGACGTGGACGGGCACGTCGGGGTGGGCCTCTCGAATCTCCTCGACCTTCTCCATCGGGATGGAGGCGTCGTGACGGCCGAAGTGCGCGATGGTGGGGACCTTGGGCGTCTCGTCCACCAGCTCGCTGATGCGGCGGCCATAGAAGGCCGAGGCCGCCGAGATGCCGGTGCAGCGGCAGGCCGCCAGCCAGGTCGCCGCCCCGCCCCAGCAGAAGCCGGTGACGAAGACTGCGGGCGAGAGCGCGTCGATGGCCGCCTGGAGGTCGCCGGCCACCTGGTCCCAGGGGGTCTCGGTGGAGTACCTGACCCCCTTGGCGATGGCGTCTGGGCTATAGTCAGCCTCGAAGCCCGGCTCGATGCGGTCGTAGAAGCTGGGCGCGATCACTTCGTAGCCGTCTTCGGCGAAACCGTCGGCCAGTTCGCGGATGTGGTCGGTGACCCCGAAGATCTCCTGGATCAGCACCAGCCCCCCCCGCCGCGCGTCGGAAACCGGCGCGTGATAGGCGGCCAGCTCGAAGCCGTCGAAGCCGCTCTTCAGGCGGATGGTCTCGCCCACGGCGCTCAGGCGCCCGCGAAGAGGTCGAGGGTGCGCTGGCGGGCGAGATCGGCGCTGGCCTGGTTCAGCCGCTCGGGGTCCTCGTTGTTGAACCCGTGGCCGGCGTCCTCGTAGATGTAGACCGCCACGCCGGGATTGTGCGCCTGGACGGCGGCCTTGACGTCGTCGGCGGGGATGCCGGCGTCCTTGCGGCCCAGATGCAGGATGACCGGGCACCTGGGGGTCTTGTCGGCGTTGGCCTGGACCAGGCTGCCATAATAGCTGGAGCCGGCCGCGAAGCCGTCCAGCTGGCAGGCGGCCAGCCAGGTGAGCGACCCGCCATAGCAATAGCCCACCACGAACACCTTGCCGGCGCCCGCCAGGGCCGCGCGGCAGGCGTCGACGTCGGAGAGCGCCTGATCGAGCGGGGTGGCGCGGGCATGGGTGACCCCCGCCGTCAGCCCGGCCGGATCGTGGCCGGCGGTGAAGCCCGGCTCACGGCGGTCGTAGAGGGAAGGGGCTATGGCCTCGTAGCCGAGGTCGGCCCAGCGGTCGACGTCGCGGGCGATGTGTTCGTCGATCCCGAAGATCTCCTGGATCACCACCACCCCGCCCTTGCGCTCGCCCTTGGGCGCGGCGCGATAGACCGCGAACTCGAAGCCGTCGGCCCCCCTAAGCTTGGAATAGTCGCCCATCTCGTCCCTCCCGATTTTGTCGTCTGAGATAGGCCGGTGGGCGGGGATGTCCAGGGCGCAGGGAGAATATCGACCCGTTGAAAACGGTAGTACCGAGTGCTACATGTCTCCCATGGCCGAGATCGCGGAAGGCGCGCGGGTCTTCAGGACGGCTTGGTTCACCAAGGCCGCCAGGAAGGCGCGGATCGAGGACGGTGAACTCTGCGCGGCGGTGCGGGCGGCGATGGCGGGCCAGGCCGATGACCTGGGTGGAGGGGTGTTCAAGAAGCGCCTCGACAAGAACCGAAGCCGCAGCATCATCCTGGCCAAGGGCCGAAGATATTGGGTTTACGCCTATCTCTTCGCGAAGAAGGACCGGGCGAATATCGACGATGATGAATTGCAGGCCTTCCGCAAGCTGGCCGGGCTCTACGCCGCGAAGACGGAGGTGGAGATCGACATGGAGCTAAAGGCCGAGGCGATTGTGGAGATCTGTCATGACGACCAAGCGCAAGTTTAAGAGCGACGCCTTTGAGGCGATCCACGACGCGGTCTCCGGGATGCATCTGGCTGGCACAATCGACAAGATGACGATGCGGGACTTCGATGCGACCTGCCTCACCGCTCCACCGATGATCGAGCCCGCGCAGATCAAGCGGTTGCGCGAGAGTTGCCATGTCAGCCAGCCGGTCTTCGCCCGCTATCTCAACACCAGCGAAAGCACGGTGGAGAAGTGGGAGACCGGCGCGAAAAGGCCCAGCGGCGCGGCGCTCAAACTGTTGACCATTGTCCAGAAGCACGGCCTGGAGATTCTCAGCTAGGGCCGGGATCGCCCCCGAGCGCCCGCCTCAGACGTTGAAGCGGAAGTTCAGCACGTCGCCGTCGCGGACGACGTATTCCTTGCCTTCCTGGCGGAATTTCCCGGCCTCGCGGGCCCCGGCTTCGCCCTTGAGGCCGACATAGTCCTCATAGGCGATGGTCTCGGCGCGGATGAAGCCCTTCTCGAAGTCGGTGTGGATCACGCCGGCCGCCTGCGGGGCGGTGTCGCCCTTGTGGATCGTCCAGGCGCGGGCTTCCTTGGGGCCGACGGTGAAGTAGGTCTGCAGGCCCAGCAGGTGATAGGCCTCGCGGATCAGCTTGTTCAGGCCAGGCTCGCTGAGGCCCAGGGTCTCCAGGAATTCGGCGCGCTCATCGGCGTCCAGCATGGCGATCTCGCTCTCGATCTGGGCGGAGATGGCCACGTGGTCGGCGCCGTCGCGGGCGGCGCGCTCGGCCACCAGCCTGGACATATCGTTGCCGTCGGCGGCCGAGCCCTCATCGACATTGGAGACATAGAGGGCGGGCTTGGAGGTCAGCAGCTGCAGCATGCGCCAGGCCTTCTCGTCCTCGGCCGGAACCACGGCCTTGCGGGCCGGGCGGCCGGCGTTCAGTTCGGTCAGGGCCAGCTGCACCAGGCGCAGGGTCGTAGCGCTTTCCTTGTCGCCGGCCTTGGCCCGCTTCTCCAGGTTGTTGACCCGCTTCTCCAGGCTCTCCAGGTCGGCGAGCATCAGTTCGGTCTCGATGGTCTCCAGGTCGGAGAGCGGATCGACCTTGCCCTCCACGTGGGTGATGTCGTCGTCGATGAAGCAGCGGGCGACGAAGGCCACGGCGTCGCAATCGCGGATATTGGCCAGAAACTGGTTGCCCAGGCCTTCCCCCTTGGACGCGCCACGCACCAGGCCGGCGATGTCCACGAAGTTGATCCGCGCGGGGATGATCTCCTTGGACGGGATGACGGCGGCCAGGGCGTCAAGGCGCGGCTCGGGCACCGCCACGTCGCCGGTGTTGGGCTCGATGGTGCAGAAGGGATAGTTGGCCGCCTGGGCCGACGCGGTCTGGGTCAGCGCGTTGAACAGGGTCGATTTGCCGACGTTGGGCAGGCCGACGATCGCGACTTTCAGGGCCATGGGGAGTCCGATTTCCTAAACGAGGCCGCGACCTAGCACGTCTGCCGCCCCCAAACCAATTCCAGTCACTCGTCGCCGCGGCTGCGGGCCTGACGGGTGTCGCCCTTGTCGGCGGGGGCCAGGCGCAGGACCTCGGTCTGGTACTTGTCGTCCTCGCCGGCGGCCAGCAGGGGGGCGGCCTCGGCGACGGCCTTCAGCAGGTCGATGACCCAGGGGTGCTCCACCTTGTGGAAGTCCGAGAGCACGTGGCCCTGGACCTTCTCGGGGTGTCCGGGATGGCCGACGCCCAGCCGGGCGCGGCGGAAGTCGGCGCCGATATGGGCGGTGACCGAGCGGACCCCGTTGTTGCCCGCCGCCCCGCCGCCGGTCTTCATCCGGAAGCGGCCGGGGGCCAGGTCGATCTCGTCATAGAACAGCACCACGTCGGCCGGGGTCGCCTTGTAGAACTTCATGGCCGCGGCCACCGAGCGGCCGCTCTCGTTGTAGAAGGTCTGGGGCTTGAGGATCAGGGCCTTGACCGGCCCGGCCGGCGTGTCGATCTCGCCCTCGCGGGCGAGGCCGGAGAACTTGGAGCGCTCGGGTCCGAACCGCCAGCGCTTGGCGATCTCGTCCACGGCGATGAAGCCGATGTTGTGGCGGTTCTTGGCGTATTGGGCGCCGGGATTGCCTTGGCCCGCGAGGATCAGCATGGGCCCTCCTGAGCGTCACCGGGGCGGCCGCCCCTCCGCAGGAGAGGCGGCGCGGTCCGGCCCCCGAAGGGGCCGTCCGACCTAGACGGTGGTGGTGGCCGCGGCGGCGGCGGCGTCGTCGGTGGCGGCGTCAGCCGAGGCCGAGGCGGACGAACCGGCCAGGGTGGCGACCACGAAGTCGCGATTGGCGCCCGGCTTGACGCCTTCCGGCAGGGTGAAGGCCGACATGCGGATGGTGTCGCCGATCTCCAGACCGGTGAGGTCGAAGATCAGTTCTTCGGGGATGTGGTCGGCGGGGCAGGCCAGCTCGACGTCGTGACGCACGATATTGAGCGTGCCGCCCTTCTTGAGGCCCGGAGAGGCCTCGTGATTCTTGAAGTGCACCGGCACGTTGATCTTGATGAGCTGGTGCTCGTCGACGCGGTACAGGTCGAAGTGGACCGGCTCGTCGTTGACGGGGTGCATGTCGACGGCCTTGGCGATGACCGGTTGGGTCTCGTCGCCGTACTTCAGGGTCACCAGGTGGCCCAGCAGCTTGCCCGTGTGGAGCGCCTTGCGGAACTCGTTGGCCTTCACCGCGATGGCGACTGGATCCTTGGCGCCGCCGTAAAGCACGCCGGGGACCATGCCCGCACGGCGGGTTTCACGCGCGCCACCCGTGCCCGTACGATCGCGCACTTCAACATTCAGAATGATATCGGCCATGGCCTTGCCTCAAAACGAAACCGCCGCGCGAAAGTCCCGCGCGGCGACGGACGACCCTCCTGGGGTCGAAAGGTGGGCGTAAATACACAAATCGCCCGCCCGTGGCAACGGGCGGGACGAGATGATTTAGCGCTTCTTGGTGGCGGCCTTGATCGGCGTCTTCGCCGGAGTGACCTTGTAGCCCGTGTCGCCCTCGGCGACCCTGATCTTCGGAATGAACTTCGCCTCGTAGGGCTCAGTGTTCCCTGACGCCTTAATCACGCACCGCCCGGTGTCCATCATGATGTGCTGGCCCAGGCAGAAGACGTCCTCGTAGTGCGGCTTGGAGACCGCCAGGCACTGGTAGAGGTTCAGCTTGGCCATGTTCATGCAGAAGGCGATGTTGGACTCAGCCATCACCGCCATCAGGGTGTCGACATTGGCGTCGCCGCCTTCGCCCAGGGCGGCCAGGGCCGCCACGGCCAGGCCGCGGATCACGATGGGGCTGTAGGGCGGGGTCGCCGGCTCGGCGGTGAGGCCCAGCGGCGCGGCGCCGAGGGCGACCTGCTGCAGGCGGGCGGTCTCGTTGAGGTCGCCCACCACCGGGGTCGCCGAGAGAGTCTTGGCCTGGGACAGGCGCAGCTCGCGGTTGAGGACGTCAGACTTCGACCACTTCTGCTTCTGGATGTCGTAGGCCGACTGCTTGACCGCCTTGCCGGCGTCATAGAGCTGCTGGCCCTCGTTGCCGAGCGCGGCCTTCACCAGGCCCGCGGCGCTGGCCGAACCCGAGATGGCCACCACATAGGCCGGGTCCTTCAGGATCGCGGCCACCACTTCGCGGCGCTGGTCGGCGTTGACGGCGTAGGTGCGGACGCCGGCCAGGAAGGCGGGGTCCTGCAGGGCGACGACGGCGGCGTAGGCCGTGGCCCCGCGCTGCAGCTGCTTGGGCTCATAGGAGGCGCCCACGGCCACGGCCTTGGCGATGCTGTCGCCGTCGGCGAAGTCCGGCGTGATCGCGCTGACGTGGCTCATGTAATAGCGATAGGCGGCCGCCTGCTCGATGAGCTTGGGCGACAGGCTCACCGCGGGCGGCGGGGGGGCCGGGGGCGGGGGCGCAGGCTGCGAACAGGCCGACAGCAGGGCCGCGAACGCCAGAGCGGCCAGCGTGCCGGACACGCGAAGGGCAGAGGTCATCCTGAAGCTTCCCCAGAAATACGAGCACGCGAGACTAACACAGATGCGCGGGCGAGAATGTGACCGCGTATCCTTAACGGCGCTTAACCAAGCTTGGCCTTCGCCAGAGTCTCAAAGCAATTCGCGTGCCGGGAAGCTGTTGAAGCCCGACGACAACCGTCAGTCGAAGAGCTTCGACACCGACTCTTCGTTGGCGATGCGGCGGATGGCCTCGCCCAGCAGCTTGTCGCAGCTCACGTAACGCAGCTTGGACTTGTCGCTGGCGCGGTCGGGGGCGGCGATGGAGTCGGTCATCACCAGCTCCTTGAGGATCGAGGCGTTGACCCGGTCGATGGCCGCGCCCGACAGCACCCCATGGGTGACATAGGCCGAGACCTCGGTGGCCCCGCCGTCCACCAGGGCCTGGGCGGCGTTGCACAGGGTGCCGCCGCCATCGATGATGTCGTCGAACAGGATGCAGCGGCGTCCCGAGACGTCGCCGATGATGTTGGCCACCTCGCTCTTGCCCGGACCCGAGCGGCGCTTGTCGACGATGGCGAGTTCGGCGTTCAGACGGCTGGCGACGGCGAGCGCCCGGACCACCCCGCCCACGTCGGGGGAGACGATCATCAGCTCGTTGGTCTTTTCGTAGTTTTCCTTGATGTCGTTGGCCAGCAACGGCGCCGAGAGCAGGTTGTCGGTGGGAATGTCGAAGAAGCCCTGGATCTGGCCGGAGTGCAGATCCATGGTCAGCACCCGGTCGGCGCCGGCCCGCTCGATCAGGTTGGAGACCAGCTTGGCGGAGATCGGCGTGCGGCCGCCGGTCTTCCGGTCCTGCCGGGCGTAGCCGAAATAGGGCATGACCGCGGTAATCCGCTTGGCCGAGGCGCGTCTCAGCGCATCGATGCAGATCAGCAGCTCCATCAGGTTGTCGTTGGTCGGGTAGCTGGTGGACTGCAGCACGAAGACGTCCTCGCCGCGGACGTTCTCGTCGATGGTCACCCAGACCTCATTGTCGGCGAACCGCTTCACCTGGGCCTTGGTCAACGGCAGGTCGAGATGGGAGGCGACGGCCTCGGCAAGCGTTCGATTGGAGTTGCCAGCCAGCAGCTTCATCAAAATCCCCGCAATGCCTCGCCAGATGCGCGGGCTTGTATCAGGCGGACCGCCAGCGGCAAGGCCCGGCGGCGATTCAATCGAGGCTTATGGCCGAGAGCAGGCGCCCGAAGTCGGATTCCCCGCGTTTGAAGGCGCGGCGGTTGGAAAAGAACTGGTCTTCCTCGGCGCAGGTGTCGCGCCCGATCCACTCCGCCGTCCCCACCCCGGCGGCCTTGAGGCGCGAGACGACGAAGCCCGGCAGGTCGAACATCCGCTTCTCCGGCGTGTCGCCGCGGGCGAAGAACCGCTCGTGGGCGGCGTCCATGGCCGTGAAGGCGGCCAGGAACTCCACGCCGACCTCGTAGGAGGCCTGACCTATGCAGGGGCCCACCACCGCGACCATCCGCGACGGCTCGGCGCCCTGGCCCGTCATGGCCGCGACGGTCGCCTCGGCGATCCCGGTGAGGGCGCCCCTCCAGCCGGCGTGGGCGGCGGCCACCACGCGGGCCTCGGGGTCGGCGATCAGGATGGGCGCGCAGTCGGCGGCCAGCGCCCCGCACAGCACCCCGGGCGAGGCGGTGACCACCGAGTCTCCCTGTGGCCGCTCGTCGCCCCAAGGCCGGTCGGCCGTCAGGGCCGTGGCTGAGTGGATCTGGTAGCAGGTGGAGAGGGCTGTGACCGGCAAGCCGAAATGCCCGGCGGCCCGGCGCCGGTTCTCCGCCACGTCGGCGGGTTCGTCGGCCGAGCCGCGTCCGACGTTCAGGCTCTCATAGATGCCGGTGGAGACCCCGCCCCTGCGGGTGAAGAAGCCGTGGCGGACGCCGGGCAGGTCCAGCAGGGGCGAGGTCAGCACGTTCATGTCAGGACTCGAAGCCGGGCGGGACTAGGCCCGGACTATGGATGCAGGCGGCCTTGAACAGCTCACCCATCTGATCGGGCGACACCAGCCGCTCCAGCTGCCGCTCGATCGTCTCGCTGCGGTCGGGCCGCGCGGCGGTCAGGGCCTCGGCCCGCGCCCCGATCCCCAGCCGCACCAGGAACTCGCCCTGGGTCAGGATCGGCGCGGTGGCCGCCCCTTCGCGCGCGGCGGCGGCCAGGACGGCGGGAAAGTCGGCATGCGCCGTCAGGTCGGCCTCGCCGGGGCTCGCCAGGGGATCTTCCTTCACGTGCCGGCGCAGGGCCTGGAGGGTGTCGCCGAAGCCCGGCGCGTCGCGGCCATAGTCGATCAGCAGGGCCGCCCCGCCGTCGGCGGCGATCCGCGCCCCGATCTCCGATCCCAGGGCTTCCTGGGCCGGGGAATGCTCCACCACCGATCCCACCGGCGCCTCGGGCAGGGTGGCGCCCAGGGGCGCGGCGGAGAGGCCGAAGGCCAGGTCGCCGGCGTCGTTCAGCCCCACCATCCGCTCGGCCCAGCCCCTGGGGGCGCGAACGAACTGGCGTGGCGGCAGGCAGTCCAGCAGTTCGTTGGCGATCAGCAGCATCGGCGCGCCGGCCGGGATCTCGCCGAGGGAGGACGCCCACCGCACCCCGTCCCCCAGCAGCGCCTTCTGTCGGGCCGCCAGGGGCTGCGAGGTCTCCACCAGCCAGACCTCCGCCGCGGCGCCGAAGGCCGGCGCCAGGCGCGCGGCCCGCAGCATGTCGTCCATCAGGGTCCCGTCGCCCGGGCCCATCTCCACCAGATAGACCGGCGAGGGCCGGCCCAGCCGTTCCCAGCAGGCCACCGCCCACAGGCCGATCAGCTCGCCGAACATCTGGCTGACCAGGGGGGCGGTGATGAAATCGCCGTCCGCCCCCAGGGCCGGCCGCGTGGCGTAGTAGCCGTCCCGCGGATCGTGCAGGCAGGCGGTCATGTACTGGGCCACGCTCATCGGCCCGCTCTCGCGGACCTGGGCGATCAGCCGGTCACGCAGGCCCATCGGCTTCGATCTTGAACGGGTCGCGCTCCGGCGGTTCGCCCTCCACGACCTCTTCGACCTGCGCCTCGAGACCGATTTCGGGCTCGGGCAGGGGCTCGCTCATCCCGCGCCAGATCAGCCAGGCGCCTCCCAGGGCCATCGGGATCGACAGCATCATCCCCATGGTCAGGCCGAAAGGGAATTCGGGCATGCCGACGTCCGGCTCGCGAACATTCTCCAGCGCGATCCGGCAGATCGCGTAGCCGAGGAAGAACAGGCCCGCCACGACGCCGCGCCGGTTCAGCAGCTTGCCGCGATGGGTGGCGATCCGCAGGATGACGAACAGCAGCAGGCCCTCCAGCAGGGCCTCATAGATCTGGCTCGGGTGCCGGGGCATGACCCCGGCGCCGGGGAAGACCACAGCCCATGGGACGTCGGTGGGCCGTCCCCAGAGCTCGCCATTGATGAAGTTGGCGATGCGTCCGAAGAACAGGCCGATCGGCGCGGCGGCGGTGATCACGTCGCCCAGGCGGAAGACGTCGACCTTGTTGACCCGCGCGAACAGCAGGGACGCCACCAGCACGCCCAGCACCCCGCCGTGGAAGCTCATCCCACCCTTCCAGGTCTTGAACACCTCCAGCGGCTCTTCGGTGATCATGGACGGGGTGTAGAAGAGGACGTGGCCCAGACGGCCGCCGACGATGATCCCCAGGGTCAGCCACAGGATCAGGTCGTCGATCTGGGCGGGGCTCGCAGGCGCCCCGCGCAGGGGCCACAGGCGCTCGGTCTTGGTCAGGCCGGTGATGTAGCGCCAGCCGATCAGGATGCCGGCCACATAGGCCAGGGCGTACCAGCGGATGGCGAAGGGGCCGATTTGTATCAGGACGGGGTCGATGTCCGGGAAGGGCAAGGCCAGGGCGCTCCGAAAAGATGTCCTCGCGGTTTAGACGGAAACCCCGTGGCTTTCATCCCCTCCGATCCCATATAAGGAGGCATGCAGACCCAGAACCCCTTCCTCGACGAGATGGCCAAGCTGACCGGAGCCGCCATGGGCCTCGCCCAGAGCGCCGGCGAAGAGGCCAAGGCCGCGTTCCGAGCCCAGGCCGACCGCATCGTCGCCGAGCTCGACCTGATCCGGCGCGACGAGTTCGACGCCCTGAAGGCGGAGATCGTCGCCCTGCGCGCGGAGATCGCCACGCTGAAGGGCGCGGGCGCGCCGAAGAAGGCCGCGAAGAAGGCCTGATCTGCGGCAAATCGACCGGAACACACGAATGTGGCTCGCCCGCCGGAAGAAGCCGGTGACAGGGCGCCCGCGAACCAGATTAGTTTCAAGATCGCAGGCGATTCGGGGCGCGCTCGCTCCTCCGGTCGCCGTACGCGAAAGGACCACGGGTCTTATGGACACGCCTCTGTCTGACGAAGACGTCCTGCTCGCCCACGACCCGCTCGATGTCGTTGAGCATGTTCTGCAAGCCGAGAACCTCCAGTTCGACCGCACCGAAGAGGGCGACCTGGCCTTCACCCTGGCCGGTGACTGGAAGGACTACGAGCTCTGGTTCGCCTGGCGGCCGGAGGCCGACTGCCTGCAGCTCTGCCTGTCGGTGGATATCCAGGTCCGGCCGGAACAACGCGCCGCGGCCTTCGAGTTGGTCTCGACGGTCAACCAGCGCGTCTGGCTCGGCCACTTCGAGGTCTGGGACGACGGCGAGATCGTCTTCCGCCACGCCATGGCCCTGATGACCGGCGAGCGCCCGACGCTCGCCCAGGCCGCGGCCATGATCGACGTGGCCATGGAAGGCGCCGACCGCTTCTACCCGGCCTTCGACTTCATGGCCCACGGCGGCAAGTCGCCCGCCGAGGCCATCGCCGCCTGCATGTTCGACACGGTCGGCGAGGCCTAAACCTCGTCGTAGGCCAGTCTGCCGTCGGTGATGCGCGGCCCCTCGGGGCCCTCCTCGATCGTCAGGTGGAAGCGCAGGCCGCGGCGGACGCGTTCGATCCATTTGAGGGTCTCGGCCTCCCGCGCGGCCAGGTCCATGCCGCCCCTCAGGGCGTCGGCCATGTGGATCGTCTGGATGGTCATCCGCGAGTCGGCGGCGATGGGATCGAGGGCCAGGAATTTCCGCCACATGTGCAGGTCGGTCCAGAGGTCCGGCGGGGCCGGCGCCCAGCCCTCCGGCAGCCGCCGGTAGGTCGACAACCGGTAGCCGGCGTCGCTGGGCCCGAAGAAGTTGAACCTCTCGCGCCGCATGCGTTCGCGCACCGCCGGCTCCCCCAGCCGATAGGCCGCGTGGGTCCAGGGGCGGTCGGGATGGACCTGGATGGCGGTGAGGTTTCCGAACTCCGCGGTCGCCAGCAGGGCGGCGATCTCCCGCAGGTGATGGCGCAGCCACAGGTCGTCGTCGGCGATCTGGCAGACGAACTCCCCCCGCGCCGCCTTCAGCACCTCGTGCCGATGGCCTTCCCCGAGCCGTTCGCCCTTGTCGAAGACGCAGGCGGTGATGCGGGGATCGGCGGCCGCGAAGGCCCGCGCCGCCTGGACGGTGGCCTCGGGCGCCCCGTCGCAGATGATGAACAGCTCCCAGTCGGTCTCCGACTGCCCCAACACCGTCTCCACGGCGTAGGGCAGCAGGACCGGCGGGCGGTGGACGGGCAGCAGGATGGTGAAGCGGGGCGTCATCGCGCGGCCAGCGCCGCCTCGCGCAGGGCCTGCAGGGCCGCGACCACCGCCGCCCCGGCCCGGGCGTCGGTGGGCGGCGGCGGGCCGCCCTTCAGGTGCGCGACGAAGGTCCGCAGTTCCTTGATCAGCGGCCACTCGGTGTCGATAGGCCGGCGTTCCAGGGTCTCCGGGTCGCGCCGTTCCCCGGCCGGCGCCCCGCCGCGGACCAGGCCGATGTGGTCGGCCAGGGGATCGTCCAGCATGGCCAGGCCGTCGCGGAACATCACCCGGACCTTGCGCTCGGTCCCCGGCCAGCAGGCGCCCACCTCGAGGTGGGCGAAGGGCGCGTCGCCCAGGGTGGCCACGATCCCCTCCATCTGGTCGCCCCGCAGCACCGCCCGGGCCGCGGCCACCGGCGGCAGCTCCCCCAGGATGGCCTGGATGATGGTCAGGTCGTGGATCGCCAGTTCCCAGACAGCATCGGCCCCCGCGGCCGGCTTGCCCCATTGCAGGCGCCGCGTGAACACCCCCTGCGCCGGCCCCAGCTCGCCGCTGCGGGCCAGGGCCGCCAGGGCCTGGACCCCGCCATGATAGGCCCACTTGTGCATGACGAAGAGCCGGTCGCCCAGGGTCTCGGCCAGGCCCTGGGCGGCGGCGGCGTCGGTGGTCAGCGGCTTCTCGCAGAAGATCGGCCGCCCCCGCGGGGCCAGGGCGAGGATCACCTGCGCATGGGTCGGGGAGGGCGTGGCCACCACATAGCCGTCGAGGCCGGGATCCAGGGCCTTGAGCCCGCTCACCACGGTGCGCGCGCCCTCGATGGGATAGGCGCCGCCCGGCTCGGCGACATCGACCTCGCAGCCCAGGGTCCTCAGGTCGCGCAGGATGTTGCGGCCCCAGTAGCCGCAGCCCACCAGCCCGATCCTCACCTCGGCATTTCCTCGAACCGGGTCAGCAGGTCGTCAAAGCCGCCGGCGTCCCGGTCCCGCGCCGACAGGATCGGGTCCGTCGCCGGGAAGACCAGGCCGTGGTCGGGATCGTCCCAGCGGCACGCCAGGTCGTCCTCAAGGTCCCAGCTGTGGCTCAGGCCATAGACCAGGGTCCCCTCGGCGACGCAGTGGAATCCGTGGGCGACCCCCGGCGGGATCAGCAGGGCGCCGCCGGTGAGGTCCAGCATGGCGGTCCGCCCGAAGCTCTCGCTGTCGCGGCGGAGGTCACGCAGACCGAAGACGAACCGTCCCGACAGCACCACCAGGTAGTCGGTGTGCTTCAAGTGCAGGTGAACGCCGCGGAGGGAATTATTCACGCAATGGGAAACATTCCACTGGGACAACCGAATATCGGAATGCCATTCCTGACGGTAGATTTCCGACAGATTGCCGCGATCGTCTGCATGATACTGAAGCTCACGCAGGACAACACCCACAGGTAGTGATCCGCTCGCTACACAGGATTGGGGCGGGGAACGAAGGTTGTTCATGCTGGCGAGGTTCTTTGTAACCTTGGAGCATGTCTTCGTAGCAACCGCCGCCCGGCGCGCCTAGTGCGCAAATCCGACTCCTTGCGCCAAGCTGACTTGGCCCGCGTCATCGCCTAGGGTGCGCCCTCCCTGACGCCTGGAGAGCGACATGACCCCCATTCTGATCCTGGGCGCGGGCCGCATGGGCGGCGCCCTGATCCAGGGCTGGCGCAAGGCCGAGGCCTTTTCCCCGGCCGACCTGATCCTGCGCGATCCCCACCCGACCGAGCTGGCCCACGCCGTGGCCCGCGAGGGGGCGCGGCTCAATCCGCCGGACGCCGCCCTGGCGCAGGCCCGGACCGTGCTGCTGTCGGTCAAGCCGCAGCTCTGGTGCGAGACCGCCGCCGAGGTGGCCGGCCTGCTCCATCCCGACGCCGTGATCGTCTCCGTCGCCGCCGGGGTGCGCTCGGCCGACATCGCCGCCGCCTTCGGCCGCAAGGTCGCTCGGGTCATGCCCACCACGGCGGTGGCCATCGGCCAGGGGACCACCAGCATCTACGCCGCCGAGGCCCAGGCGCGCGCCCGGGCGCACGCCCTGTTCGGTCCCGTGGGCACGGTGGTGGACCTCGACGACGAGGAGCTGATGCACGCGGCCACCGCCGTGTCGGGTTCGGCCCCGGCCTATCTCTATGCGTTCATCGAGGCCCTCGAGGCCGGCGGCGCGGCGGCGGGTCTGCCCTTGGAGGCCGCCCAGCGCCTGGCCCGGTCCACCATCGCCGGCGCCGCGGCCCTGTTGGCGGAGAGCGGTGAGGAGCCGGCCGAACTTCGCCGCCAGGTCACCTCGCCCGGCGGCACCACCCAGGCGGCCCTGGAGGTCTTGATGGGGGAGGGCGGCCTCACGCCCCTGCTGCGCGATGCGGTGGCCGCGGCCGTGCGGCGGTCCAGGGAGCTAGGCGCCTAGAGCCTGTCGGTTTCAGAGGGACTCATCTGAAACGGATGAACGGGCTCGCCCTCTTATGTTTGGAGCGTGACGGGCGTCTGAACCGGGATTCACTTCAGGCTGTCACGCTCTAAGCCTGTCCAAAGTTTCACTGGACCCAAACCCTGGGAGCCCGCGTATCTGGCCGCTCAAGAGGGGAGTTTCAGATGAAAGCCATGCTGCTGGCCGGCGCCGCCGCGATCATGCTGACCGGCGCCGCCCGGGCCGCTCCGGCCGACCCGGTCATCGACCGCTACGTCGCCTGGCGCGGCGGGGCCGCCTTCGAGAAGGCCACCACCGTCCATATGGTGGGCCAGGCGACCTACGGCGCCTATTCCGGCCCGGTGGAGCGCTGGATCTCGCCGGACCGCACCCGCGAAGCCGCCGCGCTGGGCGTGCTGCGCACCGACGAGAGCGTCAGCCCGGGTGACTCCTGGACCGTGACCCTCAGTGGCCAGGTGGAGGCCCTGCCGCCGCAGGAGATCGCCGCCGCGCGCCGCCGCGCCGCCCTGGCCTTCGATGATGTTCTGCGCGGCGCCGACGGCGCGCGCGTGACCCTCGCGCCCGCCGAGACCCTGGACGGGGTGACCTACGCGGTGGTCCGGCTCAGCTTCGAGGGCCCCGATAGATACGATCTGCTGATCGATCCCGCCACCGGGGCGCTGGGCGCCGCCCGGGTGACCGAGAACAAGGCCACGACCCTGACCCGCTACGCCGACTGGCGGATGGTGGACGCGGTGCGCATGCCCTTCCGGGAGATTCGCCAGACCCAGGACGATCCCCAGCCGGTGACCATGGACTTCCGCGCCGTGGAGGTCGGTCGACGCGCCGCCGCCGCCGTCTGGAAGCGCCCGGCGGCCAAGCGCCTGTACGCGTTCACCGGCGCGGCCAAGGTCAGCCAGGCGCTGGGCTTCGAGTTCTATCTCGGCTCGCGCATCTACATCCCGGCCAAGGTGCAGGGAATCGAGACCCACGTCCTGCTGGACTCCGGCGCCGAGGCCTCGGTGCTGGACAAGGCCTGGGCGGAAAAGGCCGGAATCAAGCCCGGCGCTGCGGTCTGGGCCTCGGGCACCGGCGGTGGCGAGGCCGCGGAGCTGGCCGGGGGCGTCGATATCGACCTTGGCGGGGTGGTGCTGAAGAACCTCACCGTGGCCCTGATCGACATGGGCCCCATCGAGAAGCTGATCGGCCGGCCGATCCCGGTGATCCTGGGCAAGGAGGTCATGAACGAGCTGGTGGTGGACCTGGACTTCGAGGGCCGCACCATCGCCTTCCACGAACCCTCCGGCTTCCGCCCTCCGGCGGGCGCCGTCCCGGTCGCGGCCTCCCCTTCTGGCGGCCTGCGGGCCGTACCGGTCTCCATCGAAGGCAAGCCACCCGTGCTGATGGACTTCGACATCGGCAATGGATCGCCGCTGATCGTCTTTTCCGACTATGTGGCTCGCACCGGCCTGCTCACCGACGGCCGGAAGGTGTCCAAGACCCTCTCGGGCGCGGTGGGGGGCGTGAGGACCCGTGACGTGGCCACCGTCAAGGCCATCACCTTCGGGGGCGTCACCTTCCACGACGTGCCGGCCACCTTCCCGGGCAGTGACGGCTCCTCGGTCGACAGCGCCCGGACCCTGGGCAATATCGGCCTGCCGGTGCTCAGCCGTTTCCACCTCTACACCGACTACGCCCACGACCGCCTGTGGCTGAAGCCCGTCGCCCACGCCGCCGACACGCCCTTCCCGAAGGACCGCTCGGGCTTCGTGGCCCGCATGGATGGCGCGGTGGCCAAGGTGCTGATGGTGGCGCCTGGCTCGCCCGCCGAGGCCGCCGGCTTCAAGACCGGCGACAACCTGGCGGCCTTCAACGGCAAGCCGCTCAGCCAGGAGCAGATCCAGTCCCTGAAGATCCTGCCGGCGGGAACGAAGATCGGGGTGACCCTCGCCGACGGCTCGACCAAGACCCTCGTGCTGAGCGACTACTTCTGAGTGGGATGAGGAAAAGTGGGAACCGGTTTTCCGCCCGCATCCCGCTCCAAGCAAAAAACTAGAATACGAACGTGATCTAGCGCGTCCAGGTCTGGGCCTGGCAGATCGGGCCGATGCAGCCCTCCACCTTCAGGGCGCCATTGGGCATGGCGCTGAGCTTGGAGCCGTAGGTCTTGCCGCTGCCGGGGTCGTAGATCTTGCCGCCGGCCCACCTGCCGGGCCCGGCCGGCTTGAAGTCGCGGATCAGCTGCAGGCCCAGCACCGTGCGGGCCCGCTGGGCCGGGTCGGGATTGTTGGCGTCCTTCTGCGGACCTCCGGCCTTGTCCTTGGGGTTCTTCATCCAGACGATGGTCCCGCAGGCCTTGCCAGCGTCGGCCGCGCAGGGGGCGACGCGGACCTTGGCCGAACCGCCCTGGGTCAGCCAGTCCCCCATCACCGGGTCGGCGGCCTGGGCGGCGGTGGCGGTCAGCAGGCAAAGCGCTGCGGCGGAGGCGAGATGGGCGAGCTTCATGGCGGTGTCTCCGTATTTCCCAGCTGAACCATGACCGCCTGAACGGAGGCTGAACAGCGCTCTGAACCCAAGACTCTATCCTGGCAGTCTGACGATGGCGCGAAGCCCACCCATCGGCGAGCGGGCCAGGGTCACGTCCCCGCCATGGCCGCGGGCGACGTCGCGGGCGATGGCCAGGCCCAGGCCCACCCCCTTGTCGTTCTGGTTGCGGGCCTCGTCCAGGCGGCTGAAGGCCTTGAAGGCCTCCTCGTAGCGGTTCTCGGGAATGCCCGGCCCGTCGTCGTCCACCGTGATCTCCACCCCGCCGCCGGTCCGGGCCTGGGCGTTGACGACGATGTGCTCCCCATGGACGGCGGCGTTCATCACCAGGTTGGAGAGCGCTCGCTTGAGCGCATTGGGCCGCACGCTGGCGGTCAGTTCGGCCTCGGCGGTGACGCTGACCTGGGCGCCGGCCCGCACCGCGCCTTCGCTGACCTCCTCGATCAGGCTGCGCAGCCGCACGCTCTCCACGCCCTCGCCCCCCTCGCCGCGGGCGAAGGCCAGGTATTCGTCGATCATGTGCTCCATCTCGGAGAGATCGCGCTTCATCTCCCCGGTCCGCTTGGTGGGCTCGGCCAGCGCCAGTTCCAGCTTCAGGCGGGTGAGCGGGGTGCGCAGGTCGTGGCTGACGGAGGCCAGTAGGGCGGTGCGCTGGTCCAGATGCCGCTGGATGCGCGCCTTCATGGCCAGGAAGGCCTGGGCCGCCTGCCGCACCTCTCGCGCCCCCGTGGGCTTGAAGAACGGAACCTCCACCCCGCGCCCGAAGTCGTCGGCCGCCGAGGCCAGCCGCTCGATGGCGCGCACCTGGTTGCGGATGAACAGGATGGAGATGGCGGTGAGCAGCAGGGTCGCCACCGTCATCCAGAGGACGAAGATGTGGCCCTGGGTGGCGATGGCCCGGTCCCGCGGCGCCAGCACCCGCATCACCCCCTGGAGGGTCTGCACCCGGATGTCGACATAGGCGGGGTAGCGGGTCGTATCGAACCAGAAGGGGGCGTCGATCCGGCCGGCCAGGGCCTTCTCCAGGGAGCGGTCCACCACGGCGAACAGGGCGGGCCGGCGGCTGACCGGCAGGGTGCGGCCGGTCTGGAAGGCCAGGGACAGGCTCATCGACCGCTCGGCCCGGTCGGCGATGCGGGCGAAGCTCTCGGGGGTGGGGTCGTCCTGATAGCTCTCCACCGCCCAGGCCACGTCGCCGGCCAGGCCCTCCGACAGCCGGCTGGTCACCGCCTGCCAGTGGGCGTCGAAGAACACCCAGGTGACGGCCACCTGCATCAGGGCCACCGGCAGGATGATGATCAGCAGGGAGCGGCCGAACAGGGTGGTGGGCAGGCTGCGCTTGATCAGCCGCTGCATCCGGACCGGCGAGAGGCGCAGGCGCATCAGTCGGGCGCCAGCAGATAGCCCACCCCGCGCACGGTCTGCAGGTAGCGCGGGGTCTTGGGATCGGTCTCGATCTTGCGGCGCAGGCGGGTGACCTGCACGTCCACCGCCCGGCCGGAGGGGTCCACCGTCTCGCGGGCCAGCTCCAGCCGGTCCACCGGCTCGTGCGGACTGCGGGCCAGACGCTTGAGCAGCGCCACCTCGGCCTCGGTCAGCCGCACCGGCGCGCCGTCGCAGGTGAGCTCCCCGCGCTCCAGGTCGAACCTGCAGCGCCCCAGCGATATCGCCCCGTTTGCGGTCGACCCCGGCCGCCCTTGGGCCCGGCGCAGGATCGCCTCGATGCGCAACAGCAGCTCCTCGGGTTCGAAGGGCTTGTTCAGATAGTCGTCGGCCCCGAGCTTCAGCCCCTCGATCCGGTCCTCCGGCAGGCCGCGGGCCGTCAGCATCAGCACCGGGGTGCGCCCGGCCGTCCCCTTGCGCTCCCTCAGCCACTTGGTCAGAGAGAACCCGTCCTCGCCGGGCATCATCACGTCGAACACCGCCAGGTCGAAGTCGAGCGTCTCCATCAGCTTGCGCGCCGCGGCCCCGCCGGGCGCGGCGGTGACCCGGAAGCCGGCTCGGGCCAGGTATTCCTTCAAGAGCTCGCGGATGCGGTCGTCGTCGTCCACCACCAGCAGGTGGCGTTCCCCGGCCTGGGTCTCGGTCATCGCCATCAGCCCAAAGTCCCTGTCTTGGTGCGCCCGCCGGCGAGCGCGGCCAGGATACGCCGCGTTCCGGTCACCCCGTCCAGTCCGCCCGTGCGATAGGCCCGCGCCAGCTGGCCGCGCAGCCGCTCGGCGATGCGGCCCTCGAAGGCCGCGCCGGCCGCCGTCAGGCTCACCGCCCGGCGGCGGCCGTCCAGCTCGCCTTGGGCTTTTTCCGCCAGGCCCTTGGCCTCCAGGTCGCTCAGCACCCGGCTGGCGGCCTGCTTGGACAGGCTGGTGATGTGGGCCAGCTCCTGGACTCCCAGGCCCGGCCGGCGCTTCAGCAGGAAGGCCGCCCGCCAGTGGGAGCGGCCCAGCCCCGCGTCCTCGGCCTCCAGGCCGGCGTCCACCGCCGCCCACAGCGAGGCCTCCGCCAGCATCATCAGCTCAAGGCCCGCGTCCAGCTCCTCGTCGCGCAGCACCAGTCTCGGATCGGCCACGGCGCTCATCGGCCTGTCCCATTTTGTTTGACGTCGCAGGCGCGGGGGTTTGTAAGGAGGCGTTCCCCATAGGAGGTCTCCTTCCCATGTCTCTCGTTCCCTTCGACGACCGCGACGGATGGATCTGGCTCGACGGCCAGTTCACGCCCTGGCGCGAGGCGAAGGTGCACGTACTGACCCATGGGCTCCATTACGCCTCGGCGGTGTTCGAAGGCGAGCGGATGTACGGCGGGGAGATCTACAAGCTGACCGAGCATACGCAGCGTCTGTTCAAGTCGGCGGAGATCCTCGACTTCGAAATCCCGTTCACGGTGGCCGAGATCGATCAGGCCTGCAAGGACACCTGCGCCAAGAACGGCCTGACCGACGCCTATCTGCGCCCCATCGCCTGGCGCGGCTCGGAAATGATCGGGGTCTCGGCGCAGAACACCAAGATCCACGTGGCCATCGCCGTCTGGGACTGGCCGAGCTACTTCAAGCCCGAGGAACGCGCCAAGGGCATCCGCATGTGCTGGGCCAAGTACAAGCGTCCCTCGCCGGAGACCGAGCCGGTCCACGCCAAGGCGACGGGCCTCTACATGATCTGCACCATCTCCAAGCACGCCGCGGAGAAGGCCGGCTACACCGACGCCATGATGCTCGACTATCGTGGCTATGTGGCCGAGAGCACCGGCTCCAACGTCTTCTTCGTCAAGGACGGGGTGCTCCACACCCCCACCCCCGACTGCTTCCTGAACGGCCTCACCCGCCAGTCGGTGATCGCGCTCGCCCGCTCCAAGGGCGTGGAGATCGTCGAGCGGCACATCAAGCCGGAGGAGCTCTCCACCTTCACCGAATGCTTCGTGGTGGGGACGGCCGCCGAGGTGACCCCGGTCTCCGAGATCGGCGAGTACAAATTCACCCCGGGCAAGCTGTCCCTGACCCTGATGGACGACTACGCCCGCATGGTCCGCCGCGAGCTGGTGGCGGCCTAGACCGAAACCTTCGCCTCAAGCTCCGCCAGCCGGCGCCGGGTGACCGCCAGGTCCTCGCCGTAGGCGACGGGGTCGGCCGAGGCCAGGGCGCCGGAGATGTCCAGGCTCTCCCGGTAGAGATCGAGCGCGCGGACCCGATGCCCGCGGTCCTCGCGGGCGTCGGCCAGGCGTTCGAGGGCGAGCGTCAGGGCCCGCTTGGCGCCGACGTCCGATGGCCGGGCCTCGACGAGGCCGCGGCGCAGGGCCAGCGCCTCCTCATAGGCCTCCACCGCCCCGTCCAGCCGGTGCTCCTCATAGGCCACGTCCCCGACATTGGTGAGCGCGTCGGCCAGCGCCGCCGGATCGCCGATCTGGCGGGCCAGGCCCAGCGCCTCGTCATAGGCCTCGGCGGCCTGGTCGGTCAGGCCTTGGGCGCGGGCGAAGTCCCCGGCGTCCTGGGCGGCGACGCGCCGCTCGCCATCGTCCCCCGCCAACGACGAAAGCCGCCGGACGATGTCGGCGGCTTCTGACCAGCGTTCGGCCCTGGTGTGGTCGTGGAGCGCTCGCCTGGCCTCGGCGAAGGCTCCCGGGGCCCCGGGCGGCGCGCCGGAGTGGACCTCCGGTTCGGGGACCGGCTCCGCCGCCGGCGGCTCGGCCACCGGCTCAGGCGCCTCGGCGACCAGGGTGGCCTCCGGTTCGTGGCGGGCGTGGGTGGAGCCATGGTCGTGGCTGGGCGCCGGCGCCGGGTCGGCGGTGAAATCGACGGTGACCGGGGGACCGCCCTTGCGGCGCTTCTTGCCGCCGGAGGGGCCGCTCGGGCCCTTGGGCATCAGGGCGGCGATGAACAGCAGGACGCCCAGGCCCGCGCAGGCGGCGGCCACGAACATCCGCAGGGTCTCGAAGGCCCCCAGCGGGATCGGGGGAATTCGCCCCTCCAGCCCGCCCGGAGTGAGAATGGCGTAGGCGACGCCTCCGAGCGCCAGCCCCAGCAGCATCCCGATGATCCGACCCAGCATACGAATTCCCCCGGCCGTTCGCCCCCCCCGGCGCCGACCGGTGAAGGTTCGGGACCCGGGGCGGCGGGCGTCGAGGCGATGCAACCCGCAGGGGAGGCGATGGCGCCGATCCGCGCGCTTCTTGGGCGAAGCGCGCGGAATCTGCCTCTAAATCAGCCAGTTCAGGGGGCGGGGATAGGCCTCGTCCCGCGACAGGTACATCAGGCCCAGCACGCAGCGGACCGCGAACCAGATTCCCACCGCCCCGCAGATGAAGAAGCCGAGCATCAGGAACGGCACCCCCACCAGGATCAGCGAGAACACCCCGCCGAACAGGACCAGCAGGCCCCCGATGATCGCCCAGGCGATGGTCAGCCAGAAGGTGCGGATCAGGAAGGTGTAGTGGCTCTCCATCTTCGGGCCCGCCGTGGCGCGGTTCGCATAGGCGATGATCAGCCCGATGAACACGGTGAACCCGCTGGCGAAGGTCAGCAGGTAAAGCACATAGGACACCACCGGCAGGGTCTTGTCCTCGGCCAGGCCGGAACTGCCGATTTCCACGCGATCACTCATGACGGGCTCCTCTTCGTCTCGTCTCAGAAGATCATGTGGCCCTGTTTTGCGCCCGCGCCAGTTTAATTCGCGTCCATCTTTCCGGGGCTCCGGTCCAGCCACGGCAGGGCGCCGGCCGCCAGGATCAGGACGAAGACCAGGCGGGCGGCCAGCGCCACGCCCAGCGTCCAGGCGCCGGCCGTGGCGGCGAACAGCAGCAGGGCCACGGCGCCCGCGCCCAGCAGGCCGATGGCCCAGATCAGCGGTTCGGCCAGCGGCGTCCCGGCGTTGCGGAACCGCGCGCCGGGTGTGGTCACCGCCGCGGTCCCGGCCACCGCCCCGATGAAGGCGCTGAAGGAGGTCGCGCGGTTCTCCGGCCGCAGGCCGGCGCTGTAGCTCATCGCCGGGATGGTCAGCCGCCCGCGGGCGAAGGTCAGGATCGCCCCGCCTTCCGCGCTGCGCAGGCTCTTGAGCTTGGAAAGGCTGTAGCGCCGCTCGCGCTTGCCCCGCCGCTCGACGATCTCGCCGTCCTCCAGCGTCCAGACGGTCTCACCCTGCAGGGGCGAGAGCCGGGCGCTGTGGGAGATGGCCATGGCTTAGCCGCGGACGACCGTGATTTCGACGCCCGCCGCCGCGGCGTGGGGGGCGAGCGCCAGGGGCTTCTCCACCCGGACCCGCGCCCGCGTCACCCGCGGATCGAGCAGGCAGGCGCGCGCCAGGCGCTCGGCGAAGGCCTCCACCAGGCCGATATGGCCCTCGGCGGCGATCGACCGCGCGGCCTCTCCGACCATCTCGTAATTGACGGTGTCGCTCAGCTTCTCGGCGCCGGCGGCCGGGACATCCAGCTCCACGTCGACGACGAGGGGCTGGGACTTTCCCTTCTCGTGGGAATAGACGCCGATCTCGGCGTCGATCTTCAGTCCCGTGACGAAGATCTTGGTCATGACGATGCGGCCGTGGGCCACGGGTTGGGCTTGAGTTTCGGCGGGAATCTCCTGGATCGGCGACAGGGCCAAGCAATGCTCCTTCAGGTCAGGTGCTGACCGGAATCGACAGCGATCATCTGGCCCGTCACCGACCTTGCGTCAATCAGATAGGCCAGGGCCTGGCCTATCTCGGCCGGATCGACGGCGTGGGCCAGCGGGGTGGCGGCGACCTCGGCGGCGAAGGCGGCCGCGTCCTGGTGGATGGAGGCGAGCGTCGGGCCCGGTCCGATGCCGTTGACCCGGATGCGCGGCGCCAGCGCCTGGGCCAGCATCTTGGTGGCGGTCCACAGCGCGGTCTTCGACAGGGTGTAGGAAAAGAAGTCCGCGCCCGGCGCCAGCACCCTCTGGTCCAGGATGTTGACGATCAGGCCGCTGCGGTCGGCCGGCAGCCGGCGGGCGAAGGCCTGGGCCAGGACCAGCGGCGCGCGCAGATTGGTCTCCATGTGCGCGTCCCAGGAGGCCCGGTTCAGGCTGGCCAGGCTGTCCTCCTCGAACACCGAGGCGCAGTTCACCAGCAGGGTGACGGGGCCAAGCTCGGCCTCGACGTCGCCCACCATGGGGGCGGCGGCCGCCTCCTGGCGCAGGTCGCAGGGATGGAGATAGGCCTTGCGGCCCAGGCTGCGGACATCGGCCGCGGCGGCCTGGGCGTCGTCATCGACGGCCCGGCAATGGATGGCGACGTCATAGCCCGCCCGTGCGCAGGCCAGGACCAGGGCCCGGCCGATACGTCGCGCGCCCCCGGTGACCAGGGCCGCGCCGCGAGGGGTCGTCGCCATTCGCGATCGATCAGTCGAAGCGGCCGAACTCGAAGCGGTTCAGGGCGAAGATCACCACGAGGAAGGTGAGGATGGTGTAGATGGCGACCATGGTCGGGCTCCGGTTTTGCTGGCCCGGTGTTAGCGAGCGGCGGCGGAGGCCGCAAGCCGACTTGTCGAACGCGTCGCCGCAGGGCCTAGTTCGGGCAAGATAAGAACGCCCGAGGAAACCCCATGCCCCTGACCCCCATCGCGCCCGCGAGCCTGACCAAGGTCGCGGTCGGCATCGACCGTCCCGAGGATGTCGTCGTGAGCAGGGACGGCCGGGTCTTCGCCTCGGACCACCAGTGCGCGGTGGCCGAGATTTTCGCCGACGGCTCCTTCAAGCGGCTGGGTCCCAAGGGCGGCGCGCCCAATGGGATCAACATGGACCGCGAGGGTCGCATCCTGATCGCCAACTTCGGCATCTATGACCGGGAGGAGGGGCCTCTCCAGCGCTTCGACCCCGCCACAGGCGCGCATGAGACCCTGGTGGCGCAGGTGGACGGCAGGCGGCTCACCAGCGCCAACTATCCGGTGATGGACCGCGCCGGGAACATCTGGTGCGCCAACTCCACCCATGCCGAGACCTGGCCCCAGGCCCTGGACGGACGCGCCGACGGCTTCATCTTCGTGGTGCGCCCCAACGGCGCGACCTCCATCGTCGGCGAGGGGCTGAATTTTCCCATCGGCATGGCGCTGTCGGCGGACGAGCAGACCCTCTACTGCGCCGAGACCACCGGCGCCGACGTCATGGCCTTCCCGGTTCTGCCGGGCGCCACCCTGGGCCCCGGCCGACGCTACGGCCCGGTGCTGGGCAAGCTGCAGCAGGAGGAACCGCGGCCGCCCGCGGAGGATCTCGGCTACACCGACGGGGTTGGCATGGACGCCGAGGGTAACCTGTGGGTCTGCCTGCCGGCCGCCAACAAGGTGGTAGCCATCACGCCAAGCCTTGAAGTCGTCCCCGTGATCCACGATCTGTCGGGCGAGATCGTCAACCATCCCACCAACATCACCTGGGGC